>NZ_JBFUFR010000011.1:0-154859 GCF_056403315.1 Roseateles sp. P2_H4 | reverse complement strand
TTTGGTGACTTTTCTCTGGCGCGTCAGAGAAAAGTTACCCGCCCTCGCGGGGCGGATTCCCGCGGCACTGCACCGGGTCGAGAGGCTCTTCGCAAGAGCAACACTGCTCATCAATGCGCCCCCACCAACTCAGTCGCCTCGGTGCCCATATAAGCCTCCAGCACCGCCGGATGCTTCGACACCGTCGCGTAATCCCCCTCCGCCAGCACGGCACCGCGAGCCAGCACGGTGATCCGGTCCGCAATGCTCGCCACCACCTTCATGTTGTGCTCCACCATCAACACGGTGCGCCCCTCGGCCACACGCTTGATCAGCGCCGTCACACGGTCCACGTCCTCATGCCCCATGCCCTGGGTCGGTTCGTCCAGCAGCATCAGCTGCGGCTCCATGGCCATGGTGGTGGCGATCTCCAGCGCGCGCTTGCGGCCATAAGGCAGGTCGGCCGCCTTCACATGGGCCATGTCGCGCAGGTCGACCAACTCCAGCAGCGACAGCACCTTGGCGTCCAGCGTCTTCAGGCCGGTGAGACCTTTCCAGAAATGGAAGCTCGTGCCGGTGAAGCGCTGCAGGCCGATGCGCACGTTCTCCAGCACGCTGAGGTGGGGGAAGACGGCCGAGATCTGGAAGGAACGGATGACGCCGCGGCGCGCGATCTGGGCCGAGTTCTCGCCGGTGATGTCGGCGCCCGCGAAGACGATGCGGCCGCGCGTCGGCGTCAGGAACTTGGTCAGCAGATTGAAGCAGGTGGTCTTGCCGGCGCCGTTGGGGCCCAGCAGTGCGTGGATGTGGCCACGCTGCACGCGCAGGTTGACCGAGTCGACGGCGGTGAAGCCTTTGAACTCCTTGGTCAGGTCCTGGGTCTCGAGGATGAATTCGCTCATGGACTTACCGGTTGGCTGCGCGACTCTAGGCCTTCAAGCCTGACACAGGCTTACGGGCATTCACGGGGTTTGATCGGCCGACAGGAAGCGCTCGATCAGGCCGATCTGCTCGGGCGTGTTCAAGGCAGGCGCATGGCCGCAGCCGGGGATGAGGGCGACGGCCGCGCGCGGACCGCGCTCGCGCATGGCCTGGGCGGTCTCGGCGGTCAGCAGCGTCGAGTCCTCGCCGCGCAGGCAGAGCACGGGCAGGTCGAGCTGGTCCCAGGCCTCCCACAGCAGATAGTCGTCGGGATGGTGGTCGAACTGGTCGGCCATCGCGGGGTCGTAATGCGTCGTCACGCGGCCATCGGGCAGGCGGCGCAGCGAGGTCTCGGTGAGGTGGCGCCACTGGGTGTCGCTCAGGTGACCAAAGCTCGCGTAGATCTCGCGGAAGTAGGCCTCCAGTTCGCCGATCGTCGCGAAGCTCGGCGGCTGCCCCGCGTAGCTCTTGATGCGCGCCAGCGCCGGCGCGGCCAGCTCGGGGCCGTTGTCGTTCAGCACCAGGCGCTTGATGCGGCCGCGCAGCTGGGTGGCCGCGCCCAGCGTGCCGATGGCGCCACCCATGGAGGTGCCGACCCAGTGCACCTTCTGCAGGCCCAACTGGTCCAGCAGCGCTTCGGCCTGCTCGACATAGAACGCCAGGCAGTACTCGCTGGCCGGGTTGATGGCCCATTGCGACAGGCCGCGGCCCAACGTGTCGGGGCAAACGACATGCCAGCGACCGCTGAGCGCGGCGGCGAAGTCATCGAAGTCGCGACTGCTGCGCGCCAGGCCATGCCAGGCGATGACCGGCGGCGCCGCCGGGTCGCCCCATTCGGTGAAATGGATCTCGCGACCCAGGCAGTTCAGGTAACGCGATCTCATTGGTTCTTTCTCCCTCGCGTCCACGCCGCCAGCCGCAGCCGCCCGACGATGCCGCCGGGGAAGTGGTAGACCGCCAGCACGAAGAGCAGGCCCAGCCACAGCAACCAGCGGTCGGGCGAGATCAAGGTGCTCAGCACCGGCACGCCTTCGACCAGCGAGCCGGCCGCCTTCAGCAGGGCCTGCAGATAGTTCTGCGCGACGATGAAGAGCACGCTGCCGATGACGGCGCCATAGACCGTGCCCATGCCGCCGATGACGACGATGAGCAGCAGGTCCAGCATGATCTCCATGCTCATCGCCGTCTCGGGGCCGGTGTAGCGCAGCCACAGCGCCAGCAAGGCGCCGCCGCAGCAGGCCAGCAGGGCCGCGACGATGTTGGCGCCGGTGCGGTAGACGACAGTGCGGTAGCCGATCGCCTCGGCGCGGAACTCGTTCTCGCGGATGGCCTGCAGCACGCGGCCGAAAGGCGAGTTGACGATGCGCAGCAGCAGCGCGATGAGGGCCGCGACGGCGACGAAGAGCAGGTAGTAGGTCAGCAGCCGGCCGTCGAGCATGACGCCGAGGATCGGGTCATCCATGAACTCGGTCGACGGGCGCAGCGCCGAAGGCAGCTGGAAGTTCAGGCCGTCCTCGCCGCCGGTGAAGTCGCTCAGTTGCGAGGCCAGCGTCATGAAGGCCGAGGCGACGGCCAGCGTGATCATGGCGAAGAAGATGGCCTTCACGCGCAGGCTGGCCAGGCCCATGGCGAGGGCCAGCACGGCGCTCAGTGCGAGGGCGGCGATGAAGCCAATGCCCAGCGACGTCCAGTCCGACCCCAGACGCGTCGATGCGATGGCGATGCCGTAGGCACCGATGCCGACGAACATGGTGTGGGCGAAGCTGACGATGCCGGTGTAGCCCAGCAGCAGGTCGTAGCTGGCGACGAGCAGGATGAAGACCAGGATCTTGGCCGCGACGTTCAGCGCCTGGGTGCCCGGGAAGATGAAGGGCGCGCCGAGCAGGCCGACGAAGCAGGCGGCCAGCAGCGCGCCGAGGATGCGGCTGCGCGGCAGGTCGTGGGAGAGCAGCGCACGCATCATTTGGCGCCCACCGGGTAGAGGCCTTGCGGGCGCCACAGCAGGATGGCGACCATCAGTCCGATGTTGGAGAACAGCGCCGCCTTGGGCGCAATGAAGCCGGCGTAGTTGGCGACCAGCCCGACCAGCAGCGCGCCGACCAGGCAGCCCACCGTCGAGCCGAGGCCGCCGATGATGATGACGATGAAGAGCAGCAGGTTGACCTGGGCACCGATCTGCGGCGTGACGCCCTGTTGCACCAGGCCCCACAGCACGCCGCCCAGGCCCGCCAGCGCGGCGCCGGCCACGAAGACGCCGACGAAGAGGCGCCGCACGCGATAGCCCAGCGCCTCGACCATCTCGCGGTCCTGCACGCCGGCGCGGATCAGCAGGCCGATCTTGGTGCGGTTCAGCACCAGCAGCAGTGCGATGAGGACCGCGATACCGATGAGCATGGACAGCACGCGGAACTTTTCGACCGCGACGTCACCGAACAGGAAGATGCCGCGCAGCGCATCGGGCATGGGCAGCGGGATGAGCTGGGCACCCCAGGTGGCCTTGATCAGCTCCTCGCCAATGATCATGCCGCCCATGGTGATGAGGATCTGCTTCAGGTGCTGGCCGTAGACGGGTCTGACGAGCACCCGTTCGAAGACGACACCCACCGCTGCCGCGATGGCCATGCCTGCCGTGCAGGCGGCAGCGAGTGCGGCGAGGTTGGAGGCGACATTGGGGCTGGTGGCCCAGGGGGCGAGGAAGGCGAGCACGGTGGTGGCCGTGAAGGCACCGAGGGCGATGAAGACGCCGTGGCCAAAGTTGAGGACGTCCATCAGGCCGAAGACCAGGGTCAGGCCCGAGGCGATGACGAAGATGATGAGTCCCATGGCGATGCCGGCCAAGGTCAGGTTGAGCCAGGTGCTGGGGCTGCCGGTGAGGGGCAGGGCTAGAAGCATGATTGCTGCCAGCAGTGCGAGGGGGCGGGGGTCGAGTTTCATGGGGCGTCCGTCAAAAGGTTGCTCTTGCGATGAGCCTTCTGACCCGGTGCAGTGCCGCGGGAATCCGCCCCGCGAGGGCGGGTAACTTTTCTCTGACGCGCCAGAGAAAAGTCACCAAAAGAGGAGCGCTGAATGCAATCCGCACTCGAGCGGGATGAGGCGCTCGCGATGCTCGAACTGGAGAGCGCCCCGACGCGAGCCGCTGCGCTCTCGCCCACCACTTATGCAAACCACCACGGCTTGGATCTTCACGCCGCTTAAGTCGCGGCTGCACGCCGACGCCCGACAAATGCCGAACAGCCGCGCCGCTCGGGCGGCGCTGCATTGGGCTGTTCTGGTGAGCCCGGCGTGCAGCCGCGCGTCGGACGGGCTGCTGGTGCGATGGATGTTGGTCGTGACAAGTCAGACGCGAGAGCGCAGCGGCTCGCATCTGGGCACGGTGCCGAAGTGAGTTAGCCGCTGTGCCAAGGGCGTGTGGTGCTCGTGTGCGGTTCAGGGCCTCTTCTTTGGTGACTTTCTTCTGGCCCCGCAGAAGAAAGTTACCCGGCCGCCGGGACGGACTCCCGGCAATGCAGCGAGCAGGCACGTTCTCCGCAAAAGCATCCCAGAAATTCCAAGCGCTCATTGATGCGCTCCCAACGACAACCCCAGCAACCGCTGCTGCAGCGCCGCGTCCTCGATCAACTCTCGCATCGCCCCGCGATGCACGATCCTTCCGTCATCCATCACCGCGACCGAATCGCCCAGCTCAGCCGCCACCCGAAAGTTCTGCTCCACCAGCAGCACCGTCGCCTGCGACGTCTTCTTCAACTCCCGCAGCGCCGTGATGAGGTTCTGCACGATGGCCGGCGCCAGGCCCTTGCTGGGTTCGTCGATGACCAACAGCTCCCGCGGTTCGATCATGGCGCGCGCGATGGCGAGCATCTGCTTCTGCCCACCCGACAACTTGCCCGCCGGGTGCTGCCAGAACGTCTTCAACGCAGGGAACAAACCGAACAGCCAATCCAGCCGCTGCGCATCCAGATCCGCCAACCGTTTGGCCGAGCGGGCGGCCAGCAGCAGGTTCTCCGCCACGCTGAGCTCGCCGAAGATGCCCATGGTCTCGGGCACATAGGCAATGCCGCGCGAGGCGATGTCAGGCGTGGCCAGCTTCGTGATCTCTTCGCCCTTGAACCACACCGAGCCGCTGCTGGCCGTCCACAGGCCCATCAGCGTGCGCAAGGTGCTCGTCTTGCCCGCGCCATTGCGGCCCAGCAGCATGGTCACCTGGCCAGCGGGCACTTCGAGGTCGACGCCATGCAGGATGTGATACGCCCCGACGTGGGTGTGGACGCCCTTCAGTTCGAGCAAGTTCATGCCGCAACCCCCAGGTAGGCCTCTTGCACGATAGGCGACGCGATCACCGTCGCCGGGTCGCCGTCGGCCACTAGCTTGCCCTGGTGCAAGACGATGATGCGGTCGGCCAGCTCGCGCACGACGTCCATCTTGTGTTCCACCAGCAGCAGCGTGTGCTTCTTCTCCGCCTTCAGCGCGCGGATCAGGTCCAGCACGACGGGCACCTCGTCCACGCTCATGCCAGCGGTCGGTTCATCGAAGAGATAGACCTTGGGGTCCAGCGCAATCAGCATGGCCACTTCGAGCTTGCGCTGGTCGCCATGCGGCAGGCTGGCGGCCAGGTCATCGGCGCGCGAAGCGAGCCGCACACGGTCGAGGATCGCCCGCGCCTCGTCGATCAATTCGCGATGCGACAACCACACGGACAGCATGCGCAGGCCCTTGCCATGGCGGGCCTGCACGGCAAGCCGCACGTTCTCCAGTACGGTCAGGTGGGCGAACAACTGCGTCAACTGGAATGCGCGACCCAGCCCACGCCGCGTGCGCAGCGGCGCCGGCAGCTTGGTCAGGTTCTCGCCGTCCAGCCACACCTCGCCGGCGGTCGCGGGCAACTGGCCCGAGATCAGGTTGAAGTAGGTCGTCTTACCCGCGCCGTTGGGGCCGACGATGGCCGTCAGCGTGCCGGGCTGGAAGGCACACGACACGCCGTCGACGGCCACATGGCCGCCGAAGCGGATCGTCAGGTTCTTGGTCTCGAGCACGGGCCGTCCGGGATCAACGCTTGTTGCGGATGGGGACCTGCATTTCCTCCGGCTTGATCTCGCGCACCAGCTCCGGCACGCCCCAAGGGAAAGCCGGGTCCACCTTGATGCGGAAGTGGTACATCGACTGCATGGCCTGGTGGTCTTCCGCCCGGAAGGTCATCTTGCCCTTGGGCGTCTCGAAGCTCATGCCTTCCATGGTCTTGATGAGCTTGTTGGTCGCCGTGTCGCCGCCGGTCTTCTTCAGGGCTTCAACCAGCGCAATCGCCGCGCTCATGCCGCCGGCCGTGAAGAAGTCGGGCGGGTTCTTGAACTGCTTGTAGTGGTTGGCCACCAGCCACTCGTTGACCGGGTTCTTCGGGATGCCGAAGTAGTAGTAGGTCGCGCCTTCCATGCCCGGGAACTGCTTGTAGGCGGTCATGGCCGGCAAGATGTTGCCGCCCGAGCCCACGCCGATGCCGTAGCGCTTCTGCAGGTCCAGCGCGGCCAGCGCGCCGAAGGGCGGCGTGGCGCCGGCCCACACGACGGCGATGACCTTGGGACCTTGCTTGTCCTTGAGCGCATCCACCAGGCGCTGGATGCCGGCGGTGAAGTCGGTCGTCGCCGTGGGCAGGTATTCCTCGTGGACGATCTTGGCCTTCTTCAGCGCCTCCTTGTAGGCCTTCACGGCGTCGCGGCCGAAGGCGTAGTCCTGGGCCAGGATGCCGATGTTCAGGCCCTGGATGTCGGAGGCGACGGCGTTGCCGATGGCGTCCTGGCTGGAGTTGCGGCCGGTGCGGAAGATGTATTTGTTCCACTTGTCGCCGGTGATGGAGTCGGCCACGGCGGGCTCCACCAGCAGGATCTTCTTGTATTCCTCGGCCACGGGGAGCATGGCCAGCGCCACGCCGCTGGACGACGGTCCGACGGCGATGTCGGCCTTGTCGTCGCCATAGGCCGCGGCCAGCAGGCTCTTGCCCACGTCGGGCTTGCCCTGGTCGTCCTTCTCGATGACGACGAGCTTCTTGCCCGCCACCGTCATGGTGCCGCCGGTGGCGTAGTCCAGGCCCATCATGAAGCCGGTCTGCGTCTGCTTGCCGTAGGCCTCCAACGGGCCGGTCTTGCTGTAGACGTGGGCGATGCGGATTTCTTTATCGGCAGCCAGGGCGAGGCCAGGCAGGGCGACCGCCAGGGTGGCGGCGGCGATGGCGAAGCGGCGCGTGGTGAAGCGCATGGGCTTGTCTCCTGAAGTTCTTGAGGCCTGCTCTGTCGGCAGACGGTGTCTTCCCTTTTTGCAAGGGCCGTGCCCGGCGGGGAAGGGAGCGCCGGGGCGGATTTTGTGCGGGTTGTCCCGAAGTTTTCGGCCGCGAAACTGTTGCCGAGTGTCCGGGAGTTAGGCGCTGCCTGAAATATGGACGAATGCTCTGGCGCTGGCCAGCCTAGAGGCCGGTCTTTTGCCTGGCACGCGCAATGAACAGCCCCAGCATGGACAAGAGCGCAACGGCCAACGCCAGCGGGAAATAGAAGATCCAGGCCAATCCACTTTCGCGCACGGGCACGCACCACAGGATCCACGCCTCAAAGCAGCACAGCAGCAGCGTCAGCATCAGCAGCGGCAGCCAGGTGAAGCGGCGGCAGCTCGGGCAAAACGCGCCCAGGGCGGTGACGACAATCTGCGGGCCGGCCATGAACATCCAGTTGATCAGCCCGTTTGCGAAGACGACTGTCCAAGGCTCGACCCGCTGGCTGGGCCGCCAGATACCGAGGCCGACGATGATCAACCAGGGTGTGACGAGCGCGATCGCGGCGCTGCTGAGGAAGCTGGGAGGCTTCATTCCGGTTCGCGTGCCTGCTCCAACTCCGGCCAACGTGCCAGCCTCTCGTACAGCGACGCTCGCGAGATCTGCAGCAGCCTGGCCGCCGCCATGCGGTTGCCGCCGGTGGCCTGCAGCGCGCGGGTGATGGCGTCACGCTCCAGGGCTTCGATCAACTCGGGCAGTGGCGCCACGGCCTGGGCCGTCGTGACGGCAGGCGCCGCGGGTTGAGGCGCCGGCGCGGGCGTTGCGGCAGCCGGCGTCCGCCCCACCGCTCCACCCTGGAAATGCGCCGCCGTCAGCTGCATGTCGTCGCTCATCAGGCTGACCTGCTCCAGCGTGTTGCGCAGTTCGCGGATATTGCCGGGCCAGCCCTGCTGCATCAGCCATTCGATGGCGTCGGGGCTCAAGAGCTTTTGCGGCATGCCGCTGCGGCGGGCGATGTCTTCGCCCAGGGCCTCGGCCAGCGCCTCGATGTCGTCCAGGCGCTCGCGCAGCGCCGGCACGCGGATGGGCAGCACATTGAGTCGGTAGTACAGGTCGGCGCGGAACTGGCCGGCAGCGACCATGGCGGCGAGGTCACGGCTCGTCGCGGCGATCACGCGCACGTCCACTCGCAGCACGGTGTTGCTGCCCAGCGGCTCCACCTCCTGCTCCTGCAGCACGCGCAGCAGCTTCGATTGAAGCGCCAGCGGCATGTCGCCGATCTCGTCCAGGAACAGCGTGCCGCCGTCCGCCAGCTTGAACTTGCCGTCGCGACCCTTGCGGTCGGCGCCGGTGTAGGCGCCCGGCGCGACGCCGAAGAACTCGGCCTCCAGCAGCGTCTCGGGCACGGCGGCGATGTTGACGCCCACCAGCGGCCGATGCGCGCGGCGCGACGCGGAGTGGATGGCGTGGGCCATCAGCTCCTTGCCGGTGCCGGTCTCGCCGAGCAGCAGCACGGTCGAGTCGGTCTGCGCGACGCGGCGGGCCTGGCGCTTCACTTCCAGCGCCGCCGGGCTGGCGCCGATGAAGCTGGCAATCGTGTACTTGGGCCGGCGCTGGGCGGCCAGCTGGCGCCGCGTATCTTCCAGCTCCTGCTGCATGCGCGCGAACTTCTGGATCAGCGGCTGCATCGTCGTCTCGGGGTGGTCCAGCAGCACCAAGCCCAGCGCGCCGATGACCTCGCCTGCGTCGTTCCTCAGCGGCAGGCGGCTAACCAGGAAGGTGCCGGCCTTGTTGGTCAGCAGGTCCACCAGCACCGGCTTGCCGGTTTCCAGCACCTGCAGCATCTGCGTGTTCGGGACCACGTCCTCCACCCGCTTGCCAACGAACTCGTGTTCGTCGCTGAACCCGAGCGCCGGCAGGAAGCGCTTGTAGCCGTCGCTGATCCAGACCACGCGATGGTTGCGGTCGATGACCATCATCCCTTCCGTCGACCGGGCCAGCACGTCGAACATCGACTGCGCGGCCAGGCGCAACAGCCCGTCGACATCCTGGGGGATGTCGAGCGGGGCGGGTGTCTGGTTTTTAGACAGGGGCATGACGGCGGGAATGTAGCGCGGTGGGCGTTGGTGGCGGCGCGCCTTGGTCTATCCATTTCATGTGGGTGCCCGCTACTTTTGGTTGGTGGCGAGTGTGGTGCCGGGAGTCCGCCCCGGCAGGGCGGGTAACTTTTCTCTGACGCGCCAGAGAAAAGTCACCAAAAGAGGAGCGCTAATGCAATCCGCACTCGAGCGGTATCAGGCGCTCGCGTCGCTCGAAGCGGGGCATGCCCACAAGCGAACCGCTGCGCTCTCGCACACGACTTGTGAAGAGCGCCAGCGATCGGACCTTCACGCCAGTTGACGCCGGCTGCACGCCGGGCTCATCAGCAAGCAAACCCAATGCAGCGTCGCCCGAGCGACGCGGCTGTTCGGTATTTCCTGATGAGCACGGCGTGCAGCCGCGCGTCGAACGGGGTGCTGGTGCGATGGATCCCGCTCGTGACAAGTCAGACGCGAGAGCGCAGCGGGTCGCTTCTTCCCGCAATGCCGTTGGCTGTTTTCGCGCGCCGCTGGTGGCGGCGTCGTGCTGGTGTGCGGTTCAGGGCCTCTTCTTTGGTGACTTTCTTCTGGCCCCGCAGAAGAAAGTTACCCGGCCGCCGGGACGGACTCCCGGCAATGCATCGAGTAACCACACTCCCTGAGAAAGCAACCCACCAACCCCCATCAGAACTTCAAGGTTCCGCCAATCGTGAACGTGCGCGGCGGGCCGTAGTAGGCGTTCAGCACGCTCAGCGCCGCGATGTTGTAGCCGTCGGTCTTGTAGGCCTTGTTGGTCAGGTTGCTGCCCTGCAGGAAGAAGCTCAGCTTGGGGTCCTTCTCCCAGATCAGGCCGGCGTTGACCAGCGTGTAGGCGTCCTGGGCCAGCGCCTCCGACAGGTCGGTCGTCGGGTAGACCTTGCTGCGGTGGGCCAGGCCCAGGCGCGAGCGCAGCGTGCCGATGGCGAGTTTGGCGTTGTGCTCGATGTTCAGGCCGGCCTGGAACTTGGGCGTGTTGGTGAACTTCTTGTCGGCCGCCACGTTCACGCCGCGGTCGAAGTACTCGTCGTATTTGGCGTCCAGCGTGGCCAGGTTGCCGCTGATGCGCCAGGCCGGCGTCGGCATCCACAGGAACTCGACCTCGGCACCGTTGACGGTGGCCTTGCCGGCGTTGGTGAAGTCGCCGAAGAAGCCGGGCTGACCATTGGCCTGGGTGTAGCTGGTGAACACCGACAGCTGCACGTTCTTGTACTTGTTGTGGAAGACGGCGGTGTTCAGCTCCAGCCGGCCGCTGTCCAGGATCATCTTGGCGCCGAGCTCCAGCGAGTCCAGCACCTCGTCCGCGAAGGGCTTGCCCGAAGACGGGAAGGCCACGGTGTTGGCGCGGATGTTGTAGCCGCCGCTCTTGAAGCCGCGCGAGGCCGTCGTGTAGAGCTTCACTTCCTGGCTGGCCCTGTATTCGAGSGACAGGCGCGGCGAGGTGTTGGTCACCGAGCGGCTGTTGTCGAAGTTGGCCGGCACGGCGATGGGTGGGCCGCTGAACTGGTCGTTCGCGAAGGCCTGGTTCAGCACGACGGCGCGCTTGCTCTCGTCGGTATAGCGCAGGCCGGTGCTGACGCTGAACTGCGGCGTCAGGCGCCAGCTCCAGTCGCCGAAGATGGCCTTGCCCTGGGTGTAGACCAGGCCATTGGTCGTGCCGAAGCTCAGGTTGAAGAAGTTGTTGCGCACCGTGCCGCCGGCGCGGCCATCGAAGTAGTAGACGCCGATGACGCCCGAGTGGTTCTTGCCTTCGTAGATGGCCTGCAGCTCATGGCTCTGCGAGCTGTCGTGGTACTCGGCGCGCACGTCGGCGGTCTTGTTGGGCAGGCCGTCGAAGTCGATGGAGGTGTTGGTGTCGGAGGCGCGATGCGCCAGGATGTACTTCAGGCTCCAGTCGTCGCTGAGGCCCCAGTTCAGCGTCAGCGATTCGCCCTCGCTGCTGGTGCGGTTGGCGTTGGGCATGCCTGTCGCGATGTCGTAGCGGCCAGGGGTGGGGGGCGTCTTGGCGGGGTCGAAGGCGCTGACGTTCAGGCGCTGGAAGCCGCGCATATGCGAGTCGTCCCGGGTGCGGTCCACCGACACCTGGGCGTTGAAGCTGGAGCCGGTCGGGAACCAGCCGGCCGAGAAGCGGCCGCTCATCGTCGCCTGGTCGCTGACGGGGCTGCCGTCGGTCAGGTTCTTGCCGTAGCCGTCGCGGTTCAGGCTGGCGCCGGCGAGGCGGAAGCGGAACTGGCCGTCGTTGACGGCCGTGCCGACACCACCCTTGGCGGTGACCTGGCCGTAGTTGCCGATGGCCAGCGTCACCGAGCCTTCGGTCTTCTGGGGCAGCGGCTTGGACACGTATTTCACCGCGCCGCCGATGGTGTTCTTGCCGTACAGCGTGCCCTGCGGGCCGCGCAGCACTTCCACGCGCTGCACGTCGTACACGTCCAGCAGCGCACCTTGCGGGCGGGCGATGTAGACGTCGTCGAAATAGATGCCCACGCCCGGGTCCACGCCCCACAGCGGGTCGGCCTGGCCGACGCCGCGGATGAAGGTCGTGATCGTCGTGTTGCTGCCGCGCGCGGCGTAGATGGTCAGGTTGGGCACCTGGCCCTGCAGATCGCCCAGGTCCTTGATGGCGAGCTTGTCCAGCTGCTCGGCGCTCAGCGCCGTGACGGCCACCGGCACGTCCTGCAGCGACTCCTCGCGCTTGCGCGCCGTGACCTTGACGACGTCCAGCGTCGTCACCGCGGGTTCGGCCGCGGTCTGGGCGGCCGCCGGCAGCGCGACCGTGGCGCCGAGTGCGGCGAGGATGGCGAATTGCAGCGGGCGGACGTGGAACGTCGGCGCCGGTAGGCGTCGGGTCATGGCGTGTCTCCTGGTTGTTGTGTTTGGAACCAGATGCCAAAGCGCAAAAGCCATGCCCGCGCCAACTCGGGGCGAGTTGCTGGCAAACCCTTGCGAGCTAACCCGCGGTTTTGGCCTCTGGCGCTGCGAAACCGTCCGGATTCCAGGCATCCGCGCCGCCATGTGCTGTCCAGGATGCAGACAACATCCCTGGGGGCTGCAAGGCCGTCGAGGCGCCGCTATCCTGCGCCGCTTCCTCAAAATCCCCCGGAGACCCACCATGCTAAAGCGTCTGCTCCCCGCCGCCATCGCCCTCGGTTTCAGCGCCACCGCCCTCGCCGCCGGCCCGCAGCTCAAGGGCCAGGCGCCCGGCTGGTACCGCATGCAGCTCGGCGATTTCGAGGTCACGGCCCTGTCCGACGGCACGCTGGACCTGCCCGTCGACAAGCTGCTGCAGCAACCCGTGCCCAACACGGTCAAGGCCCTGCAGCACGCCTACCTCGGCGTGCCGCTGGAGACATCCTTCAACGCCTACCTGATCAACACCGGGGCCAAGATCGTCCTCGTCGATACCGGCGCCGCGGGCCAGTTCGGCCCGACGTTGGGCCGCGTACTGGCCAATCTCAAGGCTGCGGGCTATGCGCCTGAGCAGGTCGACGAAGTGGTCATCACGCATATGCACAGCGACCACATCGGCGGCACTGCCGTCGACGGCAAGGCCAACTTCCCGAACGCGACGCTGCGCGTGGACAAGCGCGACGCCGACTTCTGGCTGGCACCCGAGCAGGTGGCCAAGGGCGACGGTGCCAAGGCTATCGCCGCCAACGTGAAGGCTTATGCCGACGCGGGCCGCTTCAAGCCCTTCGAGGGCAGCGCCGCCGGCGTCGAGATCGTGCCCGGCGTGAAAGCCTATCCGGCCTATGGCCACACGCCCGGCCACAGCAACTACGTCGCCGAGAGCAAGGGCCAGAAGATGATGTTCTGGGGCGACCTGATGCACGTCGCCGCCGTGCAATTCCCCGAGCCGGCCGTGACGATGAGCTTCGACTCCGACCCCAAGGCCGCTGCGCCGGCACGCGAGAAGGCCTATGCGGCGGCCGCCAAGGACGGCTACTACGTGGCCGTGACGCATGTGTCCTTCCCCGGCATCGGCAAGCTGCGCGCCGACGGCAAGGGCTATGACTGGCTGCCGGTGAACTACAGCGCTAACCGCTGAACTTTCGCCCGGGCTGCCGGCTTGCGGGCCGAGCGCCGGGCCGCTCCCTAGCCGGCCCGCGCTGGCGATGTGCTTGCGGCTCAATGCCGCAAGCATCGCCGTCCCCGCGGGGGACCGACCAGCCTCGCGCGCGTTCAGCGACGCGAGGCTGGGCGAGGGGCTTCAGTCCCCCAGCAGCTCGCCGATGGGCTGCAGCCCATCCACACGGTCGCACACCGCCTTGGTGCTGGCCAGGATGGGCACGCCCAGCAGCAGGCCCGGCAGGCCCCACAACCAGCCGAAGCCCAGCACGCCGATGAACACGACAACGGGGTTCATGCGGCTGCTGCGGCTGCTCAGCCACGGCATCAGCAGGTTGCCTGACAGCGTGTGCACGCCCAGCGCGATGCCTGCCACGAGCAGCGCCATGTCCGCGCTGCCGAACTGCACGAAGCTCATCAAGCCCGCGGTGCTGGTCAGCGTGGCGGCGCCGATATAGGGTATGAAGTCCAGTGTGAAGGCCACCACGCCCCAGACGGCGGCATGCTCCATGCCCACGAGCGTGAAGGACAGCCAGATCGTCAAGCCGACTGCGGCGCTGGTGATCACCTGCACGATCAGATAGCCCTGAATCTGCGAGCCGATCTCGTCCAGCGTCTGGACCGTCAACCGCCGCTTGGCAAAGGTGGGGCCGGCCAGGTGCACCAGCTTGCGCCGGAAGGTGTCGCCCGAGGCGAGCAGGAAGAAGGCGATGAACACCACCACCAAGATCGAGCCGAGCAAGGCCAGCAAGCCCACCGTGCCGCTCAGCAGGTAGTCGTGCAGGTTGAAGCGGGGGCGCTCGACGATGACGCGGGTGATGCCGCGAGGGCTGGCGGCAGGGGCGGTCGCGCTGGCCTCAGCCGCCTGTTCCAGCTGGGTTGCCGCCTTCTGCACCTGCGCCAGCGGGTTCACGCCGGGCCGGCGCTCCGCCATCGCCGCGCGCACCTTCTCGGCGGCCACGGGCAAGGCTTCAAGCAGCTTGCTGGCGTCATCGGAAAGCGCATAGCTCGTCCAGCCGACGCCGCCTACAAGGCCCAACAGCAGCGCCGCCGCCGCCAGCGCCCGGGGCAGCCGCAGCCGTTGCAGCCGGTCGACCAAGGGGTTCAGGGCATAGCTCAGCATCACGCCGAGCAGCACCGGCACGAAGAACGCGCCGGCCACATGCAAGGCGGCCAGCGCCGCCACCAGCGCGATCAAGGCGAGCGAAAAGCTGCGGATGTCGACGGGCATGTGCAGGCGCATCGGTTCGCCGGCGGGCGTAGGCGTGGGCGTGTCGATGCTGGAGGGAAGTGCGCTCATGGCATGGCAGCGTACGCGCTGTTACACGGCCATGCACTCGCACTTGGGTGCTTCGAGGCGCCGTCTGACAGGGGGGCGTTGTGCACACCGACAAGCCGCGACCGCTGCGGTGGCCGACCCTGTTGACATGTATCTCTTCACCCACAGGTTTGCCCGCCAGACCGCCCGCGTGCTGCACAACCCCTGGGGCTTTGCATGGCAGACGCTGAAGGCCTTTCGCGCCAACCAAGGCCTGCTGCTGGCCGGTGCGGTGGCCTATTACGCGCTGCTGTCCATCGTGCCGCTGATGATCCTCAGCGTCATCGCGCTGTCCCACTGGGTCGGGCAGGCCTCGCTGCTGCAGACGGTGGGCCGCTATCTGGAATGGCTGGTGCCGGGCCAGTCGGTGGCCATCGTGGCCGAGCTGGCGCGCTTCCTGGCTCACCGTGAAGTGATGGGCTGGGTGCTGCTGGTCAGCATGCTGTTCTTCAGCTCGCTGGCCTTCTCGGTGCTCGAGGGGGCGATGTCGGTGATCTTTCATCACCGGCACAAGCTGCGCCGGCGGCACGCGCTGATGTCGGCGCTGATCCCCTACGTCTACATCCTCTGCCTGAGCCTGGGCCTGCTGCTGGTGACGCTGGTGGCCGGCCGCTTCCAGGCCCTGGGCCAGCGCGAGGTGGAGTTCCTGGGCCTGAGCTGGTCGCTGCACGGCGTGTCGGGGGCGATGCTCTATCTGCTGGGCTTTGCCGGCGAGGTCTTCGTGCTGGCCTCGGTCTATATGGTCATGCCCGCGGGCCGGCCCTCGCTGCCGCTGGCCCTGATCGGCGCGCTGGCCGCGGCCCTGCTGTGGGAGCTGTCGCGCCACGTGCTGGTCTGGTACTTCGGCACGCTGTCGCAGATCGGCACCGTCTACGGCTCTCTCACCACGGCAATAGCCGTGCTGCTGAGCCTGGAGATCGGCGCCACGCTGCTGCTGTTCGGCGCCCAGGTCATTGCGGAGTTCGAGCGGCTCGGCGAGCCTTGATCATCCGCATGATGGTTGTGAGATTGATGACCGCGATGACGACCTCCAGCGCCGTGCCGCCGATGGAGCCGACGATCAGGTTGTTGGCGATCCACAGCGCCGTGCCGCACATCATCAGCAGCCGCATCGGCACGCCCTGCAGCGTGAACAGTGCGATGGTGCCGAGGCAGGACGCGCCCAGCGGCAGCCAGTCACTGGGCCGCTGCGCGATGGCGAGGCCGAAGCCGATATTGGCCGCAACGACGCCCACCGCCACCCACCGGGAGCGCGTGTACAGCGACAGCAGGGAGCGCAGCATCGACAGCGACGAGCTGGCCACCGCCGTCGGGTTGCCCAGCAGCGCGAAGTGGGCGATGTAGGCGACGCACTCGCCCGTCATGAACCACTTGAAGCGCCGGTCGTCGGTCTGCAGGAAACAGGCGACGCCGAGCACGAAGGCGAGATAACCCAGCGCTTGAGCGGGAGAAAACCAGTCGGTGGCGAACATGCGGGTGGTCGTTGACCCCCTGGAATTAGGGAGGCGTCTCGGCAAGGCCTGGATTGTCCCGCTGACGCCAGGAAAGCCCGCCTTCGCGAGCGACGGGGTGGCATTCCCGGTGGTTATGCGGCCCGCTCGAATTGGCAGAGGCGACGCCGGACTAACCCGATGGTCGCTGCACAGCCGTTTGCGGACCATCCGACCCGCCTCCAGCTCACGCGACGCCGTCGCCCTCGCCCCATGACCAAGAAGACGCTGATTGCCGTCCTGGCAATAACTGGTTTGTTGATCGGTGCACCGGCACGTGCCGAGCTGCAGTCGCGCGCCAACGGCAGCATGGTCTACGACACGCAGACCCACCTCACGTGGCTGGTGGACGCGAGCGCCGGCGGGCTGCTCACCCAGGCCGACGCGGCGCAGTGGGCGGCGTCGCTGAGCTTCGGCGGCGTCGACGACTGGCGCCTGCCCGCCGTGCTGCCGGTCAATGGCAGTGCGCTGCAGCTGGACTATTCGGAGGACGGCTCGACCGATGTCGGCCTCAACAACGCGGGCTTCAACAGCGAGCTGGGCCGGCTCTTCTACGTCAGCCTCGGCAACACGTCCACGGGCCTCACCCATGCCGGCCCCTTCAGCGGCCTCGTCGATGCCAACAACGCCGTCGGCCCGGTGTTCTGGACCGGCACGGCCACCGATCCCGGCTGGGGCCTGAGCTTCTTCATGGGCATGGGCCTGCAGGACCAGCTCGCCACGGACACCCTGGCCCAGGCCTGGGCTGTGCGGGTGGGCGACGTGGCAGCCGTGCCCGAGCCCGGCAGCGTGGCCCTGCTGCTGGCAGGCCTGGTGGCCATCGCGGCCCGCCGTCGTTCGCGCTGAGGAGAGCCGCCATGAGAACCCTTGCCCTCATCGCCCTGTGCCTTGGCTTTGCTTCCCAGGCCCAGGCGGCCTACACCCCCACGCCCAATGACTGGGCCTGCACCAACAAGGTCGGCGGCACCTGGACGCATGGCCGCGCGCCGTCGGGCTGCGATGCCAATGCCTTCGGCCCCGACAGCTTCGTGCGTGGCAACTACAGCGGCACCATCTTCAATGACGCATCGGCCAGCCTCGTCGACGAGCGCAAGCGCTATATGCAGGCGATGTACCCCGTCATCCGCGACGCGAGCGAGCGCTATCTGCGCTCGCGCAAGCCGGGCGTGTCGGCGCGCGAGCTGGAGGCCTTCCAGCGCGGTACCTTCGCGACGCTGCGCCAGGAGACCTTCTGGTCCCACTACCGCGATGCGCAGCTCGCCGCCGGCCAGCCCTACACGCTGAAGATGATGCGCGGCGACAGCGGCCATGGCCACGGAATGATGCAGGTCGACGACCGCTATCACTTCGTCCAGCTCCAGCAGGGCAAGGGCTGGAACATGATGCAGAACTTCACCTACGCGATCGACATCTACTACGCCGCGTGGGAGGCCGCGCCCGCGTCCTGCCTGGGTGGCGTGACGGCGCCGACCGGCACCACGGCCGAGGTTGACGAGTACTGGCGTGGCCGCGCGCGCTCGGCCTGGTCGGCCTACAACGGCGGGCCCACCAAGGTCTGCCGCTGGCAGAACGCGTCGGACGTCAACGTCGCCAAGGACAACGGCTACCGCGACAACTACGACGCCCGCCTGTGGCTGACCGACGTGGCCGACCTCGGCAAGGCCGCCGGCATCGACGTGGCCTGCCTGATGGACGACGGCCCGCAATGCCCCGTGCCGGTGGGCGGCAACGTCGAGGCCGGCAAGCTGCTGCAGGTCGGCAGCGCGGCCTGCGTGCTCAATGGCAGCACGCTGGAATGCGTGGACGATGTGCGCGACGCCGCCTGCCTGGCCGGCCGCGCGAACTTCGACGACGCCAGCATCACCCAGGTCTATGTGGCGCAGACAGCCAACTACGCCCGCATCGACCACAACCGCCACCAGCTCTGCCGCGCCCAGGTGCCGGGCCTGCAGTCGCTCGCCAGCGCCATCGCGACGCTGCAGCCGCTGGCGCTGCGCTCGGCACCCAACGGCATGGTGCTGGGCCAGGCGGCGGCGGGCACTTATCAGGTGCTGGACTTCATGGTCAGCGGCGCGCAGCAGCAGACGCGGCTGTACCGCATCCGCGCCCTCGTCAACGGCGTGCTGACCGATGGCTGGATAGACGCCGGCACTGCCGCCACGCAGGCCTCGCTGGCCGTGGGCGCGGCGCCTTCAGGGGCCGGCGCCATTGCCTATGCGGGCGACTGGGTCAAGGTCGTGCCCAACCTCAATATGCGCGCCACGCCGGGCGGCGCCCTGCTGGTGGCCATCCCGGCCAACACGGCCGTGCAGGTCAAGGAGGTGTTCGGCACCGCATCGGCCAACAACCTCTACTACCGCGTCGAGTATCTGCACAACGACGGCGTGCTGCGCGAGGGCTGGATCTTTGCCGGCAACCTCTACCCCGCGTCGACGCTGGCGAGCTGGGCCCTGCCGACGGCAGCGCCGTCGGCACAGAAGCACGCCCATTGCCCCAACGGCACGCGCTACGACAACCACCWGCGCCAGTGCATGAGCGCGAGCCAGACCTATGGGCCCTTCACCGCCGCGGCGACGCAGGCCTGCGTGGACGGCGGCGGTGGCGCGGTCTGCGCGGCCAACCGCGCGACGGTCGTCGATGGCGTCGCGCTGGCCCTGCCGATCTGGAGCAAGGCCCTGGCGGCCGCCGCCACGGGCAATGGCGACTGCCCGCGCGGCGCCGCGCGCTCCCTGGCCCACCGCTTCCATTGCACGGAGGCCGTCACCCGCAATGGCGCGGCCGAGATCGATGTCTACGGTCCCTTCGGCACGGCCCTCGTCAACGCCTGCCTGGCGCGCTCCGGCAATGCGGCCTGGTGCCGGACCAATCGCTGGCCGGCGGCCGCTTTCCTGGCCTTGCAGCCCTGAGCTATGAAGGCGAAGCTGGCTCTGGCCGCTGCCACGGCGGCGGTCGTCGCAGGACTGTGGTGGGCGCAGGACGACGATTCCGCACCCACCACGGTGGCGGCCGCACCGGTACCGCGGGCCCTGCAGCCCCCGTCTCCGGCCAGCGCCTCGCCCACGTCGCCGCCGACCGTTCGCGATATCGAAGCGGCCGCGGTGGCGTCGCTCACCACGGCAGCGCCGGCCCAGGCCCTGCGCACGCTGACCCAGTGCCATGCCGCCAACAGTTGCCGGCTGACGCGTGGCGAAGGCATGGACGAGCATTTCGAGGTCGTGCGCCTGTTGCTGGAGCAGCTGGACCGGCTCGCCGCTCATGGCAGCCCCGCCGAGCAGGCCGCCTGGGCCCGCGAACTGCTGGCCTTCCCAGACGGCCATGTGCAGGCCGCGGCGCTGGCCCTCGCCGCCCGGCTGCCGCCGTCCGCGGAGACGACGGCCGCGGCGGTCGCAGCCCTGGGCAAGACCTATGACGCCGTGCTGCTCGGCAAGGCCTACCCGGTGCTGCAGCAGTGGCAGCAACTGGGTTTGAGCAGCGGCTTCGACGACATGTTCATCGGCCTCGTGCACACCGGCGGATGGCAGGCGGCCCAGTCGGTGGCCGACAACATCCGGCCTTTCCTGAACGCCGGCAATGTCGCGCGTTTCGAGCAGGTCGTCGGCCAGCTGCAACCCGGCACACGTCAGCAATCGCTGCAGCGGGCGCTGCGCGACTACCAGTTGCAACGCCAGGGCGGCTGAGCGCTGTTGAAAAATCAACAGCCAGCTGTTGATGGCGCAGCAGTCTGTTGATTTATAGGCACCGCGGCGAGTTGGCTGGCGCCTGCCAGAAGCCCCTGTCTTCATAGGAGAAACGGCGCCAATCCGGGGTGCCGAATGCACCCGGCACAGCGCTTGCGATGAGAGCACCTGACATGACAGGTCAGGCCCCCTCTCCCATGCTTGTTTTTCCCACCCGCGCTGACGCCCCGCTGCACCACGGCCCGGCTGCCGTGCGGCTGTACAGCCGCATCCGCGAGGACATCCGCGCCCGCATCGTCAGCGGCGCCTGGCAGCCGCACGACCGCCTGCCGTCCGAGAGCGAGCTGATGGGCCTGTACGGCGTCAGCCGCATCACCGTGCGCCAGGCGCTGGGCGACCTGCAGAAGGAGCGCGTCATCTTCAAGGTGGCGGGCAAGGGCAGCTTCGTGTCGCCCCTCAAGCCCTTCCAGGAACTGGGCCGGCTGCAAGGCTTTGCCGAGGCCATGGGCGCGCTGGGGCACGACACCTACAACCGCCTGCTGGCTGTGAGCACGGTGCCCGCGACCGAGGAAGTCGCCCAGCGCCTGCAGCTTGCAATGAACGAGCCCGTCACCGAGATCCGCCGCGTTCGCCACGTCGGCTCGCAGCCGGTGTCGCTGGACCTGACCTGGCTGCCGCTCGCCCTGGGCCAGCGCGTGGCCCGCGAGGACCTGGCGGTACGCGACATCTTCGGCATCCTCGAAGCCGACTGCGCCGCGCCGCTCGGTCACGCCGACCTCGTCATGGACGCCCAGCTTGCCGACGCCGAACAGGCCGCACTCCTTGGCGTGGAGCGCGGCGCGCCGCTGCTGCACATCGAACGCCTCACCCACGGCCGCGACGGCCGGCCGCTCGACTACGAGCACCTCTATTGCCGCGCCGACAACTTCCAGTACCGGCTGCGCCTGCAGCGCAGTCCCGATTCAACAACAGCCCCCACGCTCGCTTCGCTCACTGCCCCCCGAGGGGGCGCGTCAGCGGTTTCGGGCGGCCGGGCACCACTGACGACATGAACCTCATAGAAACCGAAGTCGACGTCCTCGTCATCGGCGGCGGCACCGCCGGACCGATGGCGGCCGTCAAGGCCAAGCAGGCCAACCCCGCCTTGCGCGTGCTGCTGCTGGAGAAGGCCAACGTCAAGCGCAGCGGCGCCATCAGCATGGGCATGGACGGCCTCAACAACGCCGTGCTGCCCGGCCACGCCACGCCCGAGCAGTACGTGCGCGAGATCACCGTCGCCAACGACGGCATCGTCAACCAGAAGGCCGTGATGGCCTATGCGGCCAACAGCCACGCGATGGTGGAGGAGCTGGACCGCTGGGGCGTCAAGTTCGAGAAGGACGAGACCGGCGACTATGCCGTCAAGAAGGTCCACCACATGGGCAGCTATGTGCTGCCCATGCCCGAAGGCCACGACATCAAGAAGGTGCTCTACCGCCAGCTCAAGCGCACGCGCGTCGAGATCACCAACCGCCTCGTCGCCACGCGCCTGCTGACGCACGAGGGCCGCATTGCCGGTGCGATGGCTTTCGACTGCCGCACGGCCGACTTCCACGTCATCCGCGCCAAGTCCGTCGTGCTCAGCTGCGGCGCCGCCGGGCGCCTGGGCCTGCCGGCCAGCGGCTACTTGTTCGGCACCTACGAGAACCCGACCAACGCGGGCGATGGCTACTCCATGGCTTATCACGCGGGCGCGGAGCTGTCGGGCATCGAGTGCTTCCAGATCAACCCGCTGATCAAGGACTACAACGGCCCGGCGTGTGCGTATGTGACCGGGCCCTTCGGCGGCTACACGACCAATGCCCAGGGCCAGCGCTTCATCGAGTGCGACTACTGGTCGGGCCAGATGATGTGGGAGTTCTACCGCGAGCTGCAGGGCGGCAACGGCCCGGTGTTCCTGAAGCTGGACCATCTGGCCGAGGAAACGATTCAACAGATCGAGACCATCCTGCACACCAACGAGCGGCCCAGCCGCGGGCGCTTCCACGCCGGCCGCGGCACCGACTACCGCGAGCGCATGGTCGAGATGCACATCTCCGAGATCGGCCTGTGCAGCGGCCATTCGGCCTCGGGCGTGTGGGTCAACGAGCACGCGCAGACGACGGTGGCCGGCCTGCACGCCGCGGGCGACATGGCCAGCGTGCCGCACAACTACATGCTGGGCGCCTTCGTCTACGGCAAGTTGGCGGGAGAGAGCAGCGCCGCCTTCTGCGCTGCCAATGACTTCGCGCCGGTCGATGCCGGCCAGGTGGAAGCCGAGCGTCAACGTGTCCAGGCGCCGCTGCTGCGTGACAAGGGCCTGCCGCCCAACCAGGTCGAGTTCAAGCTGCGCCGCATGGTCAACGACTACCTGCAGCCGCCCAAGGTCACCAAGAAGATGGAGATCGGGCTGGAGCGCTTCGAGGCCATCCGCGAAGACCTCGACCAGTTGCAGGCCCGCGACCCGCACGAGCTGATGCGAGCCATGGAAGTGCACTTCATCCGCGACTGCGCCGAGATGGCCGCACGCGCGTCGCTGTTCCGCACCGAGAGCCGCTGGGGCCTTTACCACGCACGGGTCGACTACCCCGAGCGCAACGACGCGGACTGGATGGTCCACGCCCAGCTGCACAAGGACACGCACGGCCGCATGGCCTGCTTCAAGCGCGCCATCGAGCCCTACATCGTCCCCATCGCCCAGGCCGACAGCTCGGCCTATGCACGGCTGCGCATTCCGGCCGAAACCGTGCCCGCTTGAAAGACCACCCCATGAGCATCGCCATGACCACCCCGATCCGCCCGCAGGCGCTGACGCCCTCGCAAGTGCCCGTCACCGTCGACGCCGACAAGTGCATCGCCCACAAGGGCTGCACCGTCTGTGTGGATGTCTGCCCCCTCGACGTGCTGGCCATCGACCTCAGCAAGGGCACGGCCTATATGAAGTTCGACGAGTGCTGGTACTGCATGCCCTGCGAGAAGGACTGTCCCACCGGCGCCGTCCACGTCGAGATCCCCTACCTCCTCCGCTGAACTGACTGTCATGAAGAAACTCGCTCTCCTGGCCCTGTCTCTCGCGCTGGCCTCGGCGCAGGCAGAAACGATTCGCGTCGCCATCGGCACGCAGGACACGACGATCAACTGCGCCACCGGCGGCCTGCTGATCCGTGAACTCAAGCTGCTGGAGAAATACCTGCCCAAGGACGGCAAGTACAAGGGTGTCACCTACGACATCCAGTGGAAGAACTTCACCTCCGGCGCGCCGCTGACCAACGAGATGGTGGCCGACAAGCTGGACATCGGCTCCATGGCCGACTTCCCCGGCTCCAACAACGGCGCGGCCTTCCTGAAGGCCGGCAAGCAGAGCCTCTTCCTGACCGTGCTGTCGGGCAGCACACTGGGCAGCGGCAACGGCGTCGTGGTCCCGAAGCAGTCCACCATCACGTCGCTGTCCGAGCTGAAGGGCCGCACGATCTCGGTCCCGTTCGCGTCGACCTCGCACGGCATGCTGCTGCGCGCCATCGCGTCCCAGGGCTGGGACCCGCAGAAGGACGTCAACATCATCACGCAGGCGCCTGAAGTGGCGGGGCCGGCGCTGCAGGCCAACAAGATCGAGGCCCACGCCGACTTCGTGCCCTTCGTCGAGCTCTTCGAGCACCGCGGCATCGCGCGCAAGATCTATGACGGCGCCCAGGCCAATGCGCCGACGTATCACGGCTCGCTCGTCGCGGCCGACTACGCGAAGAAGTACCCCGAGATCGTCGTCGCCTTCCTGCGCGCCGCGTTGGAGGCCGACAAGCTCATCGCCGCCGAGCCCGAGAAGTACAGCGAGCTGATCGAGAAGGTCACCGGCATCGAGGCCGCGGTGAACTATCTGTACCACGGGCCTCTCGGCCTGCAGACCCGCGACAACACCTGGAAGCCCGAGTACCGCAAGGCCCTGGCCACCTCCATCGAGACGCTGAAGCTGATGGGCCGCGAATCACCGCTGAAGGCCGAGACCTTCATCGACGACCAATACATCCGCGCCGCCTTCAAGGCCTCCGGCATCGACTACGAAGCCAAGCTGAAGAACTACGACAAGCTGGCGCTGAAGGCCAATGACGCCGTCACCGGCAAGCCCATCACCGACTTCCAGCGCGTGGCCGGCATCTGGCTGGTGGGAGAACCCAAGGTGCGCCACTACGCCACCATCGAGGGCGCGTTGGCCGATCTGCGCAAGCTGGAAGCCGAAGGCAAGAAGGCCCGCGGCATCTATGTGCATGACCTCGTGCACCGCATCAAGCTGCTGGCGCCCAATGCGTCCTTCGTTGCCGATGCGAATGGTCAGCTGAGCGCCTTCCTGCAGAAAGACGCCGCCAACGCCTATGCCGCCGCGGTGAAGGGCAAGGCGCTGGACTTTGCCGGCGCCCAGGCGGCTGCCAAGGCGCGGTGATGCCATGAGCGCCGTCCTGCCCGCGCCCGCTCAGGTCGCACCTCGCCCGATCTGGTGGCCGTCGTTGACGCGGCTCACGCTGCAACTGCTATCCCTCGCCGGTTGCCTGCTGGCCTGGCAACTGGCCTGCGCCTGGCGCCTGCACCTCGGTTTCGTCACCTTCGCCAACACGCCCAGGCCGGCCGAGGTGTTGGAGGCCGCCTGGCAATTGGCGCAGTCGCCCAAGCTGTGGCCGCATCTGTCCAGCAGCCTGCTGCGCGTCGGCGCCGGCTTTGGCCTGGCGGCCGTGCTGGGAGTGGGACTGGGTCTGCTGATCGGCCGCTTGCCACTGGCCAACCGCCTGTTGCTGCCGCCGCTGGAGGTGCTGCGCCCCATCCCTGCCGTCGCTTGGATTCCGCTCTCCATCCTGATGTTCCCCTCGTCCGAGGGCAGCATGATCTTCATCACCTTCGTCGGCGCGCTCTTCCCCATCCTGCTCAACACCATCCATGGTGTCGAAGGCGTGGACGCCCGCCTGATCGCCTCGGCCCGCGGCCTGGGCACGAAGGGCTGGCGGCTCTTCACCGAGGTCGTCGCGCCGGGTGCGGCGCCCAGCATCGTGACCGGCCTTTCCATCGGCATGGGCACCTGCTGGTTCTGCCTCGTCACGGCCGAAATGATCGCCGGCCAGTACGGCATCGGCTACTACACCTGGGAGAGCTACACGGTGCAGGCTTATCCCAACATCGTTGTCGGCATGTTGGTCATCGGCGCGCTGGGCATGGGCAGCAGTGCCGTCATCACCTGGCTGGGCGCGCGGCTGATGCCCTGGCAGGGAGGCAAGCGATGAACGGACGCATCACCGTCGAGCACCTGTCGATCGAACTCGGCGAAGGCGCGGCGCGCTTCGAGGTGCTGCGCGATCTGTCGGTCACCATCGAGCCGGGCGAGTTCGTCTGCCTGCTCGGCCCCTCGGGCTGCGGCAAGTCCACCTTGCTGGGCGCACTGGCCGGCCATCTGTCGCCCTCGCATGGCCGGCTGAGCCTGGACGGCGAGCCCATCACCGGCCCCGATCCCGACCGTGGCCTCGTCTTCCAGCAGCACACGCTGTTCCCGTGGAAGACCGTGCTCGACAACGTTGGCTACGGCCTGAAGATGAAGGGCGTGCCGCGCGCCGAGCGCGAGCAGCGCGCTCACGAGCTGCTGCAGCTCGTCGGCCTGCAAGGCTTCGAGCGCCGCTATCCGCGCGAGCTGTCGGGCGGCATGCAGCAGCGTGTGGAGATCGCTCGCGTGCTCATCAACCACCCGCGCGTGCTGCTGATGGACGAGCCCTTCGGCGCGCTGGATGCACTCACCCGCAGCCGCATGCAGGAGCTGTTGCTGGCGCTGTGGGCGCGCATGCGCACCACCGTCGTGTTCGTCACCCACGACATCGATGAAGCCCTCTTCCTCGCCGACCGCGTCCTCGTCATCGGCCCGCGCCCGGGCCGCATCGTCGAGGAGCTGAAGCTGGACTTCGCCCGCCCGCGCGACGCGGCCCTGCTGACCGAGCCCGCTTTCGTGCAGCTCAAGCGCCGCTGCCTGGCCCTGCTGCGCGAGGACGGCCACGCGCCGCCGCTGGAGCGGTTGACCCCCCTTGGTACGCCACGCTGGCGCTTTGCGAATTGACTCGACATGACCGACCTGATTGATCCCGACGCGCAGGAGCTGCTGCAACGACTGGCCGACCCCGACCCCGGCGTGCGCCGCGTCGCCGTGCTGGCGTTTGCCGACGTCGAGGACGAAGCCCTGCTGCCCGCCCTGGCCCAGCTGCTGCGCCGCGACCCCGACCCCACGCTGCGTGCCGAGGCGGCGCGGGCGCTCGCCGGCTGGGACGAGCCCGCCGTCGTCGATGCCCTGGCCGCTGCGCTGAGCGACACGCCCGAAGTCGCTTCCGCCGCCGCCCAGTCCCTCACGGAGCTGAAAGACCCGCGCTCCGGCGAAGGCCTGCTGGCCCATGCCGCCTCGCCCGACGCCTTCATCGGTGCCGCCGCCCTGCGCGCCCTGCGCGAACTGCGCGTGCCGGCTGCCGCCACGCCTGCGCTCGCGGCGCTGCAGCACGCCGATGCCAGCGTGCGCCGCGAAGCCGTCGCGGTGCTCGGCTGGCTGAAGCACGCGGCCGCCCTGCCGCTGTTGACCCGCGTCGTCATCGCCGACGCCGACACCGAAGTGCGCCGCGCCGCCGCCGGTGCGCTGGGCCTGGCCACGCCCGAGCAGGTGACCGCCGTTCAAGCCGCACTGTGCGAATCCCTGCAGGACGCCGCCTGGACCGTGCGCGAGGAAGCCGCTTCGACGCTGGGCAAGCTGCGCGCCGCGGCCGCCGCCACCGCACTGCGTGCGGCCATGGACGACGACTACTGGCAGGTGCGCCTGCGCGCTGCCCGGGCGCTGGGCCGTATTGCCGATGCGCAGGCCCTGCCGGTGCTGAGCCAGGCCCTCATCCACCCGGCAGGCAACCTGCGCAAGGAGGCGGCCATTGCGCTGGGCGACATCGGCGACGCGACCGCCGTGCCCGCACTGCAGGCGGCTGCCGCCGATCCCGACCCCGAGGTGCGCAAGGCCGTGCGCCTGTCGCTGCAGCGCTTGGGGGCAGCCACCGGAGTGGACCGATGAATGACCTGCCAGAAGCCGTCGACCTGACACCCACCGCGTTGCGCCTGCGCTGGCCCGACGGCGCCGCCGAACTGCCTGCCGCCCGCCTGCGCGCCATCTGCCGCTGCGGCGCCTGCCGAGCCCGGGCGCCGCAGGCCGCGCCTGTCCTGCTGGTGGACGCCGTGCCCGTGGGCCGCTATGCGCTTCAGCTCATCTTCAGCGACGGCCACGACCGCGGCATCTATCCCTGGGTCTGGTTGCGCGAGCTGTCGTCTGCCACGACCACCACCGCCGGCTTGGCCGGCCAGGCCCCGCCCGCACTGAACGCGGCCCAGGCCCAGCCCACCCAGCGCAGCAGCGACGCCGCCAGCCACAGCGCCCAGGCCAGCATCAGCACGCGGTAGAGCCAGACCGGCGCACTGAAGACCCAAGCGCCGGCCGTGTGATCAGTGAAACGGTCCGAGGTCCAGATCAGCACATGACTGCTCGACTGCGGCCCGGCGACCAGCAGGTCCGGGTAGCCGAGCAGGCCGGTGCGCAGCACGTCCAGCAAGGCGCCGATGGCGAACAGCGTCCAAAGCACCAGCAGCAGCTGCAAGAGGATGCGCAGCCAGCGCGCCGTGTTCGGCATGGCCAGCGTCCAGCGCCGGCGCGCTTCCAGCAGCGCGAACCAGCCGGCCAGCAGCACCAGCGCCCACAGCGACACCGGTGCCACGCCCAGGGCCAGGATCAGCCACGCCGGCCGCGCCATGACGCCGGGCAGGCCACGCGGGGCAAACCAGGCGAGCACCAGCACGACGACCAGCACGCCCCAGATCAACACGGCCGGCCCCATCAGCGGCCCGCCGACGGCGAGCACGATGCGGTCCTGCGGCACGTTCAGCATCAGCTCGTCATTGACGCCGGGCAGGCCCAGCGTCACGCCTTCGTGTCGCCACAGCGTCCCCATCCCGCCGGGCTCGCGCCAGAGCAGGTTCACGGACTGGTGACCGGGGGTCAACGGCAGGCTCAACGCGCCATCGCGCGGCTGCAAGGGCAGCACATTGCCATTGATGCGAACGGCGAGCAGCTCGGCACCGGCCGGCAGTTTCAGCACGTGAGGCCCGCCGAGGCTGGCGCGCAGGCTCAGGTCCAGGCCGACGTCGCTGCTGCGCTCTCCCGGCGAGATGGAGGTGCGGGCGCTGTCCAGCGTCAGGGTCTGGCCGGGCACGCCGGCGGGCTTGCTCACGGTCAGCTTCAGCGTCTCGCCGGGCCAGGGCCGCCACTCGGGCTGCCACTGGCCGCCCTGCTGCAGCGCCGTGGCGGCCAGGCCGCTGGATTCCACATGCCATTGCGCGGACGCGTCCACCGTCCAGTGCTCGACCTGGTTGGGCTCCTTGCCGGCGGTCAGCGTGAGTGCCTCGGCAGGCTTCAGCGTGCTGGCGACTTCGGCCGCGTCATCGCCGCCCAGTTGCAGGCTGGCCACGCCGCCTTCCACCGTCACGCGGGCATCGCTGACCGCCTCGCCGGGTAGCAGGGCCCAGCGCACGCGCAGCGGCGCGCGGCTCGGGGCCATGCGCTGGATCTGCGTGGTCACCTGCCAGCGCAGGCCCAGCTGCAGACGGCGGTCCACGCGCACCAGCGGCGGCAGCGCGTCGCGCTGGGTGCCGGCGTCCTCGGTGCGGCTGCTGCCCGAGCCGGCCTCGCGGCTCAGCGTGATGGCGCCGGTACTCTCGCCGCGCGGGTCCAGCCCGGCCAGGGCCCAACCCTTCAAGTCGCTCTGCAGCGCGCGCGGCGGCAGCGGCAGCGCGATGTCCAGGCCGCTGGCGCTACCCACGTCAGCGCTCAGCACCACCTGGTGCACACCGGCCGGCACGGCGATCAGCAGCCGACCTTCGTCATCGCGCCGCGCGGCGGCCGGCTGGCCGTCCAGCGTGATGCTGGCGGGCTGCCAGCCGGTGCCCTGGCCGGGCAGGGGCACGGCCACCAGCGCCTGCGCATGGATCTCGGCGCGCAGCTGCACGGTCGAGCCCGAAGCGCTGACGAAGAGGCGGGCCAGCTCGGCGCAGCGCGGCAGGCAGTCGGGCGGCGCGGCGAGCTTGTCGCGCATCGCCTTGAGTTGCTCGTCGCTGGGCCAGCCGGCCTGGGCTTCGCTCGGTTGGGGCGTCAGGCCCAGCAGCAGCAACAGGGCAGCCGCGACAGCGCTGGCAGTCGCGCGTGGCGCGCGCAGCGGCGGCGGCTTCAAGCCGGTGACGACTATCAGCGCAAGCGCCAGCAGCGCCAGGCCGGCCAGCTTCATCAGCGCCGTCGCCCAGGGCGGCAGCAACCACAGCCGCAGCGTCTGCTCGGGCGTGACCGGGCCGCTCCACGTGAGCATGTGGCCGCGCCAGGTCCAGGTCGGCAGTCCGGGGCCGGTCTGCACGCGGGCGTTGGGGTCGATGCGCTCGGTGGGAGCGTAGGGCGAGGGGATGTAGGGTGCGGGCGAGAGGCTGCCGACCCGTTTCCCCGGCGGCGCGGGCATGCTCATCTCGGGAGCGGGCATGACCTTCTCTTCGTTGATGCCCATGTCGGCAGCTGCCGGCGGGCCGCTGCGCGTCATGAGGAACCCGGCGCCCACCGCAGGCCGCTCCAGGCTCGGATAAATCGCCTCCCTGACCTGCTGCACCGCAAACGGCAGCATCAACAGCGCCAGCATCCCCGCTACCGCGATACGGCCGCGCGCAAACGCCGTCTGGGCGCGCCCCAGCGGCAACACGCGGGCCAGGGCCGTCAGCGCCAGCAGGCCGAACCACAGCACCGCGGGTGGGCTGCCGGGCGTGTGCCAGGTCAGCACCAGCGCCACGCCGAGCAGCAGGCCGACCCGCCAGCCCAGCAGCCGGTAGGCCGCCAGGGCGGCCAGCAGCACGAAGAAGAAGTCCCACAGCGTCCACATCGCCAACCAGGCGTCGCTGGCGCTGCTGGGGCCTTGGGCGTGCAGCAGGCGCCAGCCGGGCGGCAGCTGCAGTGAGACAGCCAGTCCGTCGACGGGAATGCTCCAGCCGCTGGCGGGCAGGGTGCCGTCGCGCGGCCAGCGGCTGTCGGCCTCGATGATGTGAGCGCGTCCGCGGGCATTGAACTCGCGCTCGCGCACTTCGAAGCCGGCCCGGTCGTCGTTCGACAGACGGGTGATGGGCTGGTCTTCGCCGTGAATGGCCGCACGACCGAGCTGGCCGGGTGCGGTCATGGCCAGGCGCGCACTGGCCGACAGTTGGCCATCGAACTGGTCTTGCGCCGTCAGGCCAACGCCGTCGAAATCCAGCCAGAGGCGGCGCATCTGCTTCAGCGCGTCCGGTGGCGGCTTGGCGTTGCCGCGTTGCAGCTCGGTCAGCTTCAGCGTCTCGCCAGGCTTGAGGCGAAAGGCCGGCAGGGCGCGCCAGGGCTCGGGCATTTCGACCTGGCGTGGGTCGACGCTGGCTGGACCCTCGGGGCGGATCAGCCGCAGTGCCGGCGCTGCCTTGACGACCCAGACCTCCTCGTCGGGCGCCGCCTCGGGCAGCTTCAGCGCCTGCACCGGCGCCATCAGCCGGGCGCGCAGCTCGATGTGCCAGTTGCCCGGCCGGGCCTGCACGATGAGGCGGCCGTCGTCGGCGAGGCGGGCGGGCAGTGGGCTGTCGAGCTGCATGGCGCGCAGCCCCGGCAGCAGGGCCAGCGGCAGCTCCACGGCGCGGGCGCGGCCGGCAACGCGCAGGTCGAAGGCGGTGGTTACCGTCAGCGGCAGTTCGTCGTCGATGAGGCGCACGGCCTGCACGCTGACGCTGTCGCTGGCCTCGGCAGGGCTGGCCCCGGCGCGCAGCCAGATGCGGCCTTCGCCGTCGGGCGCGCGGGCCTGGGTGGCACCGTCGCTGGTCACGACGATGGTGGCGAGGTTGGCGGGCACGGCCAGGTTCTGCGGCATCTCTGCCCAGGCGATGCGGCCTTCGACAACATGGGCGCCCGGCGCCAGCCAGACGGCCGGATGCTCGCTCGCCTCGACGACGGCCAGCGCCTTGCCGCCCGCCTTGACGTCCTGCGGCCAGGCGCCGGGCTCACCGGGCAGGGCCACGCGGGCCGGCGCGCCGAAGACCTGCACCTCCAGCTTGAACGTCGCCTCGCGAGCCCCGGCGCCGAGCTGCAGCCGCCCGGGCCAGACGCAGACCGGCGTCTCGCCTTCGGCGCTGCCCGCCGGGCAGCCCAGCGGCGGCTGGCCCTGTTGAGCCCAGGGCAGCCAGTCGCGCGTGGCGGCGGGCAAGTCAGCGGGTGTCAGCGGTGCGGCATGCACGGTCAGGCCGGCAAGCAGGCACAACAGCGTCGTCGCGAATCGCTTCATCGTGTCTCTCCCTGTGCGCGGCATTCCAACACAGCGCAAGAGGACGTCGACGGGGGTTGTCGCGGGTGCGCGGGGTGCTGCTGCCGGTGCAGCGAGATGCGACTTTTGCCGGGCGGATGCGATAGTGCAGCGGTCGTATCCACGCTCTGCATCTCCTCCCTGATGTCCGTTCTCGCACCCTTGCCCACAGTCCCGACCGAAGAAGAACCGCGGACGTCCTGGCCAAGCCTGTTGCTGGCCCTCGTGACTGCGCGGCGTGCGCCGTCATTGACCCTGCATTGCCTGCTGGCGTGGCCGGTGGCCTTGCTTCCCAGCGCGGCCTTCGTCGGCCTGGCCTATGGGCTGGCCGTGGCGCTGGGCGTGGACACGACCGCCTTCGCGCCACCCGATCGCGAGGCTTCGTTCAAGGACTTTTTCGGTGCGGTGGTCTTTGCACCCCTGGCCGAGACGCTGTTGCTGGGCGGCCTGCTGTGGCTGCTGGGCCGCCTGTCGAGCCAGCCCCTGTTCATCGCCGCAGTCTCCGGCGTGCTGTGGGGCGGCCTGCACGGCGCGCACGGCTTGCTCTGGTTCTTCGGCACCTTCTGGAGCTTCTTCGTGTTGAGCTGCGGCTACCTGGCCTGGCGGCCGCTGGGCTTCGGCCGCGCCTTCGCCGCCGCGACCCTCCCGCATATGCTGATCAATCTGACGGCAATGATGCTGGTGTGGCTGCCTGCCTGAGGCGAGACGGGCCGGCGTCAGTCGGCCTGCAGCGTCAGCGCCACCAGCGTCCAGCGGTCTGCGTTGCTGACCACGGTCCCGTCGGTATCGAGAACCACCGGCCCCAGCTGCATCACCCAGACGGTGTCGCCGATGCGCAGCAACGGCTGCCATTGACGCAGTTGCGACAGCGCGCATGAGCCCTGGCCGGGGAGTGGCTGGTAGACGCTGCAGTTGGCGTCGTAGGTGCGCACCGCTTCCAGGCGGCCATCGGCCAGCAGGCGCCATTCGCGGCGGCTGAAGTCGAAGGTGGAGGTCGGCTCGCCCGGCACGGTGAACTGGAGCCCGAAGCGGCCGTCGCTGCGCAGCTGGTAGGCGACGCCCTGGCCGTAGAAGACGCTGACGTTGGACGCGAAGCTGTGCTGCCAGAAGGCGCGGTCCAGCGTCGGGATCGCCACCGGAATCACGCTCACTTCCACGGCCGTCTGCGGGCTGCCGTCCGCTCCCAGGTCCTGCAGCAGCCAGCGCGCATCGCCGCGCGCACCCTTGCCCAGCAGCGTGTACAGATGCGAGACGTGCGCGAAGTCCACCCGCAGTTTGCCGTCCACGAGGCGCCAGCTGCCCTTCAGCCCCGATCGCGACAACGTCAGTTCGGTGGCCGACGTGACCGTCGCGATGTCCTGATGGGGTTCCAGCACGTCGTTGGCGTCCAGGGACAGCGGCGCGGACAGGCCGGCCCATTGCGTGCCGACCGCGAAATCCTCGGCCTTGAACGCCGGCGTGTCGATCTGGCGGCGCATGAGGTCGCCACTTTCGACGCGCCGTTCGCTGCGCGACTGATTGGGAGGGATCCGCGTCACGGATCCCTGCCGTGCGACCTTGGCGAGCGACGTGCTCTGCGGGCCGCCGATATCGCTGAGGGTCAAGCCCGTGCGGGTGAGCTGGAAGGGAACGTCTTCGCTGATCTCCAGCAGGCCCAGGTAGGCATAGTCGTAGGCACGGTAGGCCTCGACGGGGGGCTGGTCGTAGGTGACGGTCATCGCGCGGGCGCTGGCGGTCCAATGCACGGCACGCGGCCGATCGCTGACCTCGGTGCCGGTGCCATCCGAACGCAGCGTCAGCGTGCGCACGGCCTGAGCGCCGGCCTCGTCGCCATAGCTGTAGATCAGCGTCACCGGGGCGCCGTTGGCCGTCGGCGTTGGGGGCGGTGCGTTGAGGGCGGGGTCGCCCAGCGTGGCCTGGCGGGCGGCTTCGAATTCGCCGGGCCTGTCGCGCCGCAGGCTGGTGCGCAAGCCGTTCAGCGCCGCGGCGCTGGTCAGCAGCGCACGGGTGTCGGCCGCACCGGCCGGCAGGGCGACGCCGCCGTCGATGACGAGCTTGGCCGTGGCCGCCGCGTCCAGCACGGACTGCGGCCCGAGCCGCTGCAGCGCCGCCACCAGTTCCGCGGCGGTCCCGGGTTGTGCGCCGGCCTGGGCAATCAGTCCGGCCTGCGCGGCACTCAGGTGCGTCAGGTTCAGGGCGGCGTTCTGCTCGGCCGCCAGCTTGCCATCCCTGGACGCCGCCGCGAGGCCACCGAACTCACCGGCCAGACTGGTGAGGACGACCTTGGACTGGGTGCCGGCGCCTGTCGCGGTCAACGTGACGAAGTCGCCAGGCTGGCTGCTCTTGACCGCCAGGGTGTAGCGGCCGCTGGCATCGGCAATGGCCGTGAAGCTCTGGCCGCCGACGTCGGCCTTGACGGTGGCGTTGGCGACGGGCGCATCGGTGACCTGGCCCTGCAAAGTCAGCGCGGCCTCCACCGTCAGCTTGACCGTGGCCGACTGGCTGGCCGTGCCGACGCTGAGCTTGTAGCTGAAGCTGTCGGGACCGAAGAAGCCGGAATTGGGCGTGTAGCTGATCTTGGTGCCGTTGACGGTGGCCGTGCCGTGCAGCGGGGCGGCATCCACCGTCACGCTGGCGCTGCCATTCGTGACGGTGTCGTTGTCGGTCACGCCCAGCGCGACAGCGGTGTTCCAGGCCACGGAATAGGCATCCGCAGCAGCCACGGCGGCCGGTGCAGGAGCCGGCGCGGGTGCCGGTGCCGGTGCGTCGGATCCACCACCGCCGCAGGCGGTCAGGGTCGAGATCAGCGCAGCGCCGAGGGCACAGCGCAACATGGCGCCATCACGGCGCCCCAGCTCGGTGGACATGCGGAACTCCCTGGGTCATCTTTTTTCGCCGCGATTGAACCAGAAAATCCCGGAGGATCTGATCAGGGCTTCACGCGGACGATGCGGCCGTGGGCTTCCAGCACCAGGTAGAGCAGGCCGTCCGGGCCTTCGCGCACATCGCGCATGCGGCCAGCGTCGGGGAAGAGCTTCTCCTGCTCGGCGGGCCGGTTGTCGGCGTCGAGCTTGACGCGCTCCAGGTAGCCGAACTTCAGCGAGCCGATGAAGAAGTTCCCTTGCCAGGCCGGGCCGTACTTGGCGCTCTTCAGCCGCACCAGGCCCGAGGGCGCGATGGAGGGCACCCATTTGACGACGGGTTGCTCCATGCCGGCCTTGGCGAAGATGCCGTCGCCGATCTTGCCGCCGCCATAGTTCTCGCCATAGGTGATGACGGGCCAGCCGTAGTTCAGCTTCGGGCGGATGAGGTTGAGCTCGTCGCCGCCCTGGGGACCGTGTTCGTGTTCCCAGAGCTGGCCCTTGTCGTCCAGGGTCAGGCCTTGCGAGTTGCGATGGCCATAGCTCCAGATCTCGGGCAGTGCGCCGGGCGTGTTCACGAAGGGGTTGTCGGCCGGCACGCTGCCGTCCTTGCCGACGCGCACGATCTTGCCGAGGTGGTTGTCCAGCGTCTGCGCGCTCTGCATGCCGCTGAAACGTTCGCCCATGCTCAGCATCAGCTTGCCGTCGGGCATCTCGACGATGCGGCAGCCGAAGTGGTGCTTGCTCTCGACCTTGGGCTTCTGGCTGAAGATGACCTTGACGTCGGTCAGGCGCTTCAGGTCTTCGCTGAGGCGCGCACGGGCGAGGGCCGTGCTGTTGGTCTTGTTGGCGCCGGGCTCCGAGAAGCAGAAGTAGATCGTGCGGTTGCGGGCGAAGTCGCTGTCGGTGACGACATCCAGCAGGCCGCCCTGGACGACGGCATCGACCGCGGGAACGCCCGCAATCGGCGCGCTGGGCTTGCCGCCGGCCTTGGCCGTGCGCAGGGTGCCGTCGCGCTCGGTGATGAGGAACTGGCCATCGGGCAGGAAGGCCACCGCCCAGGGCGTCTTGAGGCCTTCGACGACGGTTTCGAGTTCGGGGGCGGCCTGGGCGAGGCTGCAGCCGAGGGCGAGAAGAAGGGGGAGAAGACGCTTGCTCATCGGCGTGGACTCAACTCAGGGCGCGGGGGGCTTGCATCATCGCAGCCCACGGTCTCGCTAGCATCGCGATCCAGTGAATGACATGACTCGGGGAGGGCGGATGCGCGCTGCGGTGTGGATGACTTTGGGACTGCTGATTGCCTGCTGGGTTTCAGCGCCGGCGCGGGCCCAACCCTCGGAGGTGGATGTCATCGTCGGCCGCGCCGATGCAGACGCCAGCGGCGCCTGGCCGGTGATGCTGTGGGTGCGGGACGGCGCGCAAAGCCGCGTCATCGTGCGCGCGCCGCGGGCCTGGCTTGGGGCCATGCCCTGGCGTGCGGCCGATGCGCAGGCGCTGATGCAGCTGGAACGCTTCGGCGCACCGCGGCTGCAGCGACGGCGGGATGCCGACCCCTGCTCGACGGCACTGGCCTGGGCGCGCGTCATTCACCCGCCGGGCAGCGCCCACTGGCCGGGCGAACGTGAAGCCCTGGCGCACCCGGTTTGCGCGACCGGTGGCTGTGAAGGTGAAGCCTGGCAACTGGCATTGCCCGAGGAAGCGGGTGACGCCCTGCCGTTGGCGAAGTTGTTGCCTGGCCTGGGCGCCGACCGCGCGCAATGGCTGGTGCTGCTGGTCGTCAGCCCCTCGCAGGCCGTGATGCTGGAGGGGCTGCCGCAGCTGCGGATACCGGCCTCGCTGCAGTGGGATCGCCCCATCGAGCGCTGGGCCAGCGACGTCTTCCCCGAACGGGCCGCGGCGAGCTTTCCAGCCATCCACACCGCTCTGCTGGAGCAACTGGCGGCCACCCAGGGGCTGGCGTCGTCGTCGGCGCTGATGCGTTCCGACTCGATATCCCATGTCCAGCCGCACAGGTATGTGCGGAGTTGGGAGCCCAGCCCTGAGCAGCGCCAGGCGCTGGGCCTCGCGGGCCAGGCCTTGCAGGGTCACAACATCTTCCGCCTGCTGCTGCGGCTGAATCCGGGCAGCCGCCCGACGGCATTGCGGTTGCAGGCTGTCGATTGGCGGGAGATCGGATTCTTCGGCCAATTCCATGCGCTCGAGCCGCAAGCCGTGGACCGGCCGGCCTGCCGGCTGAAACTCGCCGACATGAACTGCAAGCAGAGCTGCGCCGAGCGCTTGGCCAGCTTGCCGGGCCAGCTGAAATGGGGCTTTCTTGCGGACGCGTCGATCAAGACCCTGGCCGATGGCGAGCGCCCGGCGGCCTGCCTCAAGAGTTGCGAACAGCAACGCGCGGCGCTGGACGCCGGCATGGAAAGTCGCTTCGAAGCCGTGGCGCAACGTCAGCGTGACGCCTGGCGCTGGGTGGAGGAGCTGACCGGCCGGCCAGCCGGCAGCTGGCAATAGCGCTGCCGCCTGCGCTGGCGATCCCGGCACGCCGATTGCCGGTCAACCCGCCATGCAGCGCTATCTCAACCGCAGCGGCGAGTCAGGCGTCGTCGCCTATGAACTCGGCCCGGCCAGCATCGCCGTGCGCTTTGTCGACGGCTCGGTCTATGTCTACGACGCCAAACAGCCGGGAGCCGAAGCAGTCGACGAGATGAAGCGCCTGGCCCAGGTCGGGCGGGGCCTGAGCGGCTATATCAGCCGCTTCGTGCAGGCCAACTACGCGAAGAAGCTGCGCTAGGCGCGCCGCATCACGACAAGCAGGCCCTCGACGGCTTCGTCGTTTTCCTTGCGGATGGCGCAGCGCGTCGACGACTCGAGTGTGAAGCCGTGGGCGGCTGCCAGGCGCTGCAGATAGGCCAGCGAATGGGCGTAGCGGCGCTTGGCGCCGAGGCGGAAGTCGCTGCTGTCCTCGCAGGCCTCGACGGAGAAGGCGAACAGCCCGGCCGGCCGAAGCGCGGCCGCGGTGGCGGTGAAGACGTCGCCCAGGTCACCGATGTAGACGAAGACGTCGGCAGCGACGGCGATGTCAAAGCGCTGCGGCTGGCCTTGCAGCGCCTGGGCGATGTCGCCCTGCACCAGCTCGTCGTACAGGCCCAGCTCGCCCGCCTTGGCCAGCATCAGGCCGGACAGGTCCACGCCGGTCAGCTTGGCCGCCAGCGGGCGCAGCAGCGGCCCGCACAGGCCGGTGCCGCAGCCGAGGTCGATGACCTCGCCGCCCGCAGCCGGCAGGGCGCGCTGCAGCTCGTTCACGAGCAGCTCGGGCGTGCGATAGCCCAGCCTCTGGACGAGGTGCTCGTCGAAGTTGTGGGCATACATGTTGAACAGCGCCTCGACATAGCCGGCCGGCGCCGTCGACGGCGGGCTGCCGACGCCGAGTGCCGCCAGCGCGTACTGGATCTGGTCGACGTCCTTGCCCAGCGCCAGGGCCAGCTGGAAGGTGGCGATGGCCTGGCCGCGGCGGTGCAGGGTCAGCAGGCATTCGGCGCGGCCGACCAGCGCCTCGGAGTAGGTCGGCTGCAGGGCCAGGGCGGCGTCGAAGCTGGCCAGGGCTTCCTCGGGCCGCTCCAGCGCGCGCAGGCTGGTGCCGCGGTTGCGCAGGGCCTTGGCGTCGGCGGGGCGCAGCGCCAGCGCATGCTCGAAAGCCTGCACGGACTCCTCGTGGCGGCCCAGGCTGCCCAGCGTGTTGCCGAGGTTGTTCAAGGCCGGCGCGCTGTCGGGGCGCTGGGCCAGCGCGCGGTTCAGCAGCTCGAGGGCTTCGTCGAAGCGGTTGGTCTGGCCGCAGATGACGCCTTGCAGGTGCAGGGCATCGAAGTGGGTCGGTGCGGTGCGCAGCAGGCGGCGGTAATGCTGCTCGGCTTCGGCGAGACGGCCTTGCTGGTGCAGGGCCAGGCCCTTGTCGAAATCGGTGGGCTTGGCCATGGGGCTTCAGTCGTCCCAGAGGTTGCTGATCAGGTTCAGGCCCACGGCGAGCAAATCAACCGTGAAGACGGCGGTCGCGCCGATGGCGCCCCCGGCCGGCGACCGGGCCGCGTCGCGCTCGGCGCGGGCACGGTCGCGCGCGATCAAGCCAAGCGCGTCCGCCACGCTGGCGGGCGTCGGTCCCTTGGCCGCCGCCTTGGCGTAGCCCTGCAATGCCTGCTCGACGGCCTGCGGGTCCAGCAGCGACAGCGCCGAGCGGCAATGCGAGCAGGCGTCTTCCTTGCGCAGGTCCACCGGCGCGCCGCAGCCGCTGCAGTTGATGACGCCGACCTTCTTGGCGATGTCGGCGATCTCGGGCCTGGTGAGCTGTCGCACGAAGCCCTTCTCGATCATGAAGGACGCGAAGCTGCTGAAGCGGCCGTGGCCGTGCGGGCAGCGGTGCGTGATGTAGCGGCCGCTGCGCACGATGTCGAAGCCTTGCACGAGGCGCGCGCGGCATTCCGCGCAGCGCAGCGTGCCGGCCAGCGGCCCACGCTTGTCGCCCTGGTGGCGGTGCATGTCCTTGAACACCGACAGCGTTGCCTCGGGCGAGAGCTTGAGGTTCTCCTGGTGGTCGAACCAGATGCCCTGGCAGCCGAAGCAGAAGTCGATGTCCACCTGCGCGCCGTGGTGGGCGGGCAGGGTCTGCAGCTGCATCGCGTCGCCGCAGGAGGGGCAGGGGCGGACGGACATGCTCATCGCGATTTTGCGGGCCGAGCGCCGGGCCGCTCCCTAGCCGGCCCGCGTTGGCGATGTGCTTGCGGCTCGATGCCGCAAGCATCGCCGGCCCCTCGGGGGACCGACCAAGGTACTCCTTGGGCGAGGGGCCTCATGCCTTCAGCCGTCCAGCCTTTGCTGGAACACCAAGCCCGCGTGCTCGCGCAGCGCGTGGAACTTGATCTTGGGCCAGTTGCTCTCGATGGCGCGCAGCTCGGGGGCGTACTCGACCAGTACGGTCGGTGCGTCGACGGCGTCGTAGGCCATGCGGTGGTCGTTGGCGTCGATGAAGCGCTTGAGTTCGGCCGGGTCGTCACACGTCACCCAGCGCGCCACCTGGAAGCGGCTCGGCATGATGCGGGCCTTGCAGCCGTACTCGTGCTCCAGCCGGTGGGCGACGACTTCGAACTGCAGCTGGCCGACGGCGCCCAGCAGCAGCACGCTGCCGGCAATGGGGCGGAAGACCTGGATGGCACCTTCTTCGCCCAGCTGCGTCAGGCCGGCGCGCAGCTGCTTGGTCTTCAGCGGGTCGGCCACTTCGACGGCGCGGAACATTTCCGGCGCGAAGAAGGGCAGGCCGGTGTATTGCAGGGCCTCGCCTTCGGTGATGGTGTCGCCGAGCTGCAGCACGCCGTGGTTGGGGATGCCGATGATGTCGCCGGCAAAGGCCTCGTCCAGCAGCTCGCGCTTCTGGCTCATGAAGGTCACGACGCTGTTCGGACGCAGGCTTTTGCCGGAGCGCACCACCTTCAGGTTCATGCCGCGTTCGAATCGGCCCGAGGCCACACGCAGGAATGCGATGCGGTCGCGATGAGCCGGGTCCATGTTGGCCTGGATCTTGAAGACCACACTCGTGAACTTGGGTTCCTCAGGCTGCACGGTGCGCTGCATGGCGACGCGCGAATCCGGCGGCGGAGCCAGCTCGACGAGGGCGTCCAGCACTTCCTGCACGCCGAAGTTGTTGACGGCCGAGCCGAAGAACATCGGCGTCTGCTTGCCGGTCAGGAACTCCTCGCGGTTGAACTCGGGCGCGGCCTCGCGCACCAGCTCGATCTCGCCTTCGGCCTGTTCGTACTGCATGCCGAAGCGCTCCGCATAGGCCGGGTTGTCCAGGCCTTCCAGCACTTCCTCGGTGCCGGCCGCGCGGTCCTCGCCTGGGGCGAACACGCGCATGCGTTGCTGGCGCAGATCCATCACGCCGTGGAACTGCTTGCCCATGCCGACCGGCCAGGTGAAGGGCACGACCGTCATGCCGAGTTCCTGCTCGATCTCGTCCATCAGCGCCAGCGGGTCTTTCACCTCGCGGTCCATCTTGTTGACGAAGGTCAGGATGGGCGTGTTGCGGGCGCGGCAGACCTGTAGCAGGCGGCGGGTCTGCGGTTCGACGCCGTTGGCCGCGTCGATGACCATCAGCGCAGCGTCCACGGCGGTCAGCACGCGGTAGGTGTCTTCCGAGAAGTCCTGGTGGCCCGGGGTGTCGAGCAGGTTGATGACGCAGTCGCGGTATTCCATCTGCATGACGGACGACGCCACCGAGATGCCGCGCTGCTTTTCGATCTCCATCCAGTCCGAGGTCGCATGGCGGCTGGCCTTGCGCGCCTTCACCGAGCCGGCGATCTGGATCGCACCCGAGAACAGCAGCAGCTTCTCCGTCAGCGTGGTCTTGCCGGCGTCGGGGTGGCTGATGATGGCGAAGGTGCGGCGGCGGCGGACTTCCGTCTCGATGCGGCTGGCGGTGGTTTCGGACATTGAGTTTTTCTGGCGGGCTAACCCGCGATTATCCCAGTCGCCTGCTGCGCGCTACATCCCCTTGAACCGCCCCCGGTGTGCGCGGCTCACGGGCAGCGGCTGGGCCTGGCCTTTCAGATGCACCCACAGCTCGCCGTCGTCGCGCCGTTCGATGCGCTCGATGGCGCGCGCGTTGACGACCGAGCCGCGGTGGATCTGCCAGAACAACTGCGGGTCCAGCGACTGCTGCAGCTCGCCCAGCGAGGTGCGCAGCAGCAGCTGTTCGCCGCCCTGGCTCAATGCCCGTGTGTGGCGCAGCTCCGAGCGCAGCGCGGCGAGCTGATCGACGTCCAGCAGCTTCATGGTGTTGCCGGTCCAGGCCTGCAGGAAGCGCAGGTCCGACCGCTGGGGCTGGGCCGCCTGCAGCCGCTGCACGGTGGCCGCCAGCCGCGCGGGCGTGACGGGCTTGTGCAGATAGTCCACCGCCGCGCGCTCGAAGGCGGCCAGGGCGTGCTCGGCATGCGCCGTGACGAAGACGAGACGCGTGCCGGCCGGTGCCAGCTGCGCCAGGCCCAGGCCGTCGATGCCGGGCATGCGGATGTCGAGGAAGGCGATGTCCGGCCTCAGTTCATCCAGCAGCCGACGCGCCTCGGTGCCGTTGCGGGCCAGGGCCACGATCTCCAGCTCGGGCCAGGCCTGGGCGAGCAGTTGCTGCAGCTCTTCGAGCAGCTGGGGTTCGTCGTCGGCGATCAGTGCAGTCGTCATGGCGTGGGCAAGGTGAGCGTGGCTTCGGTCAGGCCTTGGGCGTTGGTCGTGAGGCTGAGGCTGGCGAGGTCGCCGTGCAAGGCTTGCAGGCGTTGGCGCAGATTGGCCAGCGCCAGGCCGTGGCCAGCAGGCGCTGCGCCGGTGAGCGGACAGCCGCCGTTGACGACGCGCAGCAGCAGCCGGCCCTCGCGGCGCTCGGCCTGCAGCTCGATGAGCCCGCCGCCCTCGCTGGGCTCGATGCCGTGCTGGATGGCGTTCTCCACCAGCGGCTGCAGCATCAGCGGCGGCAACGGCAGGTCCAGCAGCGCGGCGTCCACATCGACGCGGTAGCTGAGCCGCTCGCCCAGCCGCAGCGCCATGATGGCCAGGTAATGCTCGACGATCTGGCACTCCTGCCCCAGCGTCGAGCCTTCGTTCTGCCGCACCCTTTCCAGCGTGGTCTCCAGCAGACCGCTGACGGCGTCCAGCAGCGGCAGCGCGCGCGCCGAGCCCTGGCGCACGAAGCTGCGCAGCGTGGCCAGCGTGTTGAACAGGAAGTGCGGCTCGATCTGCGCCTGCAGCATCTGCAGCTCGGCCCGCAGCCGGGCGCGCTCCTGCTCCACGCGGCGCACGGCGCGCAGCCGGCGCAGGCCTTGCAGCAGCGGCAGGCTGAGCAATACCGCGCCGAAGCTGATGTGCAGCCAGGCGCGGGTCATGCGGTCCCCCATAGCCATGGGCTCGGGCGTCAGCAACTGCTCCGCCCCCCAGCCCAGCGCGGCGCCGACGAGCAGTGCCCCCAACAGCAGCTCAAGGGCGGTGCGGGGCCGACGGGCCAGCAAGCCGCAGAGCCCGTCGGTTGCGGCGTGGCCCAGCAGCAGGCCCAGGATCAGCGGCCAGGCCTGCGGCGCGCGCAGGCAGGTGATGGCCAGCACCGCCAGCATCAACATGGCGTTCAGCACACCGGGGCGATGCCAGCCCACCCTCTCCTCGCGCAGCGCCTGGGCCAGTTCGTGGCCCAGCGTCGGCTCGGTCAACCCGGCGCGGTTCAAGGCGGCGTCAGGTGGTTGGGCTGGCGGGGCAACGCGAGCGCGCCCTTGCCCGTGGTCGGTACCGCGTTCGACACGACCTCGAGCTTGAAGTCGGTCGCCTGCAGCTGGCCCGCGCCGGTGAGCAGGAAGCCAAAGCTGAGCGCGGTGGCATCGGCCGGGATGTCCARCACCACCTCGGCGGGCTGCCAGCCGAAGCTGCCCTGCAGCTGGCGGTCCCACATATTGTCGAAGGCGGTGGCTTTTTGGCCGCTGTCGGCGCGCATCCACAAACCGCCCCATTCGGCCAGTTGGGCGCCGCGCAGCTGGGCGCTCAGGCGCACGCGCTTGCCGGCGTAGTCGGTGCCGGCGAGCTGCTGCATCAGCGTCGAAAAGCCCACGGTGCCCGGTTTGCAATCGATGCTGTAGGCCTTGGGGCTGGGCGCGCTGTCGACCGGCAGGACCCGGCCCTCGCAGGTCTGGGCATCACCGGACTGCATCCAGCCCGAAGGCAGGCCGGTCGGCTTGGCCAGGGCCGTGGCAAGCACGCCGACCCCGATGGCGGCGACGATGGCAGAGGCTTTCATCAATCAATCTCCCGTGACGGACACGAATCGGTCCGCACGCAGACTAGGTGGGCGAGTCGCGGCCCGCGGCGCAACGGGGCGAACGGTCACTGGCCGTGCGGCAGGGGTCGAAAAGGCGACATCAGCGCAGGCGTGGGGGTCGGGTCATGCCGCCGGCAGGAAAGGCTTGACGACGCCGATCAGCCGCTCCACATAGGTCTCCTTCTCGCCCACCGGCGCCGCGTAATGCAGGGCACCGCGCGCGGCGTCCAGCCCGGCGCGCGAGGCCATGACCCAGGTGGCCAGGTATTGCGAGGCCAGGCAGCCGCCGGCCGTGGCGATGGGGCCGCGGGCCTGGAAGGGCTCCTCGACGACGCGCACACCGGCCTCGACGACCCAGGGCTTGGTCGTGGAGTCGGTGCAGGCGGGCATGTCGGCCAGCAGCCCGAGGCGGGCCATCAGCAGCGTGCCCGAGCATTGGCCGCCGATGAGCTGGCGCACCGGGTCCAGGCGCAGGCGGTCCAGCAGCGCGCCGTCGGCGGCGATGGCGCGGGTGTGGATGCCGCTGCCGAACAGCACGACGTCGGCTTCGTTGGCGAACTCCAGCGGCCGCTGTGCCGTGATGGCGACGCCGTTCATCGAGCGCACCTGTTCGACCGGGCTGGTGATCTCGGCCGACCAGCCGAGATGGCTGAGCCGGTTGATCAGCCCCAGCGCGATGAAGCTGTCGAGTTCGTTGAAGCCGTCGAAGGTGACGACCGCAACCTTCATTCCGCCAACAGGCTTCGCAGCATCCATGCCGTCTGCTCGTGCACGGTCAGCCGCTGCGTCAGCAGGTCGGCCGTGGGTTCGTCGCCGGCCTTGTCGACCAGCGGAAAGATGGCGCGCGCCGTGCGGGCGACGGCCTCATGGCCCTGCATCAGCACCTCGACCATCTTCATGGCCTTGGGCGGCACGGCGGGGGCGTCGGGCAGGCCGCTAAGCTTGGTGAACTGGGCGTAGCTGCCCGGCGCCGGGTGGCCGAGCGAGCGGATGCGCTCGGCGATGGGGTCGACGGCGTTCCACAGCTCGGTGTACTGGGCCATGAACATCGCATGCAGGCTGTTGAACATCGGCCCCGTGACGTTCCAGTGGAAGTTGTGCGTCGTCAGGTAGAGCGTGTAGGTCTCGGCCAGCAGCTTGGACAGGCCGGCGGCGACCGCGGCGCGGTCCTTCTCGCTGATGCCGATGCTGATGGACGGGGCGGCGGATTTCTTGGCCATGAGGGCTCCAAAAACATAACGGGGTGAGCCTAACGGATTCGGCTTGCCCCCGTGCGGCGGCGCCCGTCAGGCGGCGGCGAACAGCCGGGGCCAGCGGGCGCGCAGCAGCGTCGGCGCATGGTGCCAGGCCAGGCAGAGATAGCAGACGATCATCAGCACCGGGTACTCGCAGCCGTCGACCTCGCTGCCCGACGAGAACCAGCCGTTCGGCAGATGGTGGACCGGGATGCCGACGAGGTAGATGGCCGCAAAGCCCAGGCTGAGCGGGAAGACGAAGCGGCCGCTGGCCAGCACCAGCGAGGCCAGCATCTCGTAGCCGGTGACGGCCGGGCCCAGCCAGGTGCCCAGCGGCACGCCATGGCGCTCGACGTAGACGCCGAAGCCCAGGGCATCACCGTGGACGAAGCGCACCCAGCCGTGGATGGCGACGAAGAGCGCCACCGTCAGGCGCAGCAGCGTCATCGGTTCAAGGGGGAAGCGGGAGCGGAGAGCGGACATGGAAGCCTCTTCAGGTCAGGATGGCGAGGGGCCGGCGCTTGCCGGACGGCTCGCCATCCTGCGGATTGCTCCGCTGATCGTCCTGAATTGGCTCTGAATTCTTCTGATTCAGGGTCTGCCGTCGCTCAATGGGCCCTGGTCTGTCCTTTTTCAGGCGTGCAGGTCGAAGCGGTCGAGGTTCATGACCTTGGTCCAGGCGGCGACGAAGTCCTTGACGAACTTCTGCTTGCCGTCGGCGCTGGCATAGACCTCGGCATAGGCGCGCAGCACGGAGTTGCTGCCGAAGATCAGGTCGGCGCGCGTGCCGGTGTACTTCACGGCGCCGCTCTTGCGGTCGCGGCCTTCGAAGACCTCGGCGCTGGCGTCCGTCGGCTTCCAGACCGTGCCCATGTCGAGCAGATTGACGAAGAAGTCGTTGCTCAGCGTGCCGGGCTTGTCGGTCAGCACGCCATGCCTGCCGCCGTCGGCATTGCTGCCCAGCACGCGCAGGCCACCGACCAGCGCGGTCAGCTCGGGCGCGGTCAGCGTCAGCAACTGGGCGCGGTCGATCAGCAGGGCCTCGGTGGAGGCGCCCAGATTGCCCTTGCTGTAGTTGCGGAAGCCGTCGGCCAGGGGTTCGAGCACGGCGAAGGACTCGACGTCGGTCTGGGCCTGCGTGGCGTCGACGCGACCCGGCGCGAAGGGCACTTCGACCGACACACCGGCAGCCTTGGCGGCCTGCTCGATACCGACGACGCCGGCCAGCACGATGACGTCGGCGAGGGACGCCTTGCCTGAGGCCTTCTGGATCTCGGCCAGCTTGGGCAGGGCCTTCACGGCGGCGGCGTTGACGGCCCAGTCCTTCTGCGGCGCGAGTGCCAGGCGGGCGCCGTTGGCACCGCCGCGCTTGTCGCCACCGCGGAAGGTCGAGGCCGAGGCCCAGGCGATGGAGACCAGCTCACTGACCGTCAGGCCCGAGGCGGCGATCTTGGCCTTCAGGTCGGCGATGTCGCCGGGGGTGGGGTGGTGGCTGGCGGCCGGCAGCGGGTCCTGCCAGATCAGGTCTTCCTGGGGCACCTCGGGGCCGAGATAACGCGCCTTGGGGCCCATGTCGCGGTGGGTCAGCTTGAACCAGGCGCGGGCAAAGGCGTTGGCAAAGGCCTGCGGGTCGTCGCGGAAGCGCTGCGAGATCTTGCCGAACTCGGGGTCGAAGCGCAGCGTCAGGTCGGTCGTCAGCATGGTGGGCTTGTGGAACTTGCCCGGGATGTGAGCGTCGGGGATGTCCTCGGGCGCGTTCTTGGCCACCCATTGCTTGGCGCCGGCCGGCGAGGTGGTGGCCTCCCATTCGAACTTGAACAGGTTGTCGAAGAAGTGGTTGCTCCACTGCGCGGGGGTCTGGGTCCAGGTGACTTCCAGGCCGCTGGAGATGGTGTCCTTGCCATGGCCGCCGCCGAAGCCGCTGGTCCAGCCCAGGCCCTGGGACTCGATGCTGGCGCCCTCGGGCTCGGCAGTCTTGTGGTGCTCGGGCGCGGCGCCGTGGGCCTTGCCGAAGGTGTGGCCGCCGGCGATCAGCGCGACGGTCTCCTCGTCGTCCATGGCCATGCGGCCGAAGGTGGCGCGGATGTCCTTGGCGGCGGCCAGGTAGTCGCCGCTGGCGTTGGGGCCTTCGGGGTTCACATAGATCAGGCCCATGTGGGTGGCGCCGACGCTGGCGACGAGGTTGCGATCGCCCTCGAAGCGCTTGTCATCGGCCAGCCACTTGGTCTCGGCGCCCCAGGCCACGTCCATGTCGGGTTCCCAGACGTCCTCGCGGCCGCCGGCGAAGCCAAAGGTGCGAAAGCCCATCGACTCCAGCGCCACATTGCCGGCCAGGATGAAGAGGTCGGCCCAGGAGATGGCCTGGCCGTACTTCTGCTTGATGGGCCACAGCAGGCGGCGGCTCTTGTCGATGTTGACGTTGTCGGGCCAGGAGTTCAGCGGCGCGAAGCGTTGCTGGCCGCGCCCGCCGCCGCCACGGCCGTCGGTCGTGCGGTAGGTGCCGGCCGCGTGCCAGGCCATGCGCACCATCTGCGGGCCGTAGTGGCCGAAGTCGGCCGGCCACCAGTCCTGGCTGTCGGTCATCAGCTTGACGAGGTCGGCCTTGAGCGCCTTGTAGTCGAGCTGGGCGAAGGCCTCGGCGTAGTTGAACCCGTCGCCGAGCGGGTCGGACTTGCTCGAATGCTGGTTCAGCAGGTCGACGCGCAGCTGGTTGGGCCACCAGTCCCGGTTGCTGGTGCCGCCGCCGGCGGCATGGTGGAAGGGGCACTTGCCTTCGGGCTTGGTGGTCGGGTCGCTCATGTCTGCTCCTGGTGTCTGGGGGGAGACCGAAGCTTAATGATGACTATTGATCGTTGGCTTTGAATAGAACTAACCTACCAATAGCCAAAATCATCATCAAGCGCCGCGTGGGCGGCACCCGATGGTGCACAGACCGGCGACGTCGCGCCACCACCAAGATGTGACGCTGGCCCACCGGGCTCTAGACGCCCAGCCGCGCCAGTTCGCTCTCCACCAGCGCCAGCCACACACGCAGGCGCTGACGCTCCAGCAGGCCCAGCTTGGCGCCCTCGCTGCTGGATGCGGTGCGGGCCGACCAGAAGCTTGCATCCGCCGCGTCGATCTTGCGCAGCACGGCGTCCTGCAGATGCTTGAGCGGCATGGTGCGGGCGCCGAGCGATTGCGCGCGGGCGAGTTGGCCGGAGCGCTCCAGCTGCGAGAAGTCGTCGCCACGCAGCTGGTTCAGCACCAGCACATAGCGCAGCCTGTCGCCGAAGCGGTCCAGCAGGCGGGCCAGCAGGTCCACCGAGTCGCGCCCGGCGTCCATCACATGCCAGTAGTTCACGGCCACACCGGCCTCGGCCGCCAGCTCCAGCACGCCGGACTCGTCCATCCAGCGCGCCAGCGGTTCGTGGGTCTGCGCGGCCAGGTCCACCAGCACGCGCCGGCCTGGCTCGGCCAGGGCACTCTCGACGATGGCGTCCAGCGCCGCGAAGTTGTCCACCAGCGCGGGCGAGGCGTAGTCGGCATAGAAGCGCAGCAGCGCGCCGTGGGAGCGGTCGGTGTCGAAGCCCGTGAAGGGGATGCCGCGGTCGATCATGTACTGCGCCAGCAGCCGCGACAGCAGCGACTTGCCCACGCCGCCTTTTTCACCGCCAACGAAATGGATGGCGCCGGCCGTGGTGTCAACGGGAAGGGTGCTCATGGCGAGGGCGCGCGCGGCGGGTGTGGAGGTGATGCGCAGTAGAACATTGTGCGGCGCAACATGGCTGTTTCAGGCCGTCACTGCGACAGCCGGGTGACGCTGTCCAGCTTGCAGGCGTAGATCGCGTTACGCAGCGCCGCGATGGCCTCGTAGCGCGTGAAGCTGCGCCGCCAGGCGAGCACGACGCGACGTGTCGGGATGGGCTCGCTGAAGGGCACGAAGCGCAGGTGTGAATTTCCTGCCCCCACGCCCAGCGAATAGCTGGGCTGCCCCCCGAGGGGGCGCGGCCCGTCTTGGGACGGCCCGGCGAAGGGCCCGGCGTCCTTGGGCACCGACAGCGCCGGCACCACGGTCACGCCCATGCCCGAGGCCACCATGTGCTTGATGGTCTCCAGCGACGAGCCCTCGAAGCTGCGGCGTATGCCCTCGGCGTCGCTGGAGAAGCGCGCGAACTCGGGGCAGACCTCCAGCACATGGTCGCGGAAGCAGTGGCCGGTGCCCAGCAGCAGCATGGTCTCGCGCTTGAGCTCCTCGGCCGAGATGGTCTCGCGGGTGGCCAGCGCATGCGTGGCCGGCAGCGCGACGACGAAGGGCTCGTCATAGAGCTGGGCCGTGGCCAGGCCCGCCTCGGGGAAGGGCTCGGCCATGATGGCGCAGTCCAGCTCGCCGGTGCGCAGCATCTCCAAGAGCTTCACCGTGAAGTTCTCCTGCAGCATCAGCGGCATCTGCGGATAGAGCTCGATGGTGTGCTTGACGAGCTCGGGCAGCAGATAGGGGCCGATGGTGTAGATGATGCCCAGGCGCAGCGCGCCGGCCAGCGGGTCCTTGCCGCGCTTGGCGATCTCCTTGATGGCGCCGGCCTGGTCCAGCACCGACTGGGCCTGGCGCACGATCTCCTCGCCCAGCAGCGTCACCGACACCTCGCTGCCGCCACGCTCGAAGATCTTCAGGTCCAGTTCTTCCTCGAGCTTCTTGATGGCGACGGACAGCGTCGGCTGCGACACGAAGCAGGCTTCGGCCGCGCGGCCGAAATGGCGTTCGCGCGCGACGGCGACGATGTAGCGCAACTCTGTGAGGGTCATAGGGCCGAACGCTACACTGCGGCCGCCTCGGCAGCCCCATCGGGGTTTCTACGGAGAAGTTATGACCGACCGCAAGCCAATCACCCTGCCGCGCCTGGCGCAGATGCACGCCAGCGGCGAGAAGATCGCGATGCTGACCTGCTATGACGCGGCCTTCGCCAGCCTGCTGGACGAGGCCGGTGTCGACATCCTGTTGATCGGCGATTCCCTGGGCAATGTGCTGCAGGGCCGCGGCTCGACGGCCCCGGTCAGCCTGGAGGACATGGTCTATCACACCTTCTGCGTGTCGCGCGGCCACAAGTGGGCCTGGATCATTGCCGACCTGCCCTTCGACAGCTATCACGTCAGCAAGGAAGAGGCCTGGAAGAGCGCCGCCGCGCTGGTGAAAGCGGGCGCCCATATGGTCAAGCTCGAAGGCGGTGGCTGGACGGCCGAGACGGTGCGCTTCATCAGCGAGCGCGGCATCCCGGTCTGCGCCCACCTGGGCTTCACGCCGCAGACGGTGAATGCGCTGGGCGGCTTCAAGGTGCAGGGCCGCGACGAGGCCGGGGCGGCGCGCATGAAGCGCGAGTCGCGTGAGCTGGTGGAAGCCGGTGCCGCCATGCTGCTTTACGAGATGGTGCCGGCCGCGCTGGCCGCCGAGATCACGGCCGAGTCGCCCGTGCCCGTCATCGGCATCGGCGCCGGTGTCGGCACCTCGGGCCAGGTGCTGGTGCTGCACGACATGCTCAACATCACGCCCGGCCGCAAGCCGCGCTTCGTCAAGAACTTCATGGAAGGCCAGGCCTCGGTGCTGGCCGCCGTGAAGGGCTATGTCGACGAGGTGAAGGCCAAGACTTTCCCGGTGAACGAGATCCACGGGTTCTGACCATGCAGGTGATCCACACCATCGCCGAACTGCGCGACGCGCTCGCCCTCCACCGGCAACGCGGCTTCGTGCCCACCATGGGCAATCTGCATGAGGGTCACCTGGCCCTGGTGAAGCAGGCCCGCGAGCTTGTGGGTCCGGCGGGCGCGGTCGTCGCGAGCATCTTCGTCAACCGGCTGCAGTTCGCGCCGCACGAGGACTTCGACACCTACCCGCGCACGCTGGAACGCGACTGCGCGCTGCTCGAAGGCGCCGGCTGCGACATCGTCTTCGCGCCAAGCGAGAAGGAGCTCTACCCCGAGCCCCAGGGCTACAAGGTGATGCCGCCGACCGAACTGGCCGACATCCTCGAAGGCCATTTCCGTCCCGGCTTCTTCACCGGCGTCTGCACCGTCGTGCACAAGCTCTTCAACATCGTGCAGCCGACGCTGGCGGTGTTCGGCAAGAAGGACTACCAGCAGCTGATGGTGCTGCGCCGCATGACGGCGCAGATGGCGCTGCCCGTCGCCATCCACGGCGGCGAGACGCGCCGCAGCGATGAAGGCCTGGCGCTGTCCTCGCGCAATGGCTACCTCAGCGAGGCCGAGAAGGTCGAGGCGCTGCGCCTGTCGCGCACGCTGAAAGGCCTCATTGCCCGCTGGCAGGCCGGCGAGCGCGACGTGGCGGCCCTGGAAGCGGACGCCATGCAGGCACTGCGCGATGCCGGCTGGTCGCCGGACTATCTGACGCTGCGCAGGCAGCACGACTTAGGGCCAGCGGTGGATGGTCAGCCGCTGGTCGCGTTAGGAGCTGCGAAACTAGGCAGCACCCGTTTGATCGACAACCTTGAAATTTGAAATGACACAGATTCGACTGCGCCGGCGTCCTCTGCTGGCCCTGGCTGCCACTTCCTTCGCACTGACCCTGACCGCCTGCGGCGGCGGCGGTGGCAGCAGCGGTGACCCCATCACCCCGCCGCCCACGCCGGTCACGCTGACCGTCACGCACAAGGTCAAGATCACGACCTCCATGGGCGACATCGAGCTGGGCCTGGACCGCAACCACGCGCCCGTCTCGGTGGACAACTTCCTGAAGTATGTGAACGACGGCTTCTACAAGAGCACCGTCTTCCACCGCGTCATCAAGGACTTCGTCATCCAGGGCGGCGGTGTCACCCGCACCGCGGCCGGCCTGGTGGAGAAGACGCCCACCTACGCGTCCATCGCGCTGGAAAGCCGCAATGGCCTGTCCAACCTGCGCGGCACGCTGGCCATGGCCCGCACCGCGGTGCCCGACAGCGCCACCAGCCAGTTCTATATCAACACCGTGGACAACACGAGCCTGAACTACGCCAATCCGGCCAATCCGGGCTATGCCGTATTCGGCCAGGTGACGGCGGGCATGGACATCGTGGACAAGATCCGCGCGGTCAACACCAATGCCGCGGACGTGCCGCTGGTCGACGTCACCATCACCGACGCCAAGGTGATTCCTCTGTAACAAGCTGCGTCCGCCTGTCGTCCTGACAGCGGACCTTTTCGTTAGGCAGGCCCCATCACGCCAACGGGTGCCCTGCCATGTTCAAACGTCTCGCCGCCCTGTTGCTCGTCGCCACCCTGTCCGCCTGCGGTGGAGGTGTGGAAATCGATGTGGGCGGCGGCGGGGGCGGTGGAGGTGGAGGTGGCGGCGGCACGCAATACCCGCGCCCCAATCCGGTCCCCAACCCGCCGACCCTGTCCTGCAGCCCCGCCGGCCTGGCGGCGTCCGCCGCGAGCAAATGGGGCACGGTCTGCATGCTGACCAGCAGCGGCGAGATCGTCGTCGAGCTCTACGACACCTACTCGCCGCAGACGGTCGCCAACTTCTACAAATACGTGTCGGCGGGCTTCTACACGAACACGCTGATCCACCGCGTCGACCGCGATTTCGTCGTCCAGGGCGGGGGCTACACCAGCGGCATGGTGACCAAGACGCCGCTGTTCGCGCCGATCAAGCTGGAGAGCAACAACGATCTGTCCAATCTGCGCGGCACCATCGCGATGGCCCGCCGCAGCGATGCCGACTCGGCCACCAGCCAGTTCTTCTTCAACGTGAAGGACAACACCAGCCTGGACTACCAGAGCGCCGCCAACCCAGGCTATGCCGTCTTCGGCCGCATCATCTCGGGCTTGAACACGCTGGACGCGATCAATGTCGTGCCGACCTACACCTACAGCCCGACCGACATCGAACCGCGCACCGAAGTGCTCGTCTACTGGGCACAACGCTTGAAGTAAGCCCCGCCCGCCCCGGCGGCTCGCCACTCGTCCGCCGGGCTTGCCGTTCGTCATCCGGTGCCGGGTGACGCCCGGGACCGCCGGCAACATGCGTCCATCACAACCTCGATGGAGACCTGCATGTCCAAGCGTTCCTGGATCGGCCTGTTCGGTGCTGCCGTGGGCATTGCCACTGCCCTGTGGGTGAGCAACAGCCAGGCCGCGACGGCCGAGTTTCGCGACCTGCGTGTCGACGTCGTCGGCCAGGGCCGGCCGGTGCTGATGATCCCGGGCCTGAACAGCGCCGCCAGCACCTGGACGGAGACCTGCGCCGCGCTGCAGCCCAGCGTGCAATGCCACATCGTGCAGCTGCCTGGCTTTGCCGGCGCGCCGGCCGTGGCGACCGACAGCTTCCTGAACGGCATGCGCGACCGCCTGCTGGGCTATCTGGACGACCGCAAGCTCGACAAGCCCGTCGTGATGGGCCACAGCCTGGGCGGCGTGCTGGCCCTGCAGATGGCGGCCGAGAAGCCCGGCCGCATCGAACGCCTCGTCATCGTCGACTCCCTGCCCTTCCTGGCCGGCCTGCGCGGCATGACGCCCGAGGCCGCGAAGGGCGCCGCAGTGGCCATGCGCCAGGGCATGCTGAACTCCACGCCGGCGCAGTGGGAGGCCGGTGCCCGCCAGGGTTCCATGGGCATGAGCCGCACGCCGGCCAACAACGAGCGCGTCTTCGCCTGGAGCATGGCGACCGACCGCGCGACGTCGGCTCAGGCCATGTCCGAACTCTGGGGCGAGGACCTGCGCCCGCTGTTGCCCCGCATCACCGCGCCCACCCTGGTGCTCGGCGCCTGGGCGGCCTACGAGCCGATGGGCTCGACGCTGGACAGCACGAAGAAGATCTTCGAGACCCAGTACGCCGGCCTGAACGGCGTCAAGGTGTCCATGAGCCAGCGCGGCTATCACTTCCTCATGTGGGACGATGCCGACTGGCTGGTCGGTGAGGTCAAGGGCTTCCTGGCCGCCGCCAGATAAACCAGGGAAGCGCAGCGCATGAACACACGCAGGCGGGCAGTCGTCCAGGGGCTGCTGTGGAGCGGCTACGTCGGCATCTCGCTCGTGATGATTGCCAACTTCGGGCCGTTGAGCGGCTCCATGGTCTTCGTCATGGTGTCGGTCGCTGCGGGGCTGTGGGTGGTCAGCGAGGCGCTGCGCGCTCTGGCACTGCGCCGGGCCTGGCTGGATCAAACCCCGCAGGGCCTGCTGCTGCGCCTGCTGCTGGTGCCGCCGCTGTTCGCCGTCGCCCTGCAGATTCTGATCTTTTTCGTCAACAAGGCCGGTGTGGCACTGGGCCTGCTGGAGTTCCCGCCCGGCATGCCGAGGAACTGGCTGGTGCTGTTGGTCTACACCTTCAACACCAGCATCCTGCTGTGGCTGTGGATGGCCGTCTGGGTGGGCCTGCACATGATCGAGCGTTGGCGCTCCGGCGAGATCGCCAAATGGAAGGCCGAGACCGCCGCGCGCGAGCTGGAGCTGCAGGTGCTGCGCGCCCAGATCAACCCGCATTTCCTGTTCAACGCGCTGAACAATCTGCGCGCCCTCATCAACGAAGACCCCGCCCGCGCCCGCGAGATGCTGAGCCGCCTGTCCAACACGCTGCGCCACACGCTGCAGCACAGCGCCAAGGAGCGCGTGCCGCTGGCCGATGAGCTGGCCGTCGTGCGCGACTACGTGGCGCTGGAGCAGCTGCATCACGAGGAGAGGCTGCGCGTGGACTGGCAGGTCGACCCCGCCACGGCCGGCGCCAGCGTGCCGCCCATGCTGCTGCAGCTGCTGGTGGAGAACGCCATCAAGCACGGCATCGCGCGCACGCCGGGCGGTGGTGTCGTCGACATCCGCATCGCGCGCGACGGCGAGAGGCTCCAGATCGCCGTCGACAACCCGGGCCAGTGGCAACCGCAGCCCACGGCCCCCACCAGCACCGGACTGGGTCTGGTGCATCTGCGCGAGCGTCTGGCGCGAGCCGGCGGCGCCGGGGCGGACTGCCGCATCGCCGCGGCCGATGGGCGCGTCAATGTGACTGTGGGGCTGGCCGCATGAGCGCTGCGCCGGGCCGTCCCAAGCAAGCTCGCTCCCGCTTGGCGGGAGTGAACCCGGACTGGAGATGCCCAGTGGGCATCTCCAGCCTGGTGAACGCCTGGCCGGCTCGGCCAGGCAAGCGCGTAGCGCGAAGGGTGCACCAGTGAAGATCTACATCGTCGAGGACTCGCGCCTGGCGCGCCAGGAGCTGCGCACGCTGCTCGCCGCCATTCCCGATGCCGACATCATTGGCGAGGCGGCCGAGCTGGCGCCGGCCCGCGAGGCCATCGAGACCCTGCAACCCGAGCTGCTGCTGCTGGATGTCGAGCTGCCCGGCGCCACCGGTTTCGACCTGCTGGACCAGCTTGAGCATCTGCCCCTCGTCGTCTTCACGACCGCCTACGACCAGCACGCCCTCGCGGCCTTCGAGCGCAACGCGCTGGACTATTTGCTCAAGCCCATCGACGCCGGACGGCTGGAGGCCGCGCTGGCCAAGGCCCGCGAGCGCCTGCGGCCCGCACCGGTTGCTGCGCTGGCGGCCGGCGCCTTCAAGGGCGCCGACGACATGGTCTTCCTGCGCGACGGCGAGCGCTGCTGGTTCGTGCGCCTGGGCGACGTGGCCGGCTTCGAGGCCTGCGGCAACTACGCCCAGGCCTGGTTCGACGGCCAGCGCCCGCTGCTGGCCCGCACCCTCACCAGCCTGGAGGAAAGGCTGGACCCGCAGCTCTTCTTCCGCGCCAGCCGCAGCCACCTGATCAACCTGCGCTGGATCCAGGACATCCAGCCGTGGAGCAACGACGGCTACCGCGTGCTGCTGCGCGACGGCCACCAGGTCGAGGTGTCGAGGCGCCAGGCCAAGCTGCTGCGCGAGAAGCTGGAGTTGTGAGATCGGCGTGCAGCCTGTCCTGGGCGATCTGCAGTCCGTCGCTCGCTGCGTGACCGGCTGGCCTCGGTTGGGGAGGATGCGTCCTCCTCAACACCTGTCCCCGACAACTCGAATGAAGCGCTTCGCCACCGTCCTTGCCCCGCTGACCGCCCTGGCCGCCTCCAGCCTGCTCGGCGCCTGCGTCTTCGCACCGCCCATCCATACGCCGGCCGACACGCAGGCCGTCAGCAAGATGAGCGAACAGGCCCTGGCCACCTGCGGCGTAGGCAATGTGAAGGAGGTGAATGCGAAGAGCTTCACCTGCAAGTAGTCAAGCCTTGAGGTACTCCGCCTTGGTCCCCAGCCAGCGCTTCACCTGGGCGGCTGCCGCGGCCGGATGACGGTCCAGCAGCTCAGGCGCCAGCGCACGCGCGGCGACGAGCAGCGGCGCGTCCTCCTGCAGGTCGGCGAAGCGCAGCAGCTCGGCGCCGCTCTGGCGTGAGCCCATGAACTCGCCCGGGCCGCGGATGTCGAGGTCGCGCCTTGCGATCTCGAAGCCGTCGGTCGTCTCGGCCATGGCCTTGAGCCGGGACTTGCCGGTGTCGGACAGCGGCGGGCTGTAGATCAGCACGCAGACGCTGGCCTTCGCGCCGCGCCCGACGCGGCCACGCAGCTGGTGCAGTTGCGCCAGGCCGAAGCGCTCGGCATGCTCGATGACCATCAGGCTGGCGTTGGGCACGTCCACGCCCACTTCGATGACCGTCGTGGCCACCAGCACGCTCATGGCCCCGTTGGAGAACTGCGCCATGACGGCGGCCTTGTCGCCGGGCGACATGCGGCCGTGCAGCAAGCCGACGCTGGTGCCCGCCAGCGTGGCGCTCAACTCCGCGTGCGTCTCGGTCGCATTGCGCAGGTCCACCGCTTCGCTTTCCTCCACCAGTGGGCAGACCCAGTAGACCTGGGCGCCGTCGGCCACCGCCATGCGGATCTTGTCGACCACATCGTGGCGCTTGGACTCGGTGAACACCTTGGTGACGATGGGGCTGCGGCCGGGCGGCAGCTCGTCGATGGTGGACACGTCCAGGTCGGCGAAATAGGTCATCGCCAGCGTGCGCGGGATCGGCGTGGCGCTCATCATCAGCATGTGCGGCTCAAGGTCCATCGCCTTGAGCTTGTTGCGCAAGGCCAGCCGCTGCGCGACGCCGAAGCGATGCTGCTCGTCGATGACGGCCAGGCCGAGCCTGGCGAACTTCACCTTGTCCTCGATGACGGCATGCGTGCCGACGATGAGCTGGGCTTCGCCCGAGGCCGCCGCGTCCAGCATCTTCTGCCGCGCCTTGCCCTTCACGCTGCCGGTGATCCACGCGACCTTGAGCCCCAGCGGCTCCAGCCAGTCGATGAGCTTGCGGAAATGCTGCTCGGCCAGGATCTCGGTGGGCGCCATCAGCGCGCATTGCCAGCCGGCATCGATGGCCACGGCCGCGGCCAGCGCCGCGACCACGGTCTTGCCGGAGCCGACGTCGCCCTGCAGCAGCCGGTGCGTGGGCTGTGGCCGGGCCAGGTCCTGGGCGATCTCCTCGGACACGCGCTGCTGTGCGGCCGTGAGCTGGAAGGGCAGGGCCGCCAGCAGCTTCTCGTGCAGGCCACCGGGCTTGGCGCGCAGCGCGGGCGCGACGAGCAAGGCCCGCTCGCGCTGGGCCTGCAGCTGCGACAGCTGCTGGGCCAGCAGCTCCTCGAACTTGAGGCGGTGCCAGGCCGGGTGGTGGTGCTCGTGCAGCGCGTCCTGGGAGGCGCTGGGCGGCGGGTGGTGCAGGTAGTTGAGCGCCTCCTTCAGCGAAGGCAGGTCGGGCGGCACGACGCCGGCCGGCAGCAGCTCGCGCAGGTCGGCGCGCGCCAGGCCCGAGGCCACGGCCTTGCGCAGATAGGCCTGGGGCAGCTGCGCCGCAGACGGGTAGACCGGCGTCAGCTCTTTAGCCAGCGGCGTGTCGTCGTCGACGACCTTGACGACGGGGTGCACCATCTCACGGCCGAAGAAGCCGACACGCGCCTCGCCGCGGATGCGCAGCCGGGTCGCGGCCGACATCTGCTTCTGCTGCGAGGGGTAGAAGTGCAGAAAGCGCAGCAGCAGCGTGCCGGAGTCGTCCTTCACGCGCACCAGCAGCTGGCGGCGGCTGCGCAACTCGACCTGGCAGTCGACGACGACGCCTTCCACCTGGGCCGGCTCGTTCTCGCGCAGCGCGGCGATGGGGATGAGCCGGGTCTCGTCCTCGTAGCGCATCGGCAGGTGCAGGGCCAGGTCGATGTCGCGCACGAGGCCGAGTTTCTCCATCGCTTTTTGCGGTGCAGATTTGGCGCGTTCCTCGGGCATGGCCGGCATTGTGCCGGCCGCTCTCAGCGGAAATAGCGTTGCCGCAACTGCTCATAGCGCCCGTCGCGCTTCATCGCATCCAGCGCCGCCTGCAGTCGCCTCGCCAGGGCCGGGTCGGTCTCGGGGCGCAGCCCATACCAATAGGCGCGCGTGACATCCAGCTCCATGACGGGCTGCAGCGCGGCGTAGTCCAGCTTGTGCTGGCGCATGGCCCAGGCGGCAGCCCAGTCCAGCAGCACGACGAACTCCATGCGGCTGGCCAGCAGCTTGCGCACATTGGTGGCGTCGTCGAGGCCATGCTCGAGCTCGATGCCCGGCTTCAGCCCGGCCGCCTGCAGCAGGCGGTCGGCCGCCGAGTCACGCACGACGCCGATGCGCCGCTCGCCCAGCTCGCTGAGCTGGGGCAGGCTGAGGTCGCTGCGCTTGGCCAGCCGGTAGATCAGCACGCGCCGTGGCGCGATCGGCCCGACCCACTGGAACTGGGCCTCGCGCTCCGGTGTGCGCGTCAGCGAGAACAGCACGCTGGCCGGCTGGGCCTCGGCCATCTGCACGGCACGCTGCCAGGGCAGCACCTGCAACTCCAGCGGCAGTCCGGCCGCGGCCGCCATCTTGCGCAGCAGCTCGACGCTGAAGCCGCGCACCTCGCCGCCGTCCTGGTAGTTCAGCGGCGCCAGGTTTTCGGTGAAGCCCACCAGCGTGCGCTCGGCCGGCGCCGCGACCGCCGCGGCGGGCAGGCCGGAGACAGCGGGCAGGGCGAGACAGGTACGGCGCTTCACGGGGCCGCGAGTCTAGGATGACAACGCTGACGCCCGTATGACCGAGCGGCCGACGGTGTGGAATAAGGCGCGGCTCGCTGTCCTGTCGGGTTCTGCGTGACAAACTCCTGCCCAAAAGAGGTGCTCGGGAGGGCGGAGTTGAAGACTTTTCAGATGGCGGGCATTCGTGCAGTCGCGGCGTTGGCATTGGCTGCCCTCGTTAGCGCCTGCGGCGGCGGCGGGGGCGGGGGTGGCTATGGCGCTCCGCCGCCTGCTCCACCCGCGGCCATCCCGGACAACCTGGCGATCACGGCACCGGCCGTCGCCGAGATGTCGGCGGCTGCGGCATTCACCAGTTCGGCCGCCAGCCTCAGCGGCCTGAGCTTTGCGTGGAGCTTTGGCGATGGCGCGAGCAGCACCGAGGCCAGCCCCCAGCACCAGTACACCCAGCCGGGCGACTTCGAGGTCAGCCTCAAGGTCAGCAATTCGGCCGGCACGAGCAAGGAAGTCAAGGCCAAGCTGGCCGTCAACAACCGCGCGATCACCAGCGGGCTGAGTTGCAGTGGCGCAAACCAGGGAGGCTGGTGCTGGCAGACGCCACGGCCGAGCGGCAACGCCGTTAATGACGCGCATTTCGTGAGCAGCTCGGTGGGCTGGACCGTGGGTGACAGCGGCGAAATCCTCAAGACCGTCGATGGCGGCAAGACCTGGGCACGCCAGTTCGCAGGCGTATCGACGCAGTTGACGAGTGTGCGCTTTGCCGATGCCAACAACGGCTGGGCCCTCGGGGCCTATGGCGCTCTGCTGCGCACGGTGGATGGCGGTGCCCGCTGGACGATGCAGAGTGCCGACCTGCCGCAGGGCGCCTCCACCCGGTTGGTCGTCGTGAACGCTGCGACCGCCATGATCCTTGCCGGCAGCAACGTGCTGGCGGCAACGGCCGACGGCGGCAACAGCTGGACGCGCCCCATCCTGGACACCGTTTCGCCGACGATCACTGCGGACGGCGTGATCTGGGACCTTGGCTCCTCGGTGCTGCGCAAGTCCGCGGACTTGGGCAAGACCTGGACGGTGCTGYGGAGCTTCTCGTCCTTCCCGTACGGGCCTGTCCTGGTGATGCAGGGGCAGTCGCTGTGGATCGCGGCGCGCGCGCTCGCCTATGACCCCCTGCTGGAAAGGACGGTCTACCGGGTCACGATCCAGCGCAGTACGGACGGCGGCGCCACCTGGGGCACGCTGACGCCCGAGACCCTGCCCGGCAATGCCGCCTCCATGTCCGCCATCGACTTCAACGATGCCAATGTGGGCGCCGTGGAGGTGAACACGGCGCTCTACCGGACGACGGACGGCGGCGTCAGCTGGACCCAAACGGCGGTGCCCGCGGGCGCCTACGGCCTTGAGCATCGCGTGATGGCGCCCGGTGTGCGCTATCGCGGCTACTTCGACAGCAGCAACAAGCGGGTGCATCAGCTCAGCGAGGATGCCGGCGCCACCTGGCGAACCATCAGCACCCCGGGCCGCACCGACAGCTTCTACGACGACTTCCAGCTGCAGCGGTTGCAGCGGCTGGACGGTCCCGCGTGGGTGGCGCTTTCGGAAGGCGAGCTTCGCCAAAGTGTCGACGGCATGGCGAGCTGGAGCGTGGTTCGCGGATCGGCGCTCGCGCAGCAGGCCACGGCCTTCCAATCGCCATGGTTCTTTGACGCCAAGCGAGGTCTGGCCCTGTCGCAGCTCGGTGAGCTGCTGGAGACCAGCAACGGCGGCCTCGACTGGACGGCCCGGCGCATCGGCGTGCCCGCGGGGTTCTGGACCGCTTCGCGCATGCATTTCGTTGACGCGACGCATGGCTGGTTGGTGACGGACCTCGGCGATCTTTTCATGACGACGGACAGCGGCGGGCGCTGGAATGCAACTCCAGCGACGCTGACCTATGAGTTCAGCCGGGTCCATTTCCTGGACGCCCGGAACGGCTTTGCAACGGGACGCGAGGTGGCCTATCCGAATGAGCGACGCTTCCTGACCTCGGCCGACGGTGGTCAGACCTGGACCGCGCTTGCCACGCTTGCGGAAGACATCGCTGACATCCACTTCAGCAACCAGCAGCAAGGCATCCTGGTGGGCTCGGGGGGGCGCATCATGACCACGTCGGATGGCGGCAGGACCTGGGTCAACCGCTTCAGCGGCACGAGCGCCGCGCTGAACAGCGTGGCGAGAGGGGAGACGGGGCTGTGGGTCGTGGGGGACTCGGGCACGGTATTGAACTCGAGCGATGGCGGAGCGACCTGGGCGCCGCTGACCGTGACGACGGCATCGCTGCTGAAGATCCGTTTCCTCGACACCCGGCAGGGGTGGGCGGTGGGCAGGAATGGCACCATCCTGTCGACGCAGGATGGCGGCAAGACGTGGAAGACCCAGGACGCCGGCACGCGCGCCGCCCTGTCCGATGTGTTCTTCGTGGACTCCCGCACGGGTTGGGTGAGTGGCGGCTACGCGCTGCTGGCGACCGGTACCGGCGGCCAGTAGCGGCGGCGGCCCGGCCGCGTGGAACAATCCTGGCCCGACTGAATGGGCCATGCCGCCCAGCGCCTCATGTCCCGCTCGTACAGCGTCGCCGATTTCGATTTCGACCTTCCCCCCGAGCTGATCGCCCAGCACCCGGCCGCGGAACGCAGCAGCTCGCGGCTGCTGGACGCGACCGGCGCCACGCTGGTGGACCGCGTCTTCCGCGAACTGCCGGACCTGCTGGGCGCGGGTGACCTGCTGGTCTTCAACAACACCCGCGTCATCAAGGCGCGCCTCTTCGGTCTCAAGGCGACCGGCGGCTCCGTCGAAGCGCTGGTCGAGCGCGTGCTGCCCGGCACGCAGGAAGTCTGGATGCATCTGCGCGCCAGCAAGAGCCCCAAGCCGGGCAGCAGTGTGCGCTTTGCCGATGCCTTCGATGCCGAGGTGCTGGGCCGTTGCGGGCCCGACAACGGCCTCTTCCATCTGCGCTTCGACGGCGACCCGTTTGCGCTGCTGGAGGTGCATGGCCATGTGCCGCTGCCGCCCTATATCGCCCATGCCGACGGCGAAGACGATGTGCGCCGCTACCAGACCGTGTTCGCCAAGGAGCCCGGTGCCGTCGCCGCGCCGACGGCGGCTCTGCATTTCGACGAAGCCCTGCTGGCCCGCCTGGCGGAGTGCGGCGTCGAGCAGGCCCATGTCACGCTGCACGTGGGTGCCGGCACCTTCCAGCCGGTGCGTGTCGACAGGCTGGAAGAGCACAAGATGCACAGCGAATGGTTCGAGGTGCCGCAATCGACGGTGGACGCAGTGGCCGCCTGCCGCGCACGCGGCGGCCGCGTCGTGGCCGTCGGCACGACGACGCTGCGCGCGCTGGAGTCGGCCGCGCGTGGTGGCCAGCTCGAAGCCGGCGCCCGCGAGACCGACATCTTCATCACGCCGGGCTTCGAGTTCCGCGTCGTCGACCGCCTCGTCACCAACTTCCATCTGCCCAAGAGCACCTTGATGATGCTGGTCAGCGCGCTGGCGGGCTATGAGCACATCCGGGCGGTCTATGCGCATGCGATCGCGCAGCGCTACCGCTTCTTCAGCTATGGCGACGCGATGCTGCTTTCGCGCGTCCACACCACGCGGCCCTGAGCCGCATCGTCGACGGCGGTCGTGAATGCGGCCCTCGCCGTGACCGGCAGGCTGAAGCGCATGCGAACGCGCGCCGCATGGCCCACATCGACGAGCTGCGCGCCATGCTGCTCGGCCAGCCGGCGCAGCCGGCCTTCCAGCTCATAGGGCAGTTCGCAGCCCAGTTCGACCAGGGCGACACGCTCGACCTTGTCGGCCGTCAGCAGGGCCTGGGCAATGCAGTCGGTGTAGGCGCGCACCAGGCCGCCGGCGCCCAGCTTCACGCCGCCCCAATAGCGCACGGCGGTCGCCAGCACGCCGTCCAGGCCCTGGTGGCGCAACACGTCCAGCATGGGCCGGCCGGCGGTACCGCCGGGTTCGCCGTCATCGTTGGCGGCCGAGTGACCGCCGGCCAGCAGGGCCCAGCAGACATGGGCCGCGCCGGGATGCGCCGCGCGCAACTCGGCCACGCGGGCCAGGGCGGCCTGGCGGTCGGCGCAGGGCTCGACGCGGCCGAGGAAGCGGCTTTTCTTGATGACGAGTTCGTATTCGGCCGGCGCGGCCAGGGTCAGGGGCATGGGGAGTGATTGTCCTCACTGCATAGCCCGAGCTCGCGGCATTCGCGGGCCGAGCGCCGGGCCGCTCCCTAGCCGGCCCGCCTGGGGCGATGTGTTCGCCGGTCGAACCGGCGAGCATCGCCGTCCCCTCGGGGGACCGTCCAAGGTACTCCTTGGACGAGGGGCTTCACTCACCTCCCGTGTAGGCCGCCGCCTTGGCACCCTTGTCGCCCAGATGGCGCTTCAGGATCTCGTGGACCTTGCCATCCGCCAGCATGGCCTGCAGCGCGCGACGCAGGCGCAGGCGGTCGGCCTCCGGCATGCTGCGCACCATGGCCAGAGCGACCGCGTTGCGTTCGTTGGGCGTCACGTCCACCGGCACCAGTTCGTCCGGATCGTCGAAGGCGGCCATGGCGATGCCCCAGCCGCTGGGCAGGGCCAGCAAGGCATCGGCGCGGCCGGCCTTCAGCATGCGGGTGGCGCTGGCGAAGTCGCCGGTCTCGACGAGACGGCCCTGGCTGCGCATGCGCTGCACCCAGGCGTCGATGGTCGGGCCGTGGGCATAGCCCCGCACATCCAGCAGCCGCAGCCGGGTATCGGCCTCGAAGGCGGCGATGGTCGGCGCGCGTGCCGCCAGCTCGCGCCGCATCAGCACCTGGTAGCGCCCCTGGGCGTAGGGCACCAGCTCGGCGATCTCGCGGCGTTCCGGGCTTATCAGCGCGGACAGCGTCAGCTGCACGACGCCGCGGCGCATCTGGTCCCAGATGCGCACGCGCGACTCCACCACCATGCGCAGCTGGCAGCCGGAGCGGCGCGCCAGCTCGTCGAACATGTCCTTGTCGATGCCGGCGGGGCCCGTCTGCGGGTCCTCGTAGTAGAAGCGGGCATAGGGGTAGAGGGCGGCCGTGTAGGGGCCGCAGGCCTGGGCGGCCTGCCCCATCCAGGCGAGCAGCAAGCCCACAAGCAGGGTGCGCAGCATGTGCCGATAGTGGCGGTTCGGCGGATTGGCGTCCAGCCCGGCAATGCCCGGGAGGTGGTCGCTAGGTGGCGCTGGCCGGCAGGCCGTAGGCCTGCTTGAGCTTCTCCACGGCCCCGCTGCGGCGCAGTTGATCGAGGGCGCGTTGCAGCGCTTCGGCCAGCGCGGGATCGCCGTCCACCCGCAGGCCGAAGCAGTAGTCGGCGCTGGCATCGAGCACGGCCACTTCGCGGATCCGGTCCGCAGCTTCGCGCATCTGGTGCAGTTGCCAGTAGATGTTGAGGTCGCCGATCACCAGCAGGTCCATGCGTCCGGCCATCAGCTTGCGCACGCTCGCCTCGTAGCTGGGCGACACCTCCAGCTCCTTGTCCGGCTTCAGACCCTCGGCCAGCAATTGCTCCAGCGTGGCCGTGCCGGCGGTGGCACCCACGCGCAGGCCGTCCAGCTGGTGCAGGCCACGGAAGTGGATGTCCGTGCGTTGGCGCAGGCTGTAGATGCCCACGCGGCGCGGCAGGATGGGCCCGACCCAGCGGTAACGGTTCTCGCGCTCGGGCAGGCGGGCCAAAGGGAGGAGCAGACTGCCCGGGGTGTCGAGAAAGGACTTCTCGGCCCGCAACCGGGGTTGCAGGGCCAGGTTCAGTTCCAGACCGGCCGTTTCGGCCATGCGGCGCAGCAGGTCGACGGCCAGTCCCGTCACCTGGCCGTCCTGCTCGAAGCTCAAGGGCGGCAGCGCGTGGCAGAAGGCCGGCAGCGGCGTGCGCGCGGCGGCGGCGGGCAGAGGCAGGGCCGCAGCGAGGGTCAGCAAGGGGCGACGACGCAGCATCTGGGGTGTACTCGGGTGCGCTCAGGGGCCGCTGTCGCCGTCGGGCAGGCGCAGGGCGAGTGCCAGCTTGTCGCCGGCATGGCGGCGCAGGATGGTGTCCAGGCTGCCATCACGCCGCATGGCCAGCAGCGCCTCGCGCAGCTGCGCCCGGTCGGCCTCGCCGACCCGCTCCCGCGACATGGCCAGGGCACCGACAACACGTTCCGCGGGGGCCCAGACGACGGCTTCGTAGGCATTGAGGTCGGCATCCAGCTGGCGTAGCCATGCCAGGCTGGCGACCCCGATCAGCAGGGCGTCGGCGCGACCGGCCTTGAAGGCGCGCACGGCAGTGGGTTGATCGGGCGCCTCGACGATGCGCCCGCGCTGCTGCAGCCGGGCCAGCACGGCCTCCATCCGCGGGCCGTCGCGGGCGGCCCTCACTTTCAGCAGGCGGCGCTGCTCATCCTGCAGAAAGGCTTCCGGCGTGCTCGGCACGCTGCGGTCCTGCAACAGCACGACGCGGCGCGACTGCACATAGGGGACCAGCTCGACGATGCGCCCGCGCTCGGGGTTCATCACCGCGGAGACCGTGATGTCCACGCCGCCCGAGGTCAGCAGGGCCCAGATGCGCGCACGCGACTCGAGCCGGGTCTCGAAGCGGCAGCCCGTGCGCCGCGCCAGCTCCTCGATGACGTCCTTGTCGATGCCGCGGTACTGGCCATCGGCGTCGCGGTGGTAGAGGACGCCGTACTCGTAGAAGGCCACGCGGTAGGGGCCGCAGGCCAGGGCTGCCGTGGGCAGCATGGCGCAGGCCAGCAGCAGACGGCGCAGCCGGGATGTGACCGTGGCGGGGATCCTCATCGCAGTTCAGTGTAGGCGCGCCCCTCCCCGCTGCGACAATCCCTGTCCCATGCTGAAGTTCGACCTCCTCAAGACCGAAGGCCGCGCCCGCCGCGGCACGCTCACGCTCAACCACGGCGTCGTGCAGACGCCCATCTTCATGCCCGTGGGCACCTATGGCACGGTCAAGGGCGTCACGCCGCGATCGCTGGAGGAGATGGGCGCCCAGATCATCCTCGGCAACACCTTCCATCTGTGGATGCGGCCGGGCCTGGACGTCGTCACCCAGTTCGGCGGCCTGCACCGCTTCGAGAGCTGGAACAAGCCCATCCTGACCGACTCCGGCGGCTTCCAGGTCTGGAGCCTGGGCGCCATGCGCAAGATCAGCGAGGAAGGCGTCAAGTTCGCCTCGCCCGTCAATGGCGACAAGCTCTTCCTGACCCCCGAGGTCAGCATGCAGATCCAGACCATCCTCAACTCCGACATCGTCATGCAGTTCGACGAGTGCACGCCCTACGAGAGCAAGGGCGTGCTGACGACGGAGCGCGAGGCCAAGCAGTCGATGGAGCTGAGCTTGCGCTGGGCCAAGCGCTGCATTACCGAATTCGACCGGCTGGAGAACCCGAACGCGCTGTTCGGCATCGTGCAGGGCGGCATGTTCACCCATCTGCGCGACGCCTCGCTGGCCGGCCTGGCCGAGCTGGACCTGCCGGGCTATGCCATCGGTGGCCTGTCGGTAGGCGAGCCCAAGGCCGAGATGCAGCGCATCCTCGAGCACACCGGCCACCAGTTGCCCGCCAACAAGCCGCGCTATCTGATGGGCGTGGGCACGCCGGAGGACCTGGTGGAAGGCGTCAGCCAGGGCATCGACATGTTCGACTGCGTGATGCCCACCCGCAATGCGCGCAACGGCCATCTGTTCACGCGCTTCGGCGACCTGCGCCTGCGCAATGCGCGCTACAAGTCCGACGAGAAGCCGGTTGACGAGACCTGCACCTGCGAATGCTGCAAGGGCTTCAGCCGCGCCTATCTGCACCACCTGGACCGCTGCGGCGAGATGCTGGGCCCCATGCTGACCAGCGTGCACAACCTGCACTACTACCTGGCCCTGATGCAGGAGATGCGCGACGCGCTGGATGCCGGGCGCTTCGAGGCCTGGCGGGCGCAGTTCCACGCCGACCGGGCGCGCGGGGTGTGAAGCGGCCCCTCGTCCAATCTCGCACCGCTGAACGCGGGCGAGCCTGGTCGGTCCCCCGAGGGGACGGCGATGCTCGCGGCATGGAGCCGCGAGCACATCGCCCAACCGGGCCGGCTCGGGAGCGGCCCAGCGCTCGGCCCGACGTATCCGGTTTCATCGGCCTCAAGATAGCGGCATGCTGAAAGCCCTGTTCGCTGCGCTGCGCTGGATCTTCCGGGTCGTCTTCGCCATCCTCATCCTGTTCGAGGAATGGGGTTGGGAGCCGCTGCGGCGCGTCTTCGCGCTGCTGGCCAGGCTGCCGGTCATCCGCCAGTTCGAGGCCCTGCTCAAGCGCCTGCCGCCGCGCTGGGCTTTCGTCGTGCTGCTGCTGCCCAGCCTGCTGATCCTGCCGATCAAGCTGCTGGCCGTGTGGCTGGTGGCCGAAGGCCGCTACGCGATGGGCGTGGCCCTCGTCGTCGGCGCCAAGCTGATCGGCACGGCCTTGCTGGCCTGGCTGTTCCAGCTCATCCAGCCGGCGCTGATGCAACTGCCCTGGTTCGCCCGCCTCTACACGCGCTGGACGGCCTGGAAAGCCGAGCTGCTGGCCTGGGTGCGCGCCAGCGCGGCCTGGCGCACGGCTCGGGCGATCAAGCTGCGGGTGAAGCGGGTGTTCCGAGCAGGCCGGCCACGCGCGAACGAAGCGCCTCGGGACTGACGCCGGCCGGTGGCATCGGCTGATCCACCGTCAGGCTGACCGGGCTCCACACGCCGCGCCGCATCGGCTTGACCATGGCCTTGCCGTCCTCGACGCGCGAGAAGAAGCTGCCCCACAGATTGCCCAGCGCCATCGGGATGACGGGCACCTCGGGCATGCCCTCGATGAGCTTCATGACACCGCCCTTGAAGGGCTGCAGCTCGCCGTCGCGGGTCAGGCCGCCCTCGGGGAAGATGCAGACCATCTCGCCATCGGCCAGCACTGCGCGCGCTGCCGCGAAGGCGGCTTCGTAGGTGGCCGGATCGGCCTTGGCTGGCGCGATCGGGATGGCCTTGGCGAGCTTGAACATCCAGCCCAGCACGGGAATCTTGAAGATCTGGTGGTCCATCAGGAAGCGGATGGGCCGCGGGCTGGCGGCCATCAGCAGCACGGCGTCGACGAAGCTCACGTGGTTGCAGACCAGCACGGCCGGGCCGGCGGTCGGGATGCGTTCGTCGTGGATGACGCGAAAGCGATAGACCAGGCGCGTCAGCACGAAGGCGGCGAAGCGCAGCAGGTACTCCGGCACGATGAGGAAGATGTAGAAGGCCACGACCGCGTTGGCGATGCCCACCGCCAGGAAGATCTGCGGGATCGTCAGGCCGGCACCCAGCATGGCACCGGCGATGACCGAGCTGGCGATCATGAAGACCGCGTTCAGGATGTTGTTGGCCGCGATGATGCGGGCGCGGTGGCTGGGCTGGGCGCGCAGCTGGATCAATGCGTACATGGGCACGCTGTAGAGGCCGGCGAACAGGGCCAGCAGCGTCAGGTCGGCCAGCACGCGCCAATGCGCGGTCACGGCCAGGAAGGCGCTGACGCTGTAGGGCTCGCTGGCCGGCAGGCCGGTGGCGGCGAAGTAGAGGTCGATGGCGAACACGCTCATGCCGATGGCGCCCAGCGGCACCAGGCCGATCTCGACATGGCGCTTGGACAGCATCTCGCACATCAGCGAGCCGATGCCGATGCCGATGGAGAACACCGCCAGCAGCAGCGACGCGACCTGGGGGCTGCCATGCAGCACTTCCTTCGCGAAGGCCGGGAAGTTGCTCAGGAAGACGGCGCCGAAGAACCACATCCACGAGATGCCGAGCAGCGAGCGGAACACGGCCAGGCCTTCGTGGGCGATCTTCAGGTTGCGCCAGGTTTCGGTGAAGGGGTTCCAGTTGATGACGAGGTCGGGGTCGGTCGACGGGCTGGCCGGGATGCCCTGGGCCGTCACGCGGCCGGCGATGGCCAGCGCCAGGCAGGCCCAGGCGACGTGCTGCGGGCCGACGACCGGCGTGTCGACGAGGATGCCGCCGACCAGCTGGCCCAGCAGGATGGCGACGAAGGTGCCCATCTCCACCATGCCGTTGCCACCGGTCAGCTCGCGCTCGCTGAGCTGCTGTGGCATATAGGCGTACTTGACCGGGCCGAACAGCGTCGAGTGCAGGCCCATCAGGAAGACGCAACCCAGCAGGGCCGGCACATTGGCGGCGTAGAAGCCCCAGGCCGCGATCACCATGATGGCGATCTCCAGGCTCTTGACGAGCTGCATCAGCCGCGCCTTGTCGTGCTTGTCGGCGAGCTGGCCGCTGGTGGCCGAGAACAGCACATAGGGCAGGATGAACAGCGCCCCGATGACCAGGCCGGCCATCTTGGACGGCAGCCAGTCCAGCTGCAGCTGGTAGGTGATCATCAGCGTGAACGCGAACTTGAAGACGTTGTCGTTCGCGGCGCCGAGGAACTGCGTCCAGAAGAAGGGCGCAAAGCGGCGTTGCTTCAACAGCGCGAACTGGTTCGGATGTTCTTGGCTCATTGCTGGACGGTTTGGGGTGATTGGGACAGGCCGGCGCGCTGCATCCACGCGAACATCGAATCCACGGTGACCGTGTCGATATGGCTGCTGAAACGACGCGCGCTCGGATGATCGTCGAAAGCGATGTTGGCACGCGTGAGGCGGCCGCCCAACCGGGTCAACGTGGAGAGATGCAGGTCGGTGGGCTGGTAGCCCTGGGTCCGCAGCCAGTCCTGGGCGGTGCGACGGCTGCTGACGTTGGGTGCTGCGGCACCGGCCAGCGTCTCCAGCGCCCACTGGTTGCTCTGCTGGTATTGGGTGCCGAAGGCATAGGCCACCATGCTGTAGCGGCGCTCGTTGAAGCGCGCCACGCGGGCGTTGTCCGTCAGGATGGGCAACAGGGCCTGCTGCAGTTCGGGCTTGAGCACGGCGAAGGCCGCCTCGTAGCGGGCGGGGTTGTCGAGGAAGAACTCGCCCAGGCCCTGGCGGTACAGGGCGGCGTGGTCGGTGCCGCAGTGGTTGAGCTTGTGCATGACGCGCCAGGCGCCGCCGCCATCCTTGTAGACGAAGCCGACATGCGACCAGGTCAGGCCGTATTTGGACAGGTCCTGCCCGGCGCGGGCCAGCAAGACGACCTGGGCGCCGCTGGCGTCGAGCTGCCTGGCGGTGGCCGCGGCGAGGTTGAGCCCCTGCTCGACCTGGCGTGTCGTGGGCGGCTTCTCGTCGCAGCTCCGGCCGGCGTGCGCGGCGGTGGCGAGGGCGAGCGGCGCGAGGGCCAGCAGATGACGGCGCTTCAACGCGTCACCTGTTCGTTGTAGAGCAGGGCCTTGCCGATCTCGCTGGGGATGAAGGCGATGACTTCGCCCGCGGCCGACAGCACCGTGCCAGCGCCGATGACCGATACCGCGACCGCGGTGCCCGCGGACACGACGACGCCCTCGACCAGCTTGGCCGCCGTGCGCAGGCTGATGCGCACACCGTCGGAGACGCGCTCCAGCACCCAGACGGTGGCGCCGCCGATGACCTCGACGCTGACCACCACCAGCGACGCGCCCGCCGACAGCAGGCCGGCGGGGATGGCGCTCAGCGCGACACCGGTGGCGCTGACCGCGCCGACCGACAGCACGAGGGGGGCGGCCGACACGGCCAGGCTCAGCTCGGAGGCACCGCGCTGGGCCTGCGCCGGCAGGGCGAAGGCGCTCAGGACAAGGGACAGGCTGGAGACGGCAAGCAGGCGCTTCATGAGAGGACTCCGGGAGTGACGAGGTCCGGCTGGGCCAGACGGCCGCGATCTTGCGTGAAGCCAGGGTGGCCATCCCGGGAATAGTGCCGAGGCGCGTGGCAAGCGCCGCAAAGTAGCGCTTCATGACACCGCCACGCGCTCGAAATGCGCCCGCGTGGCAAACACCTTCGGCGACAGGCGGGCGCCGCGCCAGCGCGCCACGCGCTTGAGCGCGAGGTCGAACAGCAGCGGGTTTTGCTCGCGCAGGGCCTCCAGTTGCGGCAGGTCCACCGCGTCCAGCAGGCCGGCACTGACGAGGGCCGGCAGGCGAATGGCGGCCGGGATGCCGGGCAGCGGGTAGTCGGAACCGTGCAGCAGGCGCGCGTGCCAGTCCTCGCGCATCATCAGCGTGCGGGCGACGTCGGGATGGCGGTTGGTCTGCAGTACGACCGAGATGTCGCCCAGCAGCCGGCCACCCCAGTCCTCGTCCATCAGCCTTGCGAACAGCGAGAAGGCCGGCACTTCACGAGGACGCGCGCGATCCAGGTCCAGCGCGGTGCCCAGAGACGCGCAATGGGCGATGACGACACGCACGCCCTGCTCCAGCGCCGCACGCACCAGCAGCGGGTTGCCCAGCTCGTCGCGGCCGGCGCCCGGCACGGCGCGCTCCTCGCCGCAGTGCACGATGAGGGGCAGGCGAGTGGCGGCCAGGCGGGCGTAGAAGGGCCGCAGCCGCGGGTCGCGCAGGTCGATGTTCATGCTGGACGGCAGCCACTTCAGCGCGACGGCGCCCCGGGCCAGGGCCTCGTCCAGACGGGCCAGCGCGTCGGGTCGGTAGGGGTGGATGGAGGCCACCCAGGCGAAGCGCTGCGCATGCGCGGCGGCGACGCTGGCGGCATAGGCATTGGGCACATGGAAGGTCGTGTGCGCGGCCTGGGGCCGGCCGGCGGCGTCGCAGGCCTGGTCAAACGCAAACAGCATCCAGCGCGCGCCAGCCGGGAAGTCGTCGGCCAGCGCGCGCAGCCGCTCGACATAGGCGCGGTCCACGCTGGGCGCATCGGCCGGCACGCAGGCCGCATTGAGGATGAAGCGCTTGCGCAGCATCTCGACCGGGTGCCACCACTGGCTCAGCTGCGCATTGACCGAGCAGCCCGAGCCGGAGTCGCCGGTGCCGAGCAGATGGGTGTGCACGTCCCAGAGCTGGGCCGGGTCGAGGCCCTCGAAGCAGCGTTCGACCAAGGGCCGCAGCGTGTCGGGAATGCCGCTGCGGCAGGTGTTGAGCAGGCCGGCGCGGGCCGGGCTGGCCAGGGAGGTGAACAGGCCGGCGGCTGCGCCGCAGCACAGCAGATGACGTCGTGTCAGCATGCGTCAGTCGCTGACGCGCTCGTGATGCAGCAGCGCCTTGCCGGACTCGTTGGGAATGAGGGCGAGCACCCGGCCGGCGGTGGACAGCAGGGCGCCGGCGGACAGCTCCGTGATCGTGACCACATTGCCGGGTGCCAGCATCACGCCGTCGAGCAGGCGACCGCTGACGTGCACGCTGAAGCGAGCGCCGTCGGACGGCCTTTCCAGCAGCCAGCTGAAGCCATCGCCCTCCTCGTAGACCGCGAACATGCTGAGAGCCACGCCGGTGCTGAGCAGCGCCTGAGGCGTCGTTCGCGTGGGCACGCCGCTGGCATCGAGCAGTGCTGTCGACAGCACCGCGGTGGGCAGCGAGACGGCCACGTAGTCGGACGCCGTGGGCTCCTTGGCGCCCGCCGTCGTGGCAAGGCTCATGGCGAGGATCAAGGCAGGCAAGGGCTTCATGGAATGCTCCGTCTGGAAGGCGAGAAGTGCTGAGGGGCGCGAGCATCGCGAGGCCGTGCGTTGCTGCCGCCGTTTTTGTCCCGGTGGCGCGGCGGCTGCGCCCGATGGGGGCGTCATGCGCTACCGTTCATCCCCATGTCGAGCACGCAATCGCTGGTGGCCCTCATCAAGGCCGAGCTGAAGACGCAAGGGCTGAGCTATGCCGAGCTGGCCCAGGCCCTGGACCTGTCGGAGTCCAGCGTGAAGCGCATGCTGGCGCCGGGCGGCGAGATGCCGCTGTCGCGTGTGGACGAGATCTGCCGCGTGCTGAAGCTGGAGTTCGCCGAGCTGGCCGGGCGCCTCGTCAGCCAGTCGCCGGCGCTGCGCGAGCTGAGCCTGGAGCAGGAGCGCGCCGTCGTCGCCGACCCCAAATTGCTGCTCGTCGCCATCTGCTGCCTGAGCCATTGGGCGGTGGAGGACATGCTGTCGCGCTACCGCATCAGCGAGGTGGATGCCGTCGCCGCGCTGGCCCAGCTCGACCGCCTGGGCGTCATCGAGCTGCGCCCGCACAACCGCTACAAGCTCAAGGTGGCCAAGACGCTGCGCTGGCGGCCACAGGGGCCGGTGATGCAGTTCTTCCGCGAGCGCGTGATGGCCGACTTCTTTGCCGGCGGTTTCGACGGCGAGGGCGAGTTGCTGACGCTGGTGCACGGCGAGTTCGGTGCCGGCCATGCGCGCGAGCTGGCCGAGCGGCTGCAGCGCACGGCCGACGATTTCGCGCGCCAGCATCTGCTGGACCAGAAACTGCCGTCCTCCGAGAAGCGGCCCTACAGCGTCGTCATCGGGCTGCGGTCGTGGATCTTCGAGGCCTTCAGGGACCTGGAAAGGTCGGGCCTGGGCCAGCGTCGCAGCGCGAACAAACCCTAGGATGCCGCATGGCCGCTCCCGATCCCGATCCCGATCCGTCGTCCCGCCTCGCCGTCGGCTCCCAGCCCGTCAACCGGCGCACGCGGCGCCCGCTGCCCTCGGAAAACAACGAGCGACCGGAGGTGGTCCAGCAGCGCCAGCAGCAATTGCGAGCCCGCCATGAGCTGGGCCGCCCGCTGGCGGCCGGGCCTCGGCCAGTGGCGGCGGCGCCGCTGCCAGTGGCTGCCAGGGTGCAGGCAGGCCTGGGCGTGGCTTCGTTGTCGGGCGCCTTGTTCGTCAGCCAGCCGGTGCTGGTGGGTGTGCTCGTCGTCATCGGCACGGCGGGCCTGGGCTGGGCCGTGCGCGGGGTATGGCACCAGCGTCGTGGCATGGGCGAGGTGGGGCCGCAGGCCTTGCTGTCACCGCAGGCCCTGGACGCGCTGGATGCCCTGCTGGCCCGCGCCGCGCCGGCGTTGCCGCCGCCTGCGACGGAGGCTGTGAAGACCATCAAGCAGATGTTGGAACTGGTCCAGCAGCCAGGCGCGCCGGCGCGCCTGGGCATGCAGGACGCCGCCTTCGTGCAGCAAAGCGTGGCGCGCTATCTGCCCGACAGCCTGGAGGCCTATCTGCGCGTGCCGGCGGAGCGCCGCAGGCAGCCGCTGTCGGATGGCCAGCCCAGCGCCGACGAGGCCCTGGTCCAGCAGCTGGCGACCCTGTTGGAGGGACTGCAGCGCCGCCTGCAGCCGCTGCACGACGAGGCAGGCGAGGCGCTGCTGCGCCAGCAGCGCTTCCTGGACGTCAAGGCCCGCGAGTAGCGGGCGCCATCCACGTCAGTTGTTCGGTTCGGAGGAGCCGCGCGCGTTGGTCTGCTCGAGCAGGTCGGCCTCGTGGCGGTCGCGCAGCGTCTTGGCCAGCGTGAAGGTGCTGGAGACGAGGAAGAGCCAGGACACGGCGAGGTAGCGCTTGATCCAGTCGTCCATCTGCATGCGCCACAGGCCCCAGGCCGTCAGGGCCAGTGCCGCGACCAGCGCGATCCAGACCATCATGACCCAGCCCTGGGTGTCGACCTGGCCGTCGCGGTTGTCGCGCTGGGTCTTGGCGACGGCAAAGCAGGCGAACACCGAGAAGAACAGGCCGATGGCGAGGAAGGCGCGGTCCAGATCCTGGCCCGGCGCGCCGAACACGCCCCAGGCGCAGGCCAGCAGTGCCAGGACGAACGACGTCCAGACCTGGAGGCGCCAGGAACTGGTGTCGCGTTGCATGACGAAGCGGGTGGCCATGAGAGGATTTCCTTGCGGTGGTGTGTGTGGGCCGCGATCTTGCGTGAAGCCGGGCGCGCGAGCCTCGGGAATAGTGCCAAGGCGCGTGACAAGCGCCACGCAGTAGCGCCGGGCGACACCGCCGCCCTGCCCCATTCCGCCCCGAACTCAGCGCATCACGCGCACCCGCGCCGCCGCGAACGGCTGCACGCGCCCGTTGACCTCGATCTGCAGGCTGCCGTTGGCGAAGTACAGGCGTCCCAACTTGGCGCCATTGCTGAACAGCGTGATCTCGCCATTGCCATTGCTCAGCGCGCCGTTGGGACCGTTGAAGACCAGGGCCAGGCTGCCCGCCGCCACGTGAGGCGTGCCGGCGACGTCAAAGGCGAAATTGACGTAGCTGAAATGCGTCTCCGTGAGCCTGTCGTCGCTGCTGCGCACCGTGGTGGTGACCGAGAAACTGCCGCCCGTCAGCGTTGCACTCAGCGCCAGCAGGTTGTTGCTGATGCGGGTGCCGGCGGACGGCGTGAGGATGGCCGTCTGCACGACGCTGTCGCCGTTCAGCAGGCCGGCCAGCTTGACGCCGGCGCTGCCGGTCACCGTGTAGTCGCTGCCGGCGCTGGCATCGGCCATGCGCAAGTCGCTCAAGGTGATGGTGGCGGAGCCATTGATCGGCGAGCCCAGGCTGGTCAGGCTGTAGTCGGCGCTGGCGCTGCCGTTGTAGCGGGTGCCGTCGTCCACACAGTCGGTGAAGCGGGTGGCCAGCACGCCGCTGGCCGGCAGGGCCTGGCCCACCGCGGGTGTCGCGCCGCCCAGCGTCGTGCTGACGCTGCCGCTCTGGCAGACGGCGGCGCTGCTGCGCACACGGCCCTGGTCGTCGCTCACTTGCAGCGGTGCGCTGACGGCCTGCAGCCAGATGCTGCTGGTGCCCAACAGGCGCATCAGGTTGGCCTGGTCGGTCTCGCCGCTGCTGGCGGCCTGCACAGTCAGCAGTGCACTGGCGCTGAGCACCTCGCCCTGTGAATTGCTGAGTCGCACGCTGTAGAGGGCCCCGCTGTCGGCCAGTGTCAACGCGGGCGTGGTGTAGGCGGCCGAGGTGGCGCCGTTGATGGCGCTGCCGTTCTTCAGCCACTGATAGCTGGGCGCGGGGTTGCCGCTGGCGAGCACGACGAAGCTCGCCGTCTGGCCGGGCGCCGTGGTGACCGCGGCGGGCTGGCTGGTGATGCCCGGCGCGGCCAGCACCGTGGCGGTGACGCTCAGCGTGGCCTCGGCGCTGCTGGCGCTGCCGTAGGCGTTGCGCACGACCAGGCGGTAGCGGGCGCCGTGATCGGCGAGCGCCAGTGCGGGCGTGGTGTAGGTCAAAGCCGTGGCGCCGGCGATGTCCACGCCGTTGCGTTGCCACTGATAGCTGAGCGGCGCGCTGCCGGCGACCGTGGCGGTGAAGCTGGCGGTGGCACCCACGAGGGCGCTGGCGCTTTGCGGCGCTTCGGTGATGACCGGCAGCGTGGCGGGCTTGACGTTCAGGGTGGCCGCTGCGCTGCTGACCTGCCCCAGGCCGTTGCGCACCACGCAGCTGTAGCGGGCGCCGTCGTCCGCCAGGCGGGCGGTGACGCTCAGCGTGTCAAAGGTCTCGCCGGGCAGGTCGGCGCCATTGCGTTGCCACTGGTAGCGCAGCGCGCTGCCGCTGGCTTTCACGCGGAAGTAAGCCTGCTGGCCGGCCACCACGGTGCGGTCCGCCAGCGTGCCGAGCAGCTGGGGCGCGGCGGCGTCGGCGAGCACGAGGCAGCTGGGCAGCGTGATGTCGGTGGCCGAGGGGCCGACGGCCAGTGCCGGGCTGCTGCGCTCGAAGGTGGTGGCGAGCAGCTCGGCCAGCGAGTTCTTGCGGATGGCGACGCGGAATTTGCCCGCAGTGTCGGTCACGGCGGCGTCCATGCCGGAGTAGTCCAGGCCGGTGGCCTGCACATACGTCCAGGCGGCCGGCTTGCCGGCGCTGTCGTTGACGCAGCCGTTGACGAAGATGGTGTCCATCTCCATGTCGGCATTCCAGCTGCTGAAGTGGCTGACCGTGCCTTCGTAGTAGCTGCCGTCGGTGGTCGTCTTCAGCGTGGCCTGGCCGTCCTGCACCCACTGGCCGGTGGCCTCGTCGAGGTGGAACAGCGGCACGCTGGCCGGCGGCGTGGCCGAGCGGCTGGCCAGCGGGATGCGCACGGTGGCGGTAGCGCCGGCCTTGAGGTTGAGCTTGTTGCCGGCGGCGTCGCGCAGGTCCACGTTGATGGCGCCGAAGCTCTCGATCGCGCGGCCCGTGCTGGCGACGTAGCGGCCGGGCATGGCGGCGGGGTCGCGGGCGGGGTCGATGACGCTGAGCCTGGCGCTGAGGGTGCCGGTGGCCGCGGTGCTGCCGCCGTCGATGACGAAGCCGTTGGCCGGCAGGTCCACGCTGGCCAGCGAGTTGGCGGCGCGCAAGGTGCCGGGGGCGTCGGCGCTGAAGGTCTGCGCCTTGCCGGCAGCCACCAGACGCTGGGTGATGGTGGTGGCCTGGTTGGCCGTGACGGGCAGCGGCAGCACGGCGTCGAGATGGCCGTCGGCCTGGATGCGCAGCACCACGGCGCTGGCGGGCGCGAGCGTGCCGAGCGTGAAGCGGCCCTGGGCATCGCTGACCGTGCTGGTGCCGGCGGCGCTGATGCGAGCGCCCGGCACCGGGCTGGCATCGGCGGCGTTGAGCACCTGGCCGCTGATCTGGCCGGTGGCGGCTGGCGTGGTGGGTGGCGTGGGCGTTGCGGGGCTGTCGCCGCCACCACCGCCACAGCCGCTCAACAAGGCGGCCAGGCAAAGGCTGGCGAAAGCGCCACGCAGGCGCTGGGAACTGAAAGACATGGGACTCCCTGGTCTGGACTGCACCGGCGCTGTTTCGCGCCTGACGGCCCGCGTTGACGCAGGGCGGGCGCAGTGTAGAAAGCGCCTCAGGGGGATTTCAGGGTTCTCCCTAGAACCGCAGGCCCCATGATCCAGGGGGGATGCCAGGGGTCACCAGAACTCCCAGCGCCCGGTCCAGATGACCCAGATGCCCAGCAGCCCGTTGGTCACGGCGTGGGCGATGACGGCGCTCCACAGCTTGCCGTTCCTGCGGTAGAGCAGCGCGTAGGCGAGGCCCGCGACAACGGCGGCCAGCCACAGCGTGTGGGCCAGTGTGAAGACGAAGGTGGACAGCACGATGGCGCGCGCGCCCACCGTCTGCGGGTCGACGCGCTCGAAGCCCGGGTGCTGCACCCAACGCATCAGGAAGCTGCGCCAGAACAGCTCCTCCATGACGGGCACGACCAGGGCGGCGCCCATGAGGCGCAGCATGATCAGCGTCCAGATCGGTTGGCCGTCGGCGTCCAGCGGCACGAAGCTGGCGGTGGCCGAACCGAGCTGCATCCAGGGTGCGTCCAGCTGCACCCAGATCGCGAAGACGGCGATGCCGACGACGACGGCCCAGCCGGTCTCGCGGGCATCGGGCAGGTTCTGGCGTACCAGCTCGCCGTAGCCGCGCCAGTAGTAGGCCAGCAGGCCGGCGACGATGACGGTCTGGGCGCCATAGATCCAGCGCGCATCCAGGCCGACGTCGGCGGGCAGATAGCCCCGCAGGGCCAGAAAGCCCATGAAGACGAAGAAGGGGATGCAGCGGGCGAGGGCGGCGGGGCTGAACGCGGGCGTGTCGGCAGGCATGTCGGACGCCAGCTTAGCCCGGCGTCGCGACGATTCGCGCCGCCGCGGCCCCCCAAGCCTCAGGGGTGGGCGCGGGAACTAAGACTTCAGCAGCCCGTCCTTGAAGGCCGCGAAGACGCCATTGGTCCAGCCGAAGCCGTCCTGGGTCTCGTACTCGCCGCCGCCGCCGGGCTTGTCCTCGGCCACGTCGTACTTCTCCAGCAGCCGGCCGGTGGCGAGGTAGACGCGGTGCACGCTGGCGCACCAGCGCGCGGCGATGTCGCGGGCGAGGGCGGCGTGGCCGTAGCGGGCCAGGCCGAGGGCCGCCATCCATTGCAGCGGCGCCCAGCCATTGGGCGCATCCCATTGCTGGCCGGTCACGAGGGCGGTCGTCAGCAGGCCGTTGGCACCGAGCAGATGGCGCTGCACCTGGGCCGCCATGGCGTCGGCCTGGGCGGGCGATGCCATGCCGAGGTACAGAGGCACGAGGGCGGCGGCCGTCAGCGGGCGCGGGTCGGTGGCCTGGCGCCAGTTCAGGTCGGCGAAGTGGCCAGCGTCGGCGCGCCAGAAGCGCGTCTGCAGCAGCTGGCGGCGGGCGGCGGCGCGGGCCTCGAAGGCGTGGGCCGTGGCGGTGTCGCCGCTGCGCGTGGCACCGAGGGCGATGGCGTTTTCCAGGCCGGCCAGCAGCGCGTTCAGGTCGACGGGTGCCAGCGCTGTCGTCTCGATCGTCGCGATGTCGGCGGGGTCGGCGCACCAGCGGCCGGAGAAGTCCCAGCCGCTTTCGGCACCGGCGCGCAGGTCGCGCCAGACGTCGGTGGGCGTGCGGCCCTTGGCTTCCTCGGCCGTCAGCACGTCCTCGCGCCAGCTTTCCTCGCGTGGCGTGCAGCGGTCGTCCCAGTAGCGGTTCAGCAGCGCTCCATCGGCCGTGCGCAGCACGCGGCGGTGGGCCTGGCCGGCGCCGAGCGTGGCTTCGCCGGCCATCCAGAAGGCGTGCTCGGCCTTCAACGAGGCCAGGTGGGTGGCGAAGCCGGCGGCGGGGTCGTCGGCGTGCAGCAGCTCGACCATGCGGAAGAAGAAGGGCGGCTGCGAGCGGCTCAGCATGTAGCTGCGGCTGCTGTTGGGGATGAAGCCGTGGGTCGCGATCAGGTGGGCGAAGTTGGCGAGCATGTGCTCGGCCAGGTCGCGCCGGCCGTCGGCGACCAGGCCGAGCATCGTGAAATAGCTGTCCCAGTAATAGAGCTCGCGGAAGCGCCCGCCCGGCACGACGTAGGGGCGCGGCAGCGCGAGCAGGCTCTCGCCTTCCTGGGCCTGGGCATGCTCGCGCACCAGCAGCGGCCACAGCGCGCGGATGTGCTCGCGCACGCCCAGGCGCGGGCCGACGGCGTCGTCATGGCCGGGCAGCACGAAATGGGCGTGCACGAAGTCCGGCAGCGAGAAGCCGGGCAGGCGGCGCTCGGCCTCGAAGCGGGCGCGGATCAGCGACGGCGCGGTCTTGGGGCGGGCGTCGACAAAGCTCTTGCCGTCACCGAAGACGCGCGTCATCTGCACGGCGACAAAGAGCTCGCCATAGAGCTCATGGGGCGTGGCGGCTGCCGCGTGGGCGGGGGCGTCCGCATGGATGGGCGCGGTGGCGAGCAGGTCGCCGGGGCGCTGGGAGCGGGAGGTCATGACGATGCGAGATGCCGGCGCAGCCGGGTGAGCGAGACCGCCAGCGCCGCGACGGGCACCAGCAGCAGGCCGAAGGCGGTGGTGCCGTCGAAGGCGACGAAGAGGCGGCCGGTGATGAAGCTGCCCAGCGTGCCGCCGAGGGCGGAGAAGACGACGATGAGGCCGGTCATGGCCGCATGCTGGCGCTGCGGCAGCGCGCTCAGCATGGCGGAGTTGATGGCCGGGTAGATGGGGGCGAGCAGCAGGCCGGTCAGCGGCAGCAGATAGGCCGCGGGCGGGGCGTTCAGCCAGCCGATGTCACCGGTCAGCGGCTGGGCACCGCGAGCCAGTGGCAGCGCGACGAGGATGAGCGCGGCGATGCCGACCAGGCAGGCGATGACGACGGCGAACCAGCCCAGGCGGCCGATGACGGCGGCGCTGGTCAATCGGCCCAGCGCGGTGGTCGCCGGCATGATGACCGCCAGCCCCACGCTCATCGCGGTGGGCAGATGCAGCACCTCGTTGTTGAAGCTCGGCAGCCAGGTCGAGATGCCCTGCTCGATCAGCACGTACAGAAAGGCCGACAGCAGGAAGACGACGACCAGGGCCCTCTTCAGCAACGGCGCCATCGCGACGAGGTCTTCGCGCAGCGAGGTGTCGGTCGACTGGATCGGGCCTTCGTCCAGCGGGCTGATCAGCAGCAGCACAAAGGCGCCTGCCGCCAGCCCCGCCAGCAGCGGATAGACCTGCAGCCAGCCCTTGCCCTCAGCATGGGCTGCCTGGCTGAACAGCAGGAAGCCGCCCAGCACGCCGACCATGAACAGGCCTTCGAGCAGGTTGGTGAAGCGCGCATGGCCGGCGCGGTCCTGGGTGACCAGGCCGATCATGGAATAGGCCGACACCTTGACCAGCGCGAAGCCCGCGCCCAGCGTGCAGAACAGCAGCTTGATGGCCCAGAACGCCGACAGCACCGGCATGGCCAGGCAGGCCGCGCCGACGGCCGCGAGGGCCAGCAGCATGGCCCGCTTGAGGCCGAGGCGCGGCAGCAGCGAGGCGACGAGGAAGGACGTCAGCGCGATCGGCAGGTCCTTCCACGCGTCCAGCAGGGCGGCCTCGGCGCGCGGCACGCCCAGGGTCTGCACGACCAGCAGATTGACCGCACCCACGCTGTTCAGCAGTGCGCCGAACAGCATGTAGGTGAGGATGATGGCGAGCCTGATGCGCAAGCCGCCGCTCGACAGGGAGATGGAGGTGGTGGTCATGTCGAGTGGGGCTTGGAGTTCAGGCGTCGCCATCTTGGCGCGTCTCAGAACTGGAAGCCGACGCTCAGCTCATAGGCGCGGCCGAACAGCGGCCGCGCCAGGAACACACCGTCCTGGCCCGCGGCCTGGCCCGGCACGCGGAAGTTGCCCTCCGTCAGGCCGATCTTGTTGGTCAGGTTGGTGCCGGTCAGGCGCACTTCCAGGCCGTTGTCCATCGAGAACACGGCGCCCGCGTCGATGGTGCGGTAGGCCGGCAGCTTCAGCGTGTTGGTCTGGTCGGCGAAGCGCTCACCGACATGGCTGAAGGTCGCGAAGGTGCGCAGCTGGCCGAAGCCGGTCTGGGTCTGCCAGCTCGGGGTCAGGCGGGCCTGGAACTTCGGCGCGCGCTCGACGCGGTTGCCGCTGAACTGCTGGAAGTCCTTGTACTTGGCGTCCTGGAAGTTGCCGGTCGCCGCGATCTCGAAACCATAGCCCGGGCGCAGGGCCAGCTCGAACTCCAGGCCGGTGGCCTTGCTGTTGGGGCGCAGCACGACATTGCCGGCATTGGTGAACTGCTGGGTCTGAGAGTTGGTCAGCTTGTTCTGGTAGGCCGTCAGGAAGGCGCTGTAGAGCTTGGTGGCGGTCTTCAGGCCGATCTCGAACTGGGTGATGTCCTCGACCGAATCCTTGCTCTCGTTGGCACCGCGGCCGCGCAGCACGTCGAAGTCGGGCAGGCGGTGGCCCTTGTTGACGCGCACGAAGGCGCTGAAGTCGCGCGTGAAGGCGTAGTTGGCACCGCCGGTGAAGGAGCTGCGGCTGAGCTTGCTGTCGATCAGCGTGTTCGTGCCGTTGAAGTACGAGAGGTTGTTGTTGTAGATGGTCGTCGGGTCGGCATCGAGGTCGCCATTGCTGACGTTGGCGATGGTGCCGGTGATGCGCTGCGTCTCGCGGCGCGCGCCGAGGTCGATGCGCAGTTCCTTGTTCAGCTGCCACTCGTCGGCGATGAAGAAGGCGCGGGTGTTGCCGCTATAGCTCGCGTCGAGGTCGAAGGAGAAGGGCGGCGAGACATAGCCGTTGCGCGAGGCCTTGACGTCGTTGTCCAGGGCCACGTCGATGAGGCGGGCGTGGGGCTGCACCGTCATCAGCTGGGCCTGGCCCAGCGTCCACACGTCATGCGAGCTGTAGCCGGCCAGGTAGAGGCCGACGGTCAGGTTGTTGCCCGGCGCGATCTCGCGCGACAGGCGGGTCTCGTTGCTGGTCGAGCGCAACGCCTTGTCGACGGCCCACATGCCGTTGACGATGACGGGCGTGCTGCCGGTGACGGTGCCGCCGCCATTGGTGAAGGTGGCGGTGCCGGTGGTGGCAACGCGGCCTGCTGCGGCCACGACAGCCGCATCGCCGTTGGCTGCGGTGACCTGCGACGTGATGTAGCTCGACAGCGTCTGCGGGTTGGCGCCTGAGAACAGCGCATAGGTCGGCGTGTCGCCGGTGGTGTGGCTGAGCTTGTTGGTCAGCGTCCAGTCACCCAGCTTGGTGTCGAGGTTGGCGCCATAGGTCTGCACATCGGCGCCGCGGCCGTCGGCCAGGTCCTTGGTGACCGTGCTGCGCAGGATCTCGGGCTTGCCATTGGGCAGGGTGCGGCCCGAGGCGCGGCCGGTCTCGAGCACGATGTTGCGCAGCTCGTTGCCGTAGAAATAGTCCTTTGACGCATTGAAGCCGGGATAGCTGGATGCGCTCTTGCCGTCGGCCGAGCCCACGACGGGAATCGCCGTGAAGAAGGCGTTGCGGTCGCGCAGCGCGCGGGCATAGAGCTGCAGGCTGCCGTTGTCGAGCTTGCGGCTCAGCATGAGGCTGGCCTGGCCGCCGCTGTCGGCGGGGAACTGCGTGTCGCGCACGCCGTCGCTCTCGCGCCAGAAGCCACCGACCATGATGTTCCACTGGTCGCTGAGCTTGCCGGCATAGACGCCGTCGACGCGCTTCAGGCTGCCGGTGCCCGTCGTCACGCGCAGGCCGGCCTCGGGGTTGCGGCCGTCCTTCTGGATGAAGTTGACCGTCACGCCGGGCTGGCCGCTGCCGAAGATGGGGCTGGGGCCGCCGCGCAGCACTTCCATGCGGTCGATGGTGTCGTCCAGGCGGAACAGCTGCGAGTGCTCGAAGAAGCTCAGCGTGGGCAGGTGATACAGCGGCGCGCCATTGAGCTGGAAGGTCGAATAGGGACCGTCGCCCGGTGTCGGGAAACCGCGCACGCGGATGTTGGCGCCGGCCTGGCCGCCCGAGGTTTCCACGAAGATGCCGGGCACGGTCTTCAGGATGTCGGCCGTGCTGGTGGGCGCCGCGGCCTTGATCTGTTCCTCGGTGGCGGTCGTGATCGAGAAGCCGGCCTCCAGCTTGCGCACGCCTTCACGGCGCGCCGTGCCGGTGACGACGACGGCTTCGAGTTCCTTGACTTCAGGGGACTTGTCGGCGGGCTTGGCCGCTTCCTGGGCGAAAGCGCTGCCGCACAGCGCGGCGGCGGCCAGGGCGAGCAGTTGGGGACGGAAGGAGCGGACGCCGGCGCGCGGCGCGGCATGGGGCTTGGACATCTGTGGTCTCCGATGGTTGTTTGTTATCAATCCCGAAAGCCGGCGCGGCCGTCGCCACTTTCGATGGACCGGACTTTGAGGGCAAATGTTATCGATGTCATTTGGGTTTTTACCAATGTGGCCGATCGTTGACATCGATGACATCGATTGCGGTTCTAGGGGGTTGAACGTTTTCGGCGCAACGGCTTGCCCGAAGGGGGCAAACCCCGACAATCCGCGCCCATGAGCACCCAAGACCTCACCGACGCCGAGTTCGCCGAACTCGACGAACTCCTCGCCGCCACGCCCGAGCCGCTGCAGCCGCTGGACGCCTCCATGCTCGATGGCTACCTCTGCGGCGTCATCGTGCAGCCCCGCCTGATCGAGGCCGACGAATGGCTGCCCAATATCTTTGACTACGACGGCGGCCTGCTGCCCGAGACGGTCGATGCCGGCTGGCTGGACAAGCTGACCCAACTCGTCGAGCGCCGCCATGCCGCGCTGAACCGCGGCCTCGTCGAGGACGGCTGGTTCGATCCCGTCATCCTCGAGGTCGAAGAGGACCAGGAGCCCGACCCGCTGCCCGAGGACGCCACCGAGGAAGAGCGCTCGGCCCGTGCCAGCTATGACGAGCTGGGCCCGATCTCGCGCGCGCTGATGCCCTGGGTCGCCGGCTTCCAGCACGCGGCCCTGTGCTTCCCCGAGCTGGCCGACATGCCCAACGAAGACGTCAGCGCGGCGATGGCACGCCTGTACCGCCATCTGCCGGCCGAGACGGCCGAGGAAAAGGAAGTCGTCGCGACGCTGAACCGCGAGCATCCGCTGAAGGACCTCGACGATGCGATCGAGGAACTCGTCGTCACGGTGGCCGATCTGGCCGACCTGACCGAGACCGAACGCTACCGCGTCGAGACCATCAAGCGCGACACGCCCAAGGTGGGGCGCAACGATCCTTGCCCTTGCGGGTCCGGGCGCAAGTACAAGGTCTGTCACGGTTCCAACTGATGCGCCTGCAGCTCCTGTCGGACCTGCATCTCGAGACGGAGTCCTACCAGCCCATCCCCGCACCCGGCGCCGAACTGCTCATCCTCGCTGGTGACATCGACACGACCTGGCGCAGCTTCGAGCTGTTCCGCGGTTGGCCGGTGCCGGTGCTGTTCGTGCCTGGCAACCACGAGTACGACCGCCGCGACGTGGACGAGGCGCGTGAAGCGCTGCGCACCCATGTCAAGGGTGTTGGCCTGCGCATGCTCGATGACGAGTCTGTCGTCATCAGCGATGCGCAGAGCCGACGCGTGCGCTTCGTTGGCAGCACGCGCTGGTGCGACTTCGACGCCTTCGGTCCCTCGGGCCGTGACCGCGCGATGCGGGCGGGGGGCTACTTCCAGAACGTCATGCAGTCCACCCGCCACGGCGAGCCCTTCGGCGTCGATGCCGTGCGTGTGCTGGCGCTGGAGCAGCGCGCCTGGTTGGCCGATGAACTCGCACGTAAAGGCGATTGGGACGCCACCGTCGCCATCACCCATTTCGCACCCAGCCTGAAGAGCGCCGACCCGCGCTACGGCCGCCAGCCGGGCACGGCAAGCTTCTGCAACAACGACGAAGACCTGCTGCCGCTCGCCAGCCTGTGGATCCACGGCCACCTGCACTGCCGGCACAACTACCGTGTGGGCGAGACGCGCGTCATCAGCAACGCCCGCGGTCACAGCAAGCGCGGCGAGGCCGATGGCTTCGATGGACAAAGGGTGTTCGAAGTCTTCCAAGCTTGAGGTTCAACGGACTGAGTAGTTGAGTTCTCAGCACGCTGCCGGGTGCGGAAAGCAGGGGCAGTCGGCCTAACCAACTGCTGCTTCAGGCTGAGGCTGTGTGAAAACGCCACCGGGTGGCGGGCCTGCGGGAAAGCGACCTCTCAGATCGCGTCAGGATCAACGATTGCGTGGGCGCCCAGGGTATCGAGACCCCTGAAAGGCCATCGAGAGCGAGTTTTCACACAGCCTCGGCTGAAAGCGGTCTTCCACCGTATCCAGCTCAACGCAGGTAATGAGCCTGCACGCGAAGCGCGGAGATGTTCGCGAGCGCAATCTGCCAAATTGGCCTGCTCAATGACCGTGGTGCGTGTACTTGCCAATCAGGCCAACCACAAAGACCACCCAGCCGATGCCGAAGACGAGCCATCCGATCTTGGCCCACGGCGGCGGCTGGATGATCTGATCCCGCCTGGTGAAGGGCAAAAGGCGCCAAATCCAGTTCACGGGGTCGAAGCATGCCCCGAAGAAAAGGATGGCGGCCCCTGCGGCTTCGATGGCCCGAAACGGCTTTCCGTTGGCCTGATCGGCGATGGCAAAGTGGACGGCGAACAGGCTAGCGCCAAAAAGCAGCGTCGCGGCAATGATCTCTAGGGCGACGGAGCGAGGGGGCAGGTCGGAGGACATGGGCGTGCCGGCGATTTTTGCCCAACTTCTAAGCTTACGGCCGTGCCGCCCGGCTATTGGTGCTGCCAGCCGCTCCAGGCTGCTTGCTGTCATTGGCCGCGTCAGCTCAAAAGTTGGCGATCAGCGCTCCTCAGCGCGCCGAGACCGGTCACCGCTCAAGTGCAGCAAGCAACTCACGCATGCGCTTGATCTTGTGCTGTTTCCACATTTCGTTTCCGCCGTGGCTCTCGAGCCCCTTGTCGATCATGAGCAAAAGTGCCCAGACGTCGAGGCCATAAAAGTCATGCTGATCGACCATCCGTTCGAGTTCAGGGCGAAGCTTCTCGACAATGGGAGCCGGCCAGTGCGGTAGTACATATCGCAGCAACGCATGCTTCCGGGCGGGCTTGATGGGAGCAGTCAGCGCGTCGCGGACCAATCCAAGCGCGGGCTCACCGAGCTCTGCAAAGAAGGGGCGGACGATCAACTCGACTGGCGATCCGCTCGTCTCCAGCCACTGAAACAGGCTTTTCAATATTGGCTCAACCGCCGGGAACCCGAGGGCGATGATCGCCTGCGCATTCTCGACATCTGCACTGTGCCTTGGCAGCATTTTTGTCAGGTCAGCTCTATTCATTGCGAGGGCTCACAGGGCTTTTTGTGTTCAAGGGAGCGAGGGTAGGCACACCTCGCTGACGCTCGCAAATTCTGACTCTGCTGGGCTGTCCGCATACGCTGCATTGCCGACATCCGGCGGCATTGCTGGTTGTCCTACCCGCCGTTTCTCTTGGTGGGCCGAGGTTTGCATCGCGGCCCGCTGTGGCCGCATCGGTGAATGTCCCCGGGTCGCGTTACCAAACGTCCCGCCGCCGCGGGTCGGCCCCGGTGGTGCCCGTCGGGTCTATGGCGAATCTGAAGCCAGCCTGAAGCCTTCCCAAGGTTTTGAAGCTTCAGTCCTTGCGCCCTGCCGGGGCATCGTGATTGGCGCTGCCGTCGTCCCTAGAGTCGTTTTCGGCCCGCACCAGACGGGTCTCGTGACGACTACTACGGAGACAAACCAATGCACACGACCCCGGCGCTTCGCCGACTGATTTCCTGCCTGCCTTTCCTGGCCATGGCGACCACCCTCCACGCGGCCACCTTCCAGGCCGAAAGCGCCTCGCTGAGCGGGGGCACAAGCACAGCCACCGACCACACGGGCTACACCGGCAGCGGCTTTGTCGGCGGCTACGTCGACGGCAACAAGGGCAACGCGCAGACGAGCTTCACCGTCAACGCGGCGGCCACCGGCAACTACACGCTCAAGCTGCGCTATGCCAACGGCACCGGCTCGGCCAAGAGCCTGACGCTCTATGTCGACGGCGTGTCCAAGGGCCAGGTCAGCCTGGGCGCCACCGCCAATTGGGACGACTGGCTGGTGCAGACGACCACCGTCGCGCTGACCGCCGGCAACCACGCCATCGCCTACAAGTTCACCAGCGCCGACAGCGGCAACGTCAACCTGGACAAGCTGGACGTCGATGCCGTCGTCACCGGCACCGGTGGCCCGCAGGCCGAGGACGCCACCCTGAGTGGCGGCGCCACCGTCGCGACCGACCACACCGGCTATCAGGGCAGCGGCTTTGTCGGCGGCTTCACCGATGGCAACAAGGGCAATGCCCAGGTGGCCTTCAGCGTGACGGCGGCCACCGCCAGCAGCCACGAGCTGGCGCTGCGCTACGCCAACGGCACCGGCGCGGCCAGGACGTTGACGCTGTTCGTCGACGGCGCCTCCGCCGGCCAGGTGACGCTGCCCGCCACGACCAACTGGGATTCCTGGGCCGCGCAGACTTCCACCGTCACGCTCAGCGCCGGCGCGCACACGGTGGCCTACAAGTTCGGATCAACCGACAGCGGCAACGTCAATCTCGACGCGCTCACCGTCACGGCCGTGACCGGTGGCGGCACGGGCAATCCGGCGGTGACGCCGGCCGAGGCCGAGACCTGGTTCATGTCCGGCGGCGCCGCGGTGTCGACATCGGCAACGGGCTACAACGGCAGCGGCTACGCGGCCGGCTTTTCGAGCAGCGGCGCGCGGGCCATCCGCACCGTCTTCATGAGCGGCGACGGCAGCGCCACCGCCAGCCTGCGCTACCGCAACACCAGCGGCAGCGCCCGCGTGCTGGACGTCATCGTCAACGCCGCCAAGGTGGGCACGGTCAGCATTCCCTCCGGCAGCGGCTGGACCACGATGAATCTGCCGCTGACGCTGCGCACCGGCCACAACACCGTCGGCCTGCAGGCGGCATCGGCTGGAGCCGACGTCGGTATCGACAGCCTCACCGTGCCCGGCGAGCTGACGGCCGCCGTGCGCGGCGCCACCGTGCGCACGACGCTCTACGAAGCCGAGACAGCCTCCACCAACGCCACCGTGCTGACGGCCAGCCGCACGCCCTTCACCGTGCAGTCCGAGTCCAGCGGCCGCAGCCTGGTGCGCCTGGCCAACACCGGCCACCAGGTCAGCTTCACGACCACGCAGCCGACCAACTCCCTGGTGTTGCGCTATTCCATCCCCGATGCCCCGGGCGGCGGCGGCCAGTCGGCCACGCTGGCGCTCTACGCCAACGGCAGCAAGGTGCAGGACCTCAACCTGACGTCGACCTATGCCTGGGTCTATGGTGGCTACCCCTTCCGCGGCGTGCCGTCGGATGGCACACCGCGCCATTTCTACGACGAGATCCATGTGCCGCTGGCCAGCTACCCGGCCGGCACGGTGTTCAAGCTGCAGAAGGACGGCGGCAACACCGCGGCCTATTACGACATCGACTTCATCGAGACCGAGGTGGTCCCGGCCGCCTATGCCATGCCGGCCGGTGCCTTCTCCATCACCAGCTATGGCGCGGTGTCCGGTGGCGGCGATGCCACCTCGGCCTTCCAGCAGGCCATCGCCGCGGCGCAACCCTCGGGCGGCGTCGTGTGGATTCCGGCCGGCAGCTTCAAGCTCAGCTCGCGCATCAACATTTCTGGCGTCACGATGCGCGGCGCCGGGCCCTGGTACTCGACGGTGGAGCTGGGCAACGATGGCCACGGCGGCCTCTACGGCACCGGCAGCAACGTCAAGCTGGCGGACTTCCTGATGCTGGGCAAGGTCACGCTGCGCGACCCCGACGGCCAGGTGATGACGGACGCGCCGCTGGAGGGCAACTTCGGCACTGGCTCGCAGTTCCAGAACCTGTGGTTCGAGCACACCAAGGTCGGCATGTGGATCGACTCGGGCACCAACGGCCTCTATGCCAGCGGCCTGCGCATCCGCAATGTGTTTGCGGACGGCGTCAACATCCACGCCAATGTGCAGAACGTGGTGATGGATCAGAGCGTCGTGCGCAACACCGGTGACGACGCGCTGGCGATGTTCTCGGAAGGTGCGGCGGTGACCAACAGCGCCTTCGTGCGCAACACGGTGCAGTCGCCGGTGCTGGCCAATGGCATCGGCATCTACGGCGGCAATGGCAACCGGGCCGAGTACAACGTCATCACCGATACGGTGGTCGGCTCGTCCGGCATCACGGTCAGCTCGCGCTTCAGCCCGGTGCCCTTCAGCGGCACGACGCGCATCACCGGCAACACCCTGGTGCGCACGGGTGGCTTCGAGCCCAACTGGAACGACCAGTTCGGCGCGCTCTTCCTGTTCGCCGACACGTCGAGCATCACGTCGCCGGTCGTCATCAAGGACCTCATCATCCAGGACAGCACCTACTCGGGCATCTACATCAGTGGGCCCAACCAGCTGCAGAACGCCGTGTTCGACGGCGTGACGATCTCGGGCGCGGGCACCTATGGCATCCACATCAAGTCGGGCGGCAATGCGAGCTTCCAGAACGTGACGGTCAGCGGTGCGGCCCAGGGTGGGTTGAGCAACACGGGCGGCTTTGTGCTGAACCGCGGAACCGGCAACAGCGGGTTCTGAGCTCCAGCCGACTTTGCAGGCATGGCGCCTTCACGGGCGCCATGCCCCAGCTTGCGCCGGCAAGGCACGGCCTTCAGTCCAGCCGCAATTCCTCGACACGCTCACCACCTCCGGCGGCCACCAAGCGGACTCGCAAGACCTTGGGTGCCGTGGCGTCCAATCCCAGCACCTTTTCCTGGTTGTATTGAACCAATGGGCGCTCCTTCACGAAGACAAGGGCAATACGCCGCCGCTCCACGATATCGGTCCAGGTGCTTCCGAAGCTTCCTCTTTCAATGGCCACGAACTCCGCGGTTTCATTTCCGGTTGAATGAGTCTGCTCGGACAGGCCACGCTGAAAAAGCAATAGGGCGGCGTAGAGGAAAACGCCAATGAACAAGAAAATCACCGCGGCGAGCCTGAGCGGCTTGAACCAGGGCGGAAAGAGGTTCAGTCGGTTAAAAAGCGTCCAAAGAACAATTGCAAGAACGCACAAGACCGCGCCCCTGAGCAAACTATGGACTGCTGGAGTGAACAGCACGCCGCCGTGGAGGTCTGCCCATTGGAAAAGTAAGCATGAAATAGTTGCAAGCCCGATGGCAAGAAATGGCTTGCTTTTTATGACTGCGCGACTTTTCATCACTTGATCTTGATTACCGGGCCGACATTGACACTTCCGCCGCTTCCATTTGAACTCTTGGGAGGAGTCGTGGGTGGTTTCGTTTGGCACGTGACTGCTGCGCGATGGCCAGCGGAAATAACTGGGGGATCATCCGGATTGTCGCCCAGCCCGCTAATTGCAGCGAACGCCAAATTTCGAGCCAAGACGGCTACGTTGTTTGCATCAGGGTGGCCAGTATTCCCTCAACGATTTCTACGCACGGCATGGTCTGAGCCGTGCGATATGCGGAATCAGCGCAAGCACAAGTAAAAACAGCGAAAAACCCTTTTTCATTGTTACTCCCAAAGTAAGGGCCGCCAATGTATCGAATAATGTTTTGAGGCAGATAGGTGCTGACGAGTCGCCAATAACGGGGACATGGAGCTCAAAAAAACGGTGCGTGCTCAGCAGGCGTTGGGAGAGCTTGTGGTCGGCTTGATGCGCAAGGCCCAGACCACGCCGGCGATCAACAGCAGCACGCCCGCCAAGGTCGCCGGCGGCGGCATGCGCTGGTTCCACGCGAAGGCATAGGCCAGCGCCGCCAGCGTCTCGAAGACGATGAGTTGGCCCGACAACGAGGTCGGCAGCCGCTGGCTGGCTTCGTTCCAGCACAGCGTGCCCAGCCATGACGAGCACAGGCCGATGGCTGCCATCAGGCCGATGAAGGCCAGAGGCCTGTCACCGAATGGGAAGACATAGCCGGCCGGGATCAGCGTGTCCGGCGCCATCAGGTGCACGAGCGCGAGCAGCAGCACGCCGATGGCGGCCATCGGCAGCGTGACCAGGCCCTGGGCCGTCGCCCAGGCCCGAGGACTGCGGTCGCTGTGCGCGCGCAGCCAGTCGGCATTGCGAATCGGATACCAGGTCCAGCAGGCCACCGCGGCGATGGCCAGCAAGGCGCCTTCGGCATACCGGCGCGGGTCGCCGGCCTCGGCCTGCAGCACGGCCAGCTCGTCGCGGTTCACGCAGGCCAGGCCCGCGGCGATCAGCAGGAGCGAAGGTGCCAGCTTGGCCCATGGCAGATGGCCATCACGCACGCGGTTGCGGTGGTTGGCGCAGATGGCGATGACGACCGGCAACGTGCCGATGATCATGGTCGGCAGCGGTGCGCCGGCCCGTTGGATGGCGGCCGACAGGCAGAGGTAGTACAGGAAGTTGCCGATCAGGCTGAGCTTGGCGGCCTCCCACCAATCGCCCGGCAGCAGTTCGCGCAGCGCGCGCCGGTCCAGGGCCAGGGCCAGCGGCAGGGCGATCAGGCCGAAGGCCAGGTAACGGCCCACCGTCAGCAAGGCGGGCGCATAGCCCGGCAACATCACGGGCGCGACAAACACCAGCCCCCACATCAGCCCGGCAGCGAGGGCGAACAACAAACCAAACAGCATGGCCGGCATCATCACCCATGCCTTCGTCACGGCAGGGCGCTAGGCTCTTTCCCCATGCGTCCCGCCTTCGTCTTCAGCCTCGCCCTCGTCGCCTGCACGGCCCAGGCCGGCCGGCCGCTGCAGGCCGAGGACGCCGCCGTCATGGACCCGCGGGCCTGCGAACTCGAAGGCGCCCATGGCGACTGGCGCCTGGACGGCGCCGGCCAGCGCCAGACCGGCCTGCAGTTCGGCTGCGGCATCGGCTGGGGCACCGAGGTCGCGCTGAACGTCATCCGCCCGCGCGAGCTGGCGCTGAATGGCAAGACGATGCTGGCCAGCACCGCCTGGCCCGACGGCGACGCCCAGCTCACGCTGGCGTGGAGCCTGTCGCACCGTCACGTCGAGACCGTGTGGCGGCGCAGCAGCGCCGGGGTCATCCTCGTCGGCAGCCTGCCGCTGACGCGCGACCTGACCCTGCACGCCAACCTCGGCCACCAACGCGACGAGATGCAGGGCCGGCGCAGCACGACCTGGGCCCTGGCCGTCGAGCATGGCGGCTTTGGCGAGGGCGGGCGCTGGCAACCGATGGCCGAGGTTTTTGGCGACGACCGCGGTCGGCCCTGGGCCAATGCGGCGCTGCGTGTGGCCCTGCTGCCCGATCGTGTCTTTGTCGATGCGTCCTATGGCCGCCAGTTCAGTGGTCCGCGCGCGCGGCTGAAGACAGCCGGCTTCAAGCTCGCGTTCTGAACCAGTCCGCCACGGCCTCGCGCTGCTCGGGCGTGTAGTGCAGGCCCAGCTTGCTGCGCCGCCACAGCACGTCCTCGGCGCTGGTCGCCCATTCGTGTTCCACCAGATAGCGCAGTTCGGACTCGAACAGGCCCGGCGAGATCTCGGCACCGGGCGGTGCTGCGAGGAGCTCGCGCGCCTGGCTACCGTAGGCGCGGGCGATGCGTCGCACACCCGCTCGGCCTGGATGCGCGGCCTGCAGTTCGGCGGCAAAGGCTTCGATGTTCACGCCATGCGCGCCGAGGTCGCCACCGGGCAGGGTCGTGCCCGCCGTCCATGGCTTGCGCGCATCGCCAAGCAGTTCGCCTATCTGCGTCGCACCGTCCTCGGCCAGCTTGCGATAGGTCGTCAGCTTGCCGCCCCACACGTTCAGCAGCGGCGCGCCGCTGTCTGCGTCGGCCTCCAGCAGATAGTCGCGCGTGACGGCCGAAGCCGAGCCGCCTTCGTCCAGCAGCGGTCGCACGCCGGCATAGGTCCACAGCACATCGGCCGGCTGCACCGGCTGGGCCAGGTAGCGGCTGGCCTGCTCGCAGAGGTAGGCCACTTCATCCTCGGCGATGGTCGCGCGTGAGGGCGGGTCCTCGTGCTCGGGCAGCTCGACGTCGGTGGTGCCGATCAGCGTGAAGCGGTCCTGGTAGGGGATGGCGAAGATGATGCGGCCATCCGCGTTCTGGAAGATGTAGGCGTGGTCGTGCGTGAAGCGCTGGTTGACGACGATGTGGCTGCCCTTGACCAGGCGCAGGCCGCGCGCCGGCAGCGGCTGGCCGCTGGCGCCTTGCGTGTGGTCGCGCAGGAAGCGCTCGGCCCAGGGGCCGGTCGCGTTGACGAGGGCCCGCGCACGCAGCTGGCGGCCGTTTTGCAGCGTGACTTGCCAGCCGTCCTTGCCGCGCACCGCCCGGGTCACGGCGCAGCGCGTCAGCACCTCGGCGCCGCGGGCTTGGGCGTCCTGCGCGTTCAGCACGACGAGGCGGGCGTCGTCCACCCAGCCGTCGGAGTAGACAAAGCCGCGTGTGAATTCGGGCTTGAGCGCTGCGCCGTAGAGGCTGCCCGCCAGGCGCAGCCCGTGCGAGCCCGGCAGCAGCTCGCGGCGCGCCAGGTGGTCGTAGAGGAAGAGGCCGATGCGGATCATCCACGCCGGGCGCAGATGCGGCGCATGCGGCAAAACAAAGCGCAGTGGCTGGATCAGATGAGGCGCGCTCCTGAGCAGCACCTCGCGTTCCTGCAGCGCCTTGCGCACCAGCGAGAACTCATAGGTCTCCAGGTAGCGCAGGCCGCCGTGCACGAGCTTGGTGGAGGCCGACGAGGTGTGCGAGGCCAGGTCGTCACGCTCCGCCAGCAGCACGCGCCAGCCGCGCCCGGCCAGGTCGCGGGCCAGGCCCGTGCCGTTGATGCCGCCCCCCACCACCACGACGTCAAAATCGCCCATACGGACACTCTAAATGACAGCCATGGATGCCTTGCTGGCTTTGGACCAGGGAACCTCTAGTTCGCGCGCTCTAGTTTTTGGCCGTGATGGTCGGCTGCTCGCTTCGGCGCAGCGCGAATTGCCCCAGCATTTCCCCCAGCCCGGCTGGGTGGAGCACGACGCCGAGGAGATCTGGACCCACCAGGTCGAATGCGCTCGCGAGGCTGTGGCCAAGGCCGCTGTGAAGGTCGCGGCCATCGGCATCACCAACCAGCGCGAGACCGTCGTGCTGTGGGACCGCAAGACCGGCCAGCCCCTGCACAAGGCCCTGGTCTGGCAGGACCGGCGCACGGCGGCCTTCTGCGAGCAGCTGAAGCAGCAGGGCCTGGAGCCGCGCGTGCGCGAGCTGACCGGCCTGGTGCTGGACCCATATTTCTCGGCCACCAAGCTGCGCTGGCTGCTGGACAACGTACCCGGCGCACGCGAACGCGCGGTCCGTGGCGAGCTGGCCTTCGGCACCATCGACAGCTGGCTGCTGTGGAAATTGACCGACGGCAAGGTCCACGCCACCGACGCCAGCAATGCCTCGCGCACGTTGATCTACGACATCCACCGCGGCGACTGGAGCGACGAGCTGTTGGCGGCCTTCGACATTCCGCGCAGTCTGCTGCCCGAGGTGAAGCCCTCGGCCGGCGTGTTCGGCCAGGCCGTCGAGTTCGGCGTTCCCATCGCCGGCATTGCGGGCGATCAGCAGGCGGCCCTGTTTGGCCAGGCCGCGCTGCAGCCCGGCCAGGCCAAGAACACCTATGGCACCGGCTGCTTCCTGCTGATGCACACCGGCACCCAGGCGCGCACGTCCACGCAAGGCCTCATCACGACGCGCGCCGCCCAGGTGGACGCCATCGCGCAGTACGCACTGGAAGGCAGCGTCTTTGTCGGCGGCGCCGTCGTGCAGTGGTTGCGCGACGGGCTCAAGGCCATCGGCGGCAGCGGCGAGGTGCAGGCGCTGGCCAGCAGCGTGCCCGACGCCGGCGGTGTCATGTTCGTGCCCGCCTTTGCGGGCCTGGGCGCGCCCTACTGGCGGCCCGATGCGCGTGGCGCGTTGCTGGGTTTGACGCGCGGTACGACGCAGGCCCACATCGCCCGCGCGGCGCTGGAGAGCATCGCTTTCCAGAGCGCGGCGGTGCTGACGGCGATGAATGCCGACGTGGATGCCGCGGATCGGCTGACTGAGTTGCGCGTCGACGGCGGCGCTAGTGCCAACGACTTGTTGATGCAGTTCCAGGCTGATTTGCTCGGCATTCCGGTACTGCGCCCCAAGGTCATCGAGACGACGGCACTCGGTGCGGCGCTGTTGGCCGGACTGGGGACGGGTGTCTACGAGTCCACGGAACAGATCGGCGCCATCTGGCAACTGGACCGCGCCTTTGAGCCGCGGATGTCTCGGGATGAAGCGGGTGCAAGGTTGGCGGAGTGGGATAGGGCGGTGAGGCAGGTGCTGGCTGTCTAAGCGGCACGGGCGGTCCCTCCGAGAACAAAGGCGGCGCGATGAATTAGGAGCTGAAGTCATATGCGAGAGCACTCGCAAAGCCGCTGGATGACCTCCTTGATGCAAATGCCGTGCTCCGGGAAGACATTCAACGATTGCTGAACAAATTCGCCGACGACTGGGACGACCAAACGCTTAGGCGGTTGCTGGTGCGCTCGTGCTGGGCCTATATCGAGGCCGTGGTCTATGGTCTGAGGCAAGTCACGCTAGCAGCGTGCACTTTGGGGTCAGTCGATATCAGTGCCAGGACCCGCTCCTTTCTGAGTGAGACAACAATTGTTGTGAACAGCAGCGGCGAGGCCAGGATTGAATTGGTGCGCACGGGCACCCTGAAGAACATCAAGCTGACTCTGAAGCTCGCCGCCAAGCACTTTGACGTCGAGTGGAGGCCCAACTTCGGAAACGAAGGATGGAATCAGCTACGCCAATCGTTAGAACTTCGTCATCGGCTCACTCATCCCAAATCGGCGCGAAGTCTGGTTGTCGAGAACGACGAGACAGAGAGCCATAGAGATGCATTTCTATGGTTTTCCAGAGGCTTCAACAACTTTCTTGAAAGTCTGAAGACTCGCCATGGCGCATAGCCGCTTCCAACAGGAGTGCGTCTTGCGGATGGCGTCGCCTACAGCAAGACGCCTGCAAATCGTTGACGCTTACTGACCTTCTGCTTCCATCGCTGTTGCACGACCAATCGCTTCCCACGCCGCCAGATCCCGCAACAGCTGCTCGCTGTGCGCCCGCACCGCGTCAATCGCATCCGCACCCAGCTGCAATCGCAGCGGCGTGACCTCGGCCTTCAGCGCCGCATCGATCGCCGCTGCCGCCTTGTCCGGGTCCCCCGCCTGCGTCCCATCCATGCCCTTGGCAAAGCTGCGCGTGCCACCGACGATCTCGTCATAGGCTGCCAGCACCGGCATCTGGCGCAGCACGTCGGCGCCGGCAAAGCCGGTGCGGAAGGCGCCGGGCTCGACGATGAGGACCTTGATGCCGAAGGGCGCGACCTCCTGGGCCAGGGCCTCGGACAGGCCCTCCAGTGCGAACTTGGAGGCCGAGTAGGCGCCAAAGCCGCCGAAGGACATCTGGCCACCCATGCTGGACAGGTTGACGATGGCGCCGCTGCGCTGCTCGCGCATCGCCGGCAGTACGGCGCGGGTCACAGCGACGGCGCCGAAGAAGTTGGTTTCCATCTGCGCGCGCAGCTCGGCGTCGGGCGTCTCCTCGACGGCGCCGACGATGCCGTAGCCGGCGTTGTTGATCAACACGTCGATGCGGCCGAAATGGGCCAGCGCCGCAGCCGTGGCGCGCTCGGCGTCGCCGGCGGCGGTCACGTCCAGCGGCAGCACGAGGACGCGGTCCGGCGCGCTGTCGGCCAGCGCGGCCAGGCGGGCCGGCTGGCGGGCCGTGGCGACGACGTTGTAGCCCTGGGCCAATGCGTATTTGGCGAAGGACAGGCCAAAGCCGGACGAGGCGCCGGTGATGAACCAGGTGGGGCGGGTGTTGGTGGCTGCGGTCATGGTGGGCTCCGTGGGGTGGTGGGTTGCGACGGAGTCCAGTGTCTTGAAACGATGTGATCGGATAAAGACGCTTGAATCGCATGGGTCATGCGATATGGTTCATGAATGAACCGCGAACTGCTGGCCCATCTGCCCATCGTCGTTGCCGTGGCCGAGAAGCGCGGCTTTGCGGCGGCCGCCCAGGCGCTGGGCCTGAGCGCCTCGGCCGTCAGCCACGCGGTGCGGGTGGTGGAGGACAGCCTGGGTGAGCCGCTGTTCGCGCGCACGACGCGCAGCGTCTCTATGACCGAAGCGGGCCAGCGCTTTCTTGCCAGCGTCGGGCCGGCGCTGGAGGACATTGGCGCGGCCGTCGAAGGCCTGAGCGCTGCGCGCGGCGAGATCAGCGGCGTGCTGAAGCTCAATTCCTCGCGCGTGGCCTCGCAGATGGTGCTGCCGGCCCTGCTCGCGAAGCTGGCCGTGGCCCACCCGCGGCTGACCGTGGAAGTGCATGACAACGACGCCCTGGTCGACATCGTCGCCCTGGGCTTTGACGCCGGCATCCGCCTGGGCGAGCAGGTGCAGCAGGACATGGTCAGCGTGCGCCTGACGCCGCCGTTCAAGGCCATCCTCGTGGCCTCGCCGGACTACCTCGCCCGCCGCGGCGCGCCGGCCCGTGTGGCCGAGCTGGCGGCGCACAACTGCATCGGTTTCCGGCTGCTGGCCGCCGGCAGCCTCTACGACTGGGAGCTGCGCGAGGCCGGCGACACGGTGGCCGTGCGCACGACGGGCAGTGCCGTCGTCACCGATGCCAGCTTCGCGCGCGACCTGGCCCTGGCCGGTGTCGGCATCGCCTACATCTTCGAGCCGCTGGTGCGCGAGGAATTGCGCGGCGGCCGGTTGGTGCAGCTGCTGCCCGAGTCGGCCTTCGAGGAGCCCGGCCTCTTCCTCTATTTCCCGCGGCGCGCGGCGCTGGCGCCCAAGCTGCGCGCCTTCATAGCTGCCGCCCGCTCAGGCGGCGGTTGATTCGCTCGCTTCGCCGCTTTCCTGGGCGAGGAAGACGATCAGCACGATCCAGCCGATGAGGGGGATGAGGCCGATCAGCTGCCACCAGCCGCTGCGGCCGGTGTCGTGCAGGCGGCGCGAGGCGGCGGCCAGTTGGGGCAGCAGGGTGCCGAGCACGAAGATGATGGCCAGCCAGTGGCTGACGATGCTCAGCACGACGTTGCCGAGGAAGACGAACAGCACGAACCACCAGTACTCCGAGCGGCTGGCGCGGCCCGAGAAGTCGACGTATTTGTTGAAGCAGACTTTGATCGAATCCTGGAAGGTCATGACGGCCTCTCCCCGAGGTGGTGTTGAGTCGCCGGCATGCTAGGGCACCGGCTGGCCTTCCCCCACCCTCAGAAACCCAGGCTCTCGCCCAGGCCGGCCAGCGTCGCGAGGCCCAGCAGCGCAAAGATGACGGCGGCCACGGTGTGCACCAGCTTGACCGGCAGCTTCTGCGCCAGCTTGCCGCCGACCAGCACGGCCGGCACGTTCGCGACCATCATGCCTGCCGTCGTGCCGGCCACCACGCCGATGAAGTCGGCCGGAAAGCGCGCCGCCAGCGCCACGGTGGCGATCTGCGTCTTGTCGCCCATCTCGGCGAGAAAGAAGGCGATGACGGTCGTCACGAAGACACCGTGGCCAGGCTTGGGGGCGTCGTCTTCGTCGAGCTTGTCGGGGATCAGCATCCAGCCCGCCATGGCGAGGAAGGACAGGCCGAGGATCCAGCGCAATGCCAACGGGCTGATGAGGCCGGTCAGCCAGCTGCCCAGCGCACCGGCGGCGGCGTGGTTGAAGACGGTCGCGACAAAGATGCCCAGCACGATGGGCCACGGCCGGCGGAAGCGCGCCGCGAGCATGAAGGCGAGGAGCTGGGTCTTGTCGCCGATCTCGGCGAGGGCCACCAGGCCGGTGGCGATGAGGAAGGCTTGCATCGGGAGGGATTTTCTCCGGCGCTCCTGACATGCGCTGACAGCCAACCCGGCGCAGCATGCGGGCATTGCACTTCAGGAGACCTTCATGAACTTCGCCTACACCCTCGTCTACGTGCCCGACGTCGCCGCTTCGCTGGCCTTCTTCGACAAGGCCTTCGGTCTGAAAAAGCGCTTTCTGCATGAGAGCGGCGCCTACGGCGAGGTCGAGACCGGCGCGGCCGGCGCCAAGCTGGCCTTTGTCGACCATGCGACCGCCCGCGACAGCGTGCAGCATGACTATGTGGCTGCCGACGCCAGCCCGCAGCCGCTGGGCATGGAGATCGGCTTCACGGTGACCGATGTGCAGGCCGCCTACGACAAGGCGGTGGCTGCCGGCGCGCGCGCCCTGGCCGCGCCTGTCACCAAGCCCTGGGGCCAGACGGTGGCCTATGTGCGCTGCCCGGACGGCACGCTGGTCGAACTCTGCACGGCCATGGGTTGATTCTTCCCCTTGACGGGGCGGCTGCGCCCCGGCGCGGCGCGCGCCGTGAAGAGCTGGTCCTGGGCCAGTGAGGCCAGCGGGGCACTGATGGCGCCCAGCGTGGCCAGTTCGGCTGCGTGGGTGGCACGCGCCTGGAAGGAGGCAATAAAGATGGCCATGATGAGGTTCGACGTCGTTGTCGGTGACACGTGTCTTCTGCAAGGGGCATGCCCGGTCCCGCACAATGACCGGTTATGCGCCGCGCCGACCGCCTTTTCCAGATCGTCCAGCTCATCCGCGGCCGCCGCCTCACGACGGCCGACTACCTCGCGAGTCGCCTCGAGGTGTCGATGCGCACCGTCTACCGCGACATCGCGGCGCTGGGCCAGCAGGGCGTGCCCATCGAGGGCGAAGCCGGTGTCGGCTACCGCATGCGGGCGGGTTTTGACCTGCCGCCGCTGATGTTCAGCAAGCAGGAAGCCCAGGCCCTGGTCGCGACGGTGCGCATGGCCGAGTCACGCCTGGATGCGGCGTTAGCTCGCCAGGCCGAGAACGCGCTCTCCAAGATCCTCGCCGTGCTGCCGCTGGATGCCCGCGCCGCTGCCGAGAGCCTGGCGCTCTATGCGCCACTGCCTGCGCTGGACCCGCAGACCAGCGCCCATCTGACGGCCATGCGCGAGGCCACCGAGTCAAGGCGCAAGCTCAAGGTCGGTTACCTCGACCTGGGTGGCGTCAAAAGCGAGCGCATCGTGCGGCCGCTGGCCTGTTTGTTCTGGGGCCCGGTGTGGACGCTGTCCGCCTGGTGCGAACTGCGCAACGACTTCCGCAGCTTCCGCGTCGACCGTGTCGAGACGCTGGAGGCGCTCGACACCTTCCGCGACGAGCCCGGCAAGACGCTGGCCGACATGAACCGCAAGCGCGAGGCGCAGGAGAGCGGTGGGGCGTGACATGAGGCCCCTCGTCCAGTTGCGCCTGGCTGAACGCCGGCACACCTAGCCGGTCCCCCGAGGGGACGGCGATGCTTGCGGCATTGAGCCGCAAGCACATCGCCCCAGGCGGGCCGGCTAGGGAGCGGCCCGGCGCTCGGCCCGCAATTCGGAACCGGCATTCGCCGTCAGGTCCAGCGGGCCCCTTTCTCGTCCAGCAGCTCGCGGAGCACCGACCGGTGGCATCTCGCTTCGTTTTCGCAATAGCAGCCCACCGAGAAACTCGTCTGCGCCGACAGCGTGGCCAGCAGCGCCAACGCATGCTGGGCCTCGGGCTCGGCCATCTCGGCGCGGTACTTCTTCGTGAAGGCGGTCCAGTCGGCCGCGCTCTCCACGGCCTGGCCCAGTTTCATCGTCTCGACGCTGGGCGCGAGATTGGGAAACCAGACGTCGTAGAAGTCGCGCGAGGCGAACTCGGCCTTGGGCACGCCGCGCGGCGGGCGGCGCACGGTGCCGATGCGCGTACCCTCGCCTTCAGCGCGCGGGCTGCCGAGCCTGACGATGCGGATGGGCATGGCAATCTCCTCAGTCGGGGTTTTGCGGGCCGAGCGCCGGGCCGCTCCCTAGCCGGCCCACCTTGGGCGATGTGCTCGCCGGTCGATCCGGCGAGCATCGCCGTCCCCGCGGGGGCTGAGGCCGGACACGGCAAGTCCTGTGGACTTGCCGTGCCTGCCGAAGAGCAGCCGCTCTGTCGGCTGCGCGGCCTGCAAGGCCGGCCAAGGTACGCCTTGGACGAGGGGCCTCATTTTCTGCCCAGAACGCGGATGACCTCGTCTTCGGCGACCGGCTTGGTGATGAAGCCGTTCATGCCGGCGGCCAGGGCCTTCTCGCGCTCCTGGTCCAGCACGGCGGCCGTGAAGGCGTGGATGGGCAGGTGGGCCGTGGCGGGGTCGGCGCGCAGCAGTTCGGTCGCCTTCAGGCCGTCGACCTTGGGCATGTGCAGGTCCATCAGCACGCCGTCCAGGCGCTCGGCCTGCTCGCGCGCGATGCGCACCGCCTCTTCGCCGTCCTCGGCCTCGACGACCTCGGCACCCAGGCGCTGCAGCAGGGCCGCGATGATGAGGCGGTTGACCGGGTTGTCCTCGGCGACGAGCAGGCGCTGGCCGGCCAGCGGGTAGCGTGGCGGCAGCGGGATGCGCTTGCGGGCCGCCGTGTCGTCGATGGTCAGGGCCGTGGGCAGCGCCAGCTCGGCCCAGAAGTTGGAGCCGGTGGCGCCGTCGCTCTGCACGCCGACGCGGCCTTCCATGCGCGTGGCCAGCTCGCGGCAGATGGACAGGCCCAGGCCGGTGCCGCCAAAGCGCCGCGTCGTCGAATCGTCGGCCTGGGCGAAGGGGCGGAAGAGGCGGCCCTGCAGGTCGGCCGGCACGCCGATGCCGCTGTCCGCGACGACGATGCGCACGCGGTCCTGCCCGGCCGCCGACAGCTTCAGGCGGATGTGGCCGCGCTCGGTGAACTTCAGCGCGTTGACGAGGAAGTTGGCCATGATCTGGCGCACCCGCAGCGGGTCGCCCATGACCAGGCGGGGCAGGCCGGGCGCGAGCTCGATCTGCATGTCCAGGCCGCGCTCCCGGCCCAGGGATGCGCAGCCCTCGAAGCTGGCCTGGGCCAGGGCGTGCAGGTCGAACTCGATCTTCTCCAGCTCGAGATGACCCGCCTCGATCTTGGACAGGTCCAGCACGTTGGAGACGATCTCGTTGAGTGCCTCGGCGGCGCCGACGAGGTGGGCCAGGTATTTGTCGCGGTGGGCGTCGTCGGGCGTGCCCTGCTGCAGCAGGCGCGCCAGGCCCAGCACGCCGTTCAGCGGCGTGCGGATCTCGTGGCTCATCGTCGCGAGGAAGGCGCTCTTGGCATGGCTGGCGGCTTCGGCCTGCTGCTTGGCGGCGCGCAGCTCACCCTCCTGCTGGCGGCGGGTCGTCACGTCCTCGGCCACCCACAGGGTCGCCTGCCCGGCGCGGTTGTCGGCGCGCCCGGCCAGCGTCGCCGGCAGGCCGCGGGCGTTGAACTGCACGGTGATGCGGCGGCCATCGGGGCGCAGGCAGTCGCGCTCGAAGGCCAGCGCCGAGCTGGCGATCTCGTGGGCTGCGGGCAGGCTGGGCGTCCCGGCCGCCAGCTGCGGCTGCGCGCCGCCGAAGATTTCCTGCCAGTGGCGATTGACGCGCGCGAAGCTTTCGCCGCGGGTCAGCGCGATGCCGACGCTGGCATGGTCGAGGATGGCGTCGGCCTCGATGCGGGCGCGCTCGCGCTCGGTGATGTCGCGGGCGATCAGCATGGTCGCCGGCTCGCCCTCCCAGTCCAGCGTCGCGGCCGACACGAGCACGTCGCGCCATTCGCCGTGCACGAGCAGGGCCGAGCGGAAGTCCCGCACCATGCCCGAGGCGGCCAGCTCGGCCGCGAGGCGCTTGGGTTCGCTGCTGTCGGGCCACAGGCCGAGCTCGCGGCCCGAGTGGCCCATCAGCTGGTCGCGGCTGAGGCCCACCAGCGCGCAGAAGCCGGAGTTGGCGAAGCGGATGCGGCCGTCCTCCATATGGGCCACGCAGATGGCGTCGGGGCTGGCGCGCAGCACGCGATCCAGCATATTGGCCGTGCGCTGGTGCTGCTGCAGCGCCAGGCGCTCGCCGGTGATGTTGTGGCTGACGCCGCGCCAGCCGATGTGCTCGCCATCGGCGTCGAAGACCGGCTCGCCCGAGGTCAGCGCCCACAGGATGCGGCCGTCGGGCGTGCGAAAGGCGTTGATGCGGTCGCGGTAGGCGCGCTTGGCGCGAATGTCCTCGAGCAGGCCGGGGTAGTCGGCGTCGCGCACCAGCACGACGCCGCCGGGTTCGCCCATGCGCAGGAAGGCCTCGCGCTGGTGGCCTGACAGCGTTTCGAACTCGTCGGAGAGCATGGTCACGCGGAAATTGGCATCGGCTTCCCAGGCCCAGTTGTGCGCGGCCTGCACGAGGCGGGCCAGGCGGGCCTCCTCGCTGATGGCGCGCGCCAGCGCGGCGCCGAGGATGCGGTTGAGCAGCAGGGCCGAGGCCAGGCCGCTGATGGCAATGAGGAAGTGCGCAACGAGGCGGTCCACCAGCTGCGGCTGCCTGGGTGAGCTCATGCCCATCAGCAGGCCCTGGGCTTCCATCGTGGCGAGCACGCCGATGGCGGCGAGGTAGAGCACGGCCAGCACCGCCGCGGCCGCATTGCCGGCCACGCCACCGCCCAGCGCGATGACGAGGGCGCCGGCGGCCAGGATGACGGTGTGCACGCCCAGGCCGATATGGGCCGCGTGGGCCACCAGCGCGAGCAGCGTGCCGCCGAGGACGATGGTTGTTGCCAGCTTGGCGCGGCCGGCGCGGCACAACAGCCAGCCGATGGCGCTGACGCTCAGCAGGGCGAGACCGACGACGAGGCGCTGGCTGCCCCACAGCGCCCGCAGGCCGAGGGCGGTCTCGCTGATGCCGATCAGCGCAGCCACGCCGCCGACGACGCCGACGATCCAGATCAGCGTGCGCGCCGCCATCTGCTGCAGCGCGGTGCGCGTGTCGTGGGAGTCAGTCGGCACTGAAACCATTGCGTGCGTGCGTGCCGTCGCAGAAAGGCTTGGTCTGGCTGCCGCCGCAGCGGCACAGCCGCGCCTGCGTCACGCGGCAGACCATGCGGCCGGTGCCGGCCAGCACCTCGAGGTTGCCGCGCAGCTGCAGCGGGCCGTTGGGCTCGGGCTCGATGGTGATGGCGCCGTCGCGCACGGCCGGCATGTCGGTGGGCAGGCCCAGCATGCCGGTCTCCGGCTCGCCGGTGGCGGCGAAGTGGATGTCGTGGTGGCTGCCATCGCAGAAGGGCTTGTTCTTGCTCGCGCCGCAGCGGCACAGCGTGGCGCGCGTGCCGATGGACTGGCCGCGCAGCGACAGCGCGCCGCGGATGGCATAGGGCCCGGACTCGCGCACCGACAGCAGGTTGACCGGCGGCGCGGCCTCGTCGCCCTCGCCGTCCTTGCGGCGGTACTGGATGGCGCCCGACGGGCAGGCATGGGCGATGTCGACGAGGCGCTCGACCGGCATCGCGTCGGGGTGCAGCCAGGGCCCCTGCACATTGGCGAGAAAGACCTTGGGCGCGCCGGTCACGCAGAAGCGCGCGTGGATGCAGCGCCCGGCCTCGAAGCGCAGCTCCAGCTTCTCGCCCTGCACGACCTCGATGCCGTCGACGACCTCGGTGGGCGGCGCCGGTGGCGTCGGCGGCGGCGGTGCGGCCACGGCTTGCGCGGTCGGCGCCGGCGCGTTCAAGTCCATGCCGCGCTCGGCGCGCTCGCGCAGGGTTTGCAACTGTCGCGCGGCGCGGCCGGTGCGCTCGGCGCCGAGCTCGGCGTGCAGGGCGGCGCCGGCGTCGGCCAACTGGGCCAGGCGCTCGATGAAGAAACGCCGCGCCGAGGGCCCCGGCGGCAGTGCGGCGGCGTCGCGCAGGGCCGTGAAGCTGGCGCCGGCATGGCAGCCCGGGTTGCTGGGGCCGGCAGGCAGGCGGGCGGCATGCTCGGCCAGCGGCGTGAAGGCACGCATCAGGCCCAGGCCGAGGTCGATGCACAGGCTCTTCTCGGCCGAGGGGCCGGGCAGCAGATAGGCCTGGGCCAGCAGGCGCAGCATCAGGCCGTAGCTGGCGTTGGCGATGTCCACCGTGGTGGCGGCGGCCGGGTTCTCCAGCCACACCCGGCCCTCGGGCCGCGGCGGGCGGCGCAGCACGGGGTTGGTGGCGGCCGGCCAGGCGGGCTCGAAGCCCGGGTTGGCCTTGCGCAGTGCGGCCAACTCCTCGCGGATGGCGGCGAAGCGGTGGTAGTGGGAGGTGTCGCTGTCGCTGGGTGCGCCCTCGCCCTGGCGCACGATGGCGTCAAACGCCGCCAGCGCCGTCTTGCTGCACAGCACATGGCGGGCGCCGCCGAGGTTGAGCTCGTTGGGGCCGAGCTGCAGCCAGCGCTCGCCGCAGAAGGCCTTGCCCTCGCCGTGCAAGGCGACGAAAGCCGCCAGGTCCTGGCTGAGCTGCAGGTAGAAGTGGCCTACGGTCTCGTAGTCGCAGGCCATGGGCGTGACGCGCGGCACCGTCGAGCCGCGGACGAACAGGCGCTCGGCGGCAAAGCCCTCGCCGTCTTCCTCGGTACTGCCCTCGGGGCGCTCCAGAAAGATGAAATGCTGCAACGTCGCGTCGTTGAAGGGCGCCAGCTTGACGACGACGCGGGCCGGCAGGTTGCCCGGATCCAGCGGGAAGTTGCCGCGGCCGATGCGCGGTGCACCGCCCAGGGCCGCCGTGATGTTCCAGACCGCGACGAGATGGCCCATCTCCTCGACGGCGACGGCGGTGATCTCGCGCCGCCAGCGCTCGACCGCCTCGGCTTCGGCGGCGCCCAGCCCCTCGGCCTCGCCCTGCTTGAGGCTGAAGGCCGCATAGAGATAGGTGCACATCAGGTTGTGCTCCAACTCGGCGGCCTCGTAGAGGCAATGCAGCAGTTGCTCGCGACTCGGCGCCGCGGCCTGGGTGGCAGTCGTCATGAAAAGCGCGTCCTAAGGGCTGGCTCGGGCTGGCTGCGCGCGACATTAGCACGCAGTCGCGGCCGCAGCCCCGTGGTTTCTCAGGCTGTGCGCAGACGCGGCAGCCAGGCCAGCGGGTCGAAGCGCGCGGCCGGTGCTTCCACCCAGCGGTGGAAGGGCACGGCCAGGCTGTTGGCCAGCAGCCAGGTGGCCGCCAACAGCAGCAGGCCCATGGCCGGCGTTGCATCGCTGAGATGGGCCATCAGTGCGTTGGTCAGCAGCAGCACCGGGAAGTGCAGCAGGAACAGGGCATAGGACTGTGTCGAGCCGCGCGCCAGCGCGGCGGTGCAGGCGGCGGGCAGCAGTGACCGGCCTGCGGCGTGGCGCGCCTCGGCCCAGGCCAGCCACAGCGCCGTCAGCAGCGCCAGCGCCAGGCGGTCGCGCCAGTCCAGCATCAGCGCGGCGGCCATGGCCACGGCCAGCAGCATCAGGCCGGCGCGGCGGTGGCGCCACAGGCCCAGCCAGTGCACCAGCGCGCCCAGGCCATAGGCCGCGAAGAAATACGGCGCCCAGGCGTCCAGCTCGGGTTGGCGGTTGAAGAAAAAGGCCGAGGCCAGCGCGACACCGGCGACCAGCAGCGGGCCGACGACGAGGCGGCTCGGGTGCCGCCAGCCGCGCCGCGCCAGCCACAGCAGGCCGACGAGCAGCGCGAACAGCTGCAGGTCGATGGCCACATACCAGGCGCCCACCGTCAGGGCCTCGTAGCCGAGCACGTCATGCAGCAGCAGCGCGTGGGCGAAGAGCTGGCCCAGGCTGATGTCGGTCGGCACCAGTTCGGGCCAGGACGAGGCGATCAGGCCGCAGGCGCCCAGCGTCAGCGCCAGCGCCGCGAGAAAGGGCAGCACCAGGCGCAGATAGCGCCGCCACAGCAGTTCGGGCACGGCGGCCTGCAGGGCCTTGCCCTGCGGCGACAGGCCGCGCGCGCTGAGGTAGCCGCCGACGACGAGGAAGATCTGCACCGCCATGCGGCCGTACTGGTGCATGGCGCCGGCCAGCCACGGCAAAGCTTCGTGAGCGGCACGGGCGATGGGACCGTAGCTGACGAGGTGATGCAGCACGATGACCTGAGCGGCGAGGGCCTTCAGGACGTCGATATGCGGCAGGCGGCGGGAAGTCGTGGACATGGAGCGCAAAAAGAACGGGCCTGCGCGGTGGCAGGCCCGTTGTTTCGGACATGTGAAATTGTACCGGGAGCTTCCTGGGGAAATCCCGGTGGCGTTTCAGGTCGTCACGAGTCGGCCCTTGTTATTTGCAACTGCACGTCAGCCGAAGACACGGCGCAGCCAGGCGCGCAGCCGTCGCAGGCGGCCCGATGGCGGGGCGGCGGGTGCCGCTGCGGCCGCGGCGGGCGGGTGCCGCTCGACCAGCGCCGCCTGGAAGCGGGCGAAGAAATCCTCAGCCAGTTTCTGGGACGCGGCGTCGACGAGACGCGAGCCGATCTGGGCGAGCTTGCCGCCCACGCTGGCCGTCACGTCATAGCTCAGCAGCGTCTGCTGCGGCGAAATGGCCTGCAACTGCACGAGAGCCTGCCCCTTGCCGTGGCCGGCCACGCCGCCCGAGCCCTCGAAGCTGAGGCGGTAGCTCTGCGGCGGGGCCAGCTCGGACATCTGCAGCTTGCCCTTGAACTTGGCCTTGAGCGGCCCGACGGACACGGCCACAGCCAAGTCGAAGGCGTTGTCGCCGGTGGGCGTGAGGGCTTCGCAACCGGGCAGGGCCGCCTGCAGCAGGGTGGTGTCGTTCAGCGCGGCCCAGGCCTGGGCCTGGGAGACGGGCAGGTGCTGCTGGCCGGCGAGGTTCATGCGCCGATTCTGGCGCCCGGAGCGCAAAAAGACACGGCCCGCCGAGGGGTGTCGGCGGGCCGTGCGTGGGAGGCCGGGGGGCGGCTGCTTACTTGCCGGTGACGGTCAGCTGGTTGTCAACCGACTTCACGCCGTCCACCGCCTTGGCAATGCTCTCGGCGCGGTCCTTCTCGGCCTGCGTGGAGACCTTGCCGGTCAGTTCGACCCAGCCGTTGGCATCGGTCTCGACGTGCACCTTGGCGAGCGACGAGATCTTGCTGGTGGCGAGCTGGGCCTTGATCTTGGTGGTCACGACCGAGTCCTTGACCCAGGTCTTGGCCGTGCCGGCGGGCTTGTCGTCCGCAAAGCTGGCCAGCGGCACCACGAGGGCGCCAACGACAACGAGGGAAGCGAGTTTGGAAATCTTCATGGCTGGGGTTCCTTTCATCGGAAGCGGCAACACCCGATGCGCACCGCTGAAACCGAAATCTAAGCACCGGGCCGGTCACGGCGGGGCAGACGGCGCGCTGCCTTCCTGTAGGACGGTGGCTAGCGCAGCAAGGCATCCAGCAGCTGGTTGATGCTGTCGAGGTTGTGGATCGGCAGATGCCGGCTGACCTGTGGCAACAGCGCTCGCACGCCGGCCGCACGCGGCTCGAAGCCATCGAAGCGCAGCAGCGGGTTCAGCCAGATCAGCTCACGGCAGCACAGGCGCAGCCGCTCGGCCTCGGTACTCAGCCGGGAGCCGTCCTGCGCGTCGCGCTCCAGCCCGTCCGTGACGAGCAGCACCGTGGCCGCACCACCGGCCAGCACGCGCCGCGCCCAGTCGCGGTTGAAGGCATGCAGGCTCTGGCTGATGTGCGTGCCGCCGGCCCAGTCCGGCACGGCGGCGGACACGGCGGCCAGCGCGGCATCGGGGTCGCGGGCCTGGAGCTGGCGGGTGATGCGCGTCAGCCGGGTGCCGAAGACAAAGGCCTCGACGACGGGGCGCTGATGCAGGCCGGGGCCGGGGTTGAGCAGGCCCTGGGCCAGGTGCAGCAGCACGCGCGAGTAGCGCCCCATCGAGCCCGAGATGTCGGCCAGCAGCACCAGGGGCGTCGAGCGGCGGCGGGCCTGTTCACGCGATGGCAGCGCGATGTCGCGACGCGCTTCGGCACGCAGCGTCACGCGCCAGGCGACGCGGCCCTGTCGCGAGGCGGTGTGGCGCCGCGTCAGCTGCTGCGCGAGGCGCGGCTGCAGCGCGGCGAGGGCCCGGCGCGCGGCGTCCCATTCGGTGGCCGTCATGGTGTCGAAATCGCGCCGCTGCAGCAGCTCGCGGTTGCCGGCGTCCAGGCGCGCCTCGATGTCGACCTGCTCGGTGCGCGGCGCCGTGGTGAGCGGGGCAGGGAACAGCGCGTCGGCCAGGCGCCGGTTCTCCGGCGGCGGTGGCGTGGACATGCGGCCCTCGGCCTGCGGCAGCAGCAGGCTCATGATGCGGCCGAGCAGGTCGGGGTCACGCCAGAAGACATGAAAAGCCTGGTCGAACAGCGGGCGGTGCTCGGGCCGGTCGACGAGACAGGTGGCCAGCGTGGCCTTGAAGTCGGCGCGCGAGGCCAGGCCGCCGGCCTCGAGGGCCTGGGCTGCCAGCAGCAGCCGGTCCGTGCCGACGGGCAGGCCGGCGGTGCGCAGCACACGGCCGAAGTGCAGCAGGTTCTCCGCCAGGTGGTCCACGGCTCAGGCCTGTGCGGTGGCTCGCATTTCCGCCAACAACCGCGCCGCCTCGCTGCCCTGCACGCGGGCGATGTCGTCCTGGTATTTGAGCAGCACGCCCAGCGTCGACTGCACGGTGGCAGGGTCGAGGCTGACGGCATTCAACTCGATGAGGGCGCGCGACCAGTCCAGCGTCTCGGCCAAGCCGGGCAGCTTGTAGAGGTCGAGCTGGCGCAGACCCTGCACGAAGGCGACGACCTGCGCCGCGAGCCGCCGCTCGATCTGCGGCAGGCGCGCGTTGACGATGGCCAGCTCGCGCGCGGCGTCGGGGAAGTCCACCCAGTGGTAGAGGCAGCGGCGCTTGACGGCGTCGTGGATCTCGCGGCTGCGGTTGCTCGTGAGGATGACCAGCGGCGGCGTGGCGGCGCTGATCGTGCCGAGCTCGGGGATGGTGATCTGGAAGTCGGCCAGGAACTCCAGCAGGAAGGCCTCGAAGGGCGCGTCGGCGCGGTCCAGCTCGTCGATGAGGAGGACCGGGGCGGGCTGGGTCGTCAAGGCCTGCAGCAACGGGCGTTCGATGAGAAAGCGCCGGGAGAACAGTTCGTCGGCCGTGCGCTCGCGCTCGTGCGCCTGCGCGAGGCGGATCTCCAGCATCTGCCGCGCATAGTTCCATTCGTAGGCCGCGGCGGCCAGGTCCAGACCCTCGTAGCACTGCAGGCGGATCAGCGGCCGCTTCAGGGCCGCCGCCAGCGCGGCCGCGATGGCCGTCTTGCCGGTGCCTGGGGCGCCTTCCAGCAGCAGGGGGCGCGACAGTCGCAGCGCCAGGAAGGCGGCCGTGGCCAATTCGCGCGAGGGCAGATAGGCCTGGGCTTGCAGGGCCTCGGCGATGGCATCGATGCTGGCCGTTGGCTGATTCATGTCGGCAGCGCCCTGGTGAATCGCGGTGCCGGGAGTATCGGCGTGTCCCGCCCCAAGTGCAGGATCTCGGGGCCCGCGCGCCCCGGCGGCTATTTGGGCTTCAGCATGCTGTCGGTCCACTCGCGGGACATCTGCGTGAAGGATTCTTCGGTCGTCAGCTCTCGGCCACAGGCATTGACGCGCCAGGTCAGCTTGACCTCCTTGTCAGCGCCCAGGGACTTGTCGGGCACGTCCTCTTCGACCCGGCTCAGGTCCAGCACGCGGATGCGCCCGCATGGCTGACCGGTCTGGCGCAGCACATCAGCGCTGACCGTGCGCATCGATCCGGCGAGCGAGGCCGGCGTTGAGCTGCCGTTCCTGGCCATCAGCGCCTTGAACGCCGACTCATCCACGTTCTCGAACTGAGGCTGGCTGCTTGCTTCGATGAGCTGGACGCGCGGTACGTATTCGTCATCGATTCGCATGGCCGCCAGCGACTTGTCCACATCTGTCGACAGGCAGGCCAGGATGGAGGTGATGCCGCGAAGGGTGGCGTAGGCCTTCAGGCCACCCGCGTTCAGCCGCTGGGCGAGAACCGCATTCTCGACCCTGAATTCGGCAACGAGTCGCGAGTCGCCGACGATCCTGTCAAAGGCACAGCTGCATACCGATTGGCTGTCGACTGCGCGTCCCGCGAATGCTGCCTGGATATCGCGGTTCCCCGTCAAGTCCTTGATAAGGACGGGGCATGCCTGCGCTATCACACCCGCCCACTGACCGAGCATGGGAGGGAGGTCCGGCGCGGCACAGATCGGAATGGGCAGCAGCAGGCTCGCCGCCAGGATGATCGATTTCGACATCATGAACTTCACGCTCCCTGCGGCTTCTTATGGTCGGGCGGCAGTGTGGTCGACCCGTCGGAATCACGCATCCCCGCGAACCCTGAAGCGCGCCGGCGCGCCTAGGCTGCGACTGGTTACATCGGCACTGGAAGGATGGCGGGGCGGGCGGCGTTGTCGGGTTGAAAGGGTCACTGTGACCCACAGAACCTGGAGCCCTGATGAACAACCTCAAGCCCATCCTCGTCGCCACCGCCCTGCTGCTGGCCGGCACTGCCAAGGCTGACGAGCCGGCGCCCAACGCCGACAGGCGCGCGTTGAACCTCGCCGTGCAACGCGACGGCCAGCGCAACCAGAGCGCGGCGGCGGCCATCAGCCTGCCGGTGGGCGACAGCGCCTGGGTGCAGGCCGGCGTCGACCAGTCGCGCAGCCGCGATGCGGCCAGCGGCCTCACCTACCGCCCCAGGCAGGCGGCCGTCGGCGGCGGCGTGGCGGGCAAGGCCTGGCAGGCCAGCGTCAATGCCAGCCAGCGACGCGACGGCGCGGCCCTGCGCCAGACCGACGTGGCGGCGGCGCTGGACTGGAAGCCGACGGCAGACGCCAATATCGGCGTTGACGCTACCCGGCGCACCGCACGCGCCCACGCCACCGTCGCCGGCGCGCCGGTCGAGCAGCGCGTCAAGGGCCACGGCCTGGGCCTGCACGGCGCCGTCGCGGTGACGCCGCGCCTGACGGTCTATGGCGCCAGCCTGCGCAACCGCTACGCGACCCGCACGACGCAGGCGACGAACAGCGCCGGCCTGCTGGACGGCGTGCCGCTGATCGGCAATCGCGTCTCGGCCGTCAACCGCGACGAGGCGGCCCTGGACCGCAGCCATCAGCTCGGCGCGACCTGGCGCGTCAACGAGCGCGTGGCGCTGAACGGCGAGGTGCAGCAGGACCGCGTGCATGACGGCGGCAGCCTGCGCAGCGTGCAGATGAAGGCCGCCATCGCCGCGGGTGCCGGCTGGACCCTCACGCCCGGCATCGGCCGCAGCCGCGGGCCGCAGGGCGGAGGCGTGAATTACGGGTTGCTGGGGGCCAGCTACGCCTGGTGAAGCACTTAAGCTGACGGCTCTGCCACTTCAACCGCCCGCCATGAACGTCGCCAAGATCATCGGCATCCTTCTCATCATCGCCGGCACTGCCAGCCTGGTCACCGGTGGCTTCAGCTACACCAAGGACAAGACCGTCGTGAAGCTCGGGCCGTTGGAGCTGTCGGCCAAGCAGAAGGAGGACGTGAACCTGCCGGTGTGGCTTGGCGTGGGGGCGATTGCGGTGGGTGGGCTGTTGCTGCTGTTGGGCGGCCGCAAGGGGTGAACGGCATGCACGACACCGTCCTGCGCTTCTGGTTCGAGGAGATCACGCCGGCCCAATGGTGGAAGGTCGACACGGCCTTCGATGAACTCGTCCGCGCCCGCTTTGGCGCCCTGCATGAACAGGCCAGGCGCTGCGAGCTCTTTGCCTGGCGCGCCACGCCCGAGGGGCGCCTCGCCGAGGTCATCGCGCTGGATCAGTTCGCGCGCAATATCCACCGCGGCACGGCCGATGCCTTTGCGGCCGACCCGCTGGCGCTGGCGCTCGCTCAGGAGGCCGTGGCCGCCGGTGCCGACCTGGCCCTGCCCGTCGAGCAGCGGGCCTTCCTCTACATGCCCTATATGCACAGCGAATCCGTCGCCATCCATGCGGCGGGCGAGCCGCTGATGCGTGAGCGCGCGCCGCAGCACACGCATGAGTTCGAGCTCAAGCACAAGGCCATCGTCGACCGCTTCGGGCACTACCCACACCGCAACGCCATCCTCGGCCGCGCGTCGACGCCGGAGGAAGAGGTCTTCCTCACGCAGCCCGGTTCGAGCTTCTAGACGTCCAGCAGATAGACGGTTGCCGCCGCGCGCTCCTCGGCGCTGTGGCCAGCGAGGGCCTTGTTCCACTCCGCACCGCCGGCGCCCGTCGACGACGTGGCGCTGCGCGTCATGACGGCAACCTCCTCGGTGCCCACGTCGAACTCACCCGCCGGCTCGCGGCTGTCGAGAAAGAGCTTGGCGACCGGGCCGGCGCCCGACTCGATGACGATCAGGTACCGGGAGACCTTGCGGTGCTCCTGCTGGGCGTGCCGTCCTGGCACCTCGTGACCAAAGCCTTGGCTCATCGGGTCTCCTTGCGCAAGTCGAGCCATTGTGCGCTGCCCTGCGCAGGAGTAACCCTGAAGGCCGTGCCTAGTGGTGCGTGATCCAATCAGGAAAGTGGAACCGATTCCAACAACGACAGCCAAAGACCTGGCGAGGAAGAGACATGCAGTGCAAGCAAGCGATGGCGGCCGTGTTGGCCGTGGGCCTGGCGGCTGCCGCCGTGGCGGCTGACAAGCCGGACTTCGGCCCCAACGTCCACATCTTCGACCCCGCGACGCCGGGCCTGCAGCAGCGCATCGACGAGGTCTATGCGGCCCAGCAGCCCAACCATTTCGGCCCGCGCCGCGACGCCATCCTGCTCAAGCCCGGCATCTACGACGGCCTGCGCATCCCGGTGGGCTTCTACACGCAGGTGCTGGGCCTCGGCGCGCATCCGGACGATGTCCACGTCATCGGCGACCTGCGCTCCACGGCCTTCCTCGACGGTGACAACGCCACGCAGAACTTCTGGCGCGGCGCCGAGAACTTCTCGGTGACGCCGACGCTGGGCATCGGCGACAACACCCTGCAGTGGGCGGTGTCCCAGGCCATCCCGTTCCGGCGCATGCATGTGCGCGGCAATATGCGGCTGAACCAGAACAAGGGCTGGGCCAGTGGCGGCTGGTTCTCGGACGTGCTGGTGGACGGCCAGGTGAACTCGGCGACCCAGCAGCAATGGCTGTCGCGCAACAGCCGGTGGGGCAGCTGGACGGGCTCGAACTGGAACATGGTCTTCGTCGGCGTGCAGGGGGCGCCGGCGGGCGAGTTCCCGACACCGGGCCAGCGCTTCACCAAGGTCGACAAGACGCCGCTGGTGCGCGAGAAGCCCTATCTCTTCATCGACGCCCAGGGTGGCTACGCCGTGCGCGTGCCGGCGCTGCGGCGCGACAGCGTCGGCATCTCCTGGGCCGACGGCAGGCAGGCGCCGGGCAGGACGCTGCCGATTGCCCAGTTCTTCATCGCCAGGCCGGGCGACACGGCGGCGGCGATGAACGCGCAGCTGGCGGCGGGCAAGCATCTGCTGTTCACGCCGGGCGAGTACCTGCTGACCGAGACGCTGCAGGTCAGGCGCCCCGGTACCGTCGTGCTGGGCATCGGCTTCCCGACGCTGCGCTCGGATGTCGGCCAGCCGCTGTTGAAGACGGCGGACGTCGACGGGTTGACGATCGCCGGCCTCTTCCTGGACGCGGGCGAGAAGGACTCGGGCGTGCTGATGGAGGTGGCGCCCGTGGGTACCCGCAAGCGCCACAGGGCCGACCCCATCGTGCTGCATGACCTGTTCTTCCGCATCGGCGGCGCGGCGGCCGGCCAGGTCGACACGGCCTTGCGCATCAATGCCCACGACACCATCGTCGACCACACCTGGCTGTGGCGCGCCGACCATGGCGCCGGCGTCAGCTGGACGAGCAATCCTTCGGCGCATGGCCTGTGGGTCAATGGCGAGGATGTGACCATCTACGGCCTGTTCGCCGAGCATTTCCAGAAGGAGCAGGTCGTCTGGCAGGGCAATGGTGGCCGCGTTTATTTCTACCAGTCCGAGATCCCCTACGACCCGCCGACTCAAGCCCAGTGGACGAATGCAGCCGGTGGCCGGGGCTATGCGGCCTACAAGGTGGCCGACACGGTGACGCGCCACGAGGCCTGGGGCTTGGGGCTGTACAGCGTCTTCCTGAAACCCGACGTCGCGCTGGACCGCGCCATCGAGGCTCCCCAGCTGCCCGGTGTGCGCTTCCACCACATGATCACGGTCTGCCTGGTGGACAAGGGCAGCATCGAGCACGTCATCAACGACGCCGGCGATGCGGCACGCTGCAAGGGCGGCAGCAACACGGCGACGCTGAAGGACTACCCGTGAGACGACCCGCTGTCGGCTTTGTCTGACAGCGGGTCGCGTCGTTCGACACCGTTTGTCACAGGCGGTCGACCTGAGACTGAGCGCACCTCAAAACAGGAGAGCGCCATGGGTGCCACCAAGATCATCGCCATCCTGCTGCTCGTCATCGGCGCGGCCAGCCTCGCCATGGGCGGCTTCAGCTATACCAAGGACAAGACCGTCGTGAAGCTGGGCTCGCTCGAGGTCTCGGCCAAGGAGACGGAGCAGGTCAATATCCCGATGTGGCTGGGCGTCGGCGCCATCGCCGTCGGCGGGCTGCTGCTGGTGTTCGGCAGCAAGCGCTGAAAAAACGGGCGCCCGAAGGCGCCCGTACAAAGTTTGTCACCGGAAGGGTCAACAAAAACGGTCAGCCCGCCTCTTTCGCGAGGCGCTCTTCGATGCGCGCCTTGACGGCAGGCAGCTCGGCGGGCAGATGGAAGGCGAGCTGGGCGAACAGCTCGTCGTGCAGCTTCATCTCGGCCTGCCATTCGGCGGCGTCGATGCGGGTGACGGTGTCGAACTTCTCCTGCGAGAAGTCCAGGCCTTCCCAGTTCAGGTCGGCATAGCCGGGCGTCACGCCGAAGACGTGTTCGCTGCCACCGCCGTTGCCTTCCAGGCGGTCCAGCATCCACTTCAGCACGCGCATGTTCTCGCCATAGCCGGGCCAGACGAACTTGCCGTCGGCGCCCTTGCGGAACCAGTTGACGCAGTAGATGGCGGGCAGCTTGGCTCCCGAGGCTTCGAGCTTGGCGCCCAGGTCCAGCCAGTGCTGGAAGTAGTCGGCCATGTTGTAGCCCATGAAGGGCAGCATCGCGAACGGGTCGCGGCGCACGATGCCCTGCTGGCCAGCGGCGGCGGCGGTCGTCTCGCTGCCCATGGTGGCGGCCATGTAGACGCCCTCGGTCCAGTTGCGGGCTTCGGTCACCAGCGGCACGGTGGTGGAGCGGCGGCCGCCGAAGATGAAGGCGTCGATGGCCACGCCGGCGGGGTTGTCCCAGTTGGCATCCAGCGCCGGGTTGTTGGTCGCGGCGACCGTGAAGCGGGCGTTGGGGTGGGCGGCCTTGGCGCCGGTTTCCTTGGCAATCGCGGGCGTCCAGTCCTTGCCCTGCCAGTCGATGGCGTGGGCCGGCGGCGTGTCGCTCATGCCTTCCCACCAGACGTCGCCGTCATCGGTCAGCGCCACGTTCGTGAAGATCACGTCGCGTTGCAGGCTGTCCATGCAGTTGGGGTTGGTGTGCGAATTGGTGCCCGGCGCGACGCCGAAATAGCCGGCCTCGGGGTTGATGGCGTAGAGCTTGCCGTCGGTGCCCGGCTTGATCCAGGCGATGTCGTCGCCGATGGTCGTGATCTTCCAGCCGTTGAAGGCCTTGGGCGGGATCAGCATCGCGAAGTTGGTCTTGCCGCAGGCGCTGGGGAAGGCGGCGGCGATGTGAGACTTCTTGCCTGACGGGCTCTCGACGCCCAGCACCAGCATGTGCTCGGCCAGCCAGCCCTGGTCGCGGCCCATCGTGGACGCGATGCGCAGCGCGAAGCACTTCTTGCCCAGCAGCGCATTGCCGCCGTAACCCGAGCCATAGCTCCAGATCTCGCGCGTCTCGGGGAAATGGACGATGTACTTGGTCTTGTTGCAGGGCCAGCTCACGTCGGCCTGGCCTTCTGCCAGCGGCGCGCCGACCGTGTGCACGCAGGGCACGAAGTCGCCGTCGGTGCCCAGCAACTCGATGACGGCGCGGCCCATGCGCGTCATCGTGCGCATGTTGACGGCGACATAGGGGCTGTCGCTCAGCTCCACGCCGATGTGGGCTATTGGGCTGCCCAGCGGGCCCATGCTGAAGGGCACGACGTAGAGGGTGCGGCCGCGCATGCAGCCCTTGAACAGCGCCTTGTCGCCGGTCTGCAGCAGCTCGCGCATCTCGGCCGGGGCCATCCAGTTGTTGGTCGGGCCGGCGTCTTCCTTGGCTGCGGAGCAGATGAAGGTGCGGTCCTCGACGCGGGCGACGTCGCTGGGGTCGGAGTTGGCGAGGTAGCTGCCGGGGCGCAGCGCGGGATTGAGTTTCTTGAAGGTACCGGCGGCGACGAGCTGGTCGCACAGGCGCTGGTATTCGTCGGCGCTGCCGTCGCACCAGTAGACGTCGGCGGCCTCGGTCAAGGCCGCGATCTCGGCCACCCAGGCGATCAGCCGGGCGTTCTTGACATAGGCGGGCAGGTTCAGCCGCAGCCCCTGCATGGCGGGTTGGTTCATGGCGAAAGCTCCAATCATGGGAATGTGTTTGGGGCAGCCAGCGAGCTGGCCCAAGCACACCGAACCTGAGGAGGTGGATTGTCGAATCCAATGTAATCACGCCGTAACCACCGGGATCGGTGGGGTCATGCAAAACAGGAATAACGCCATGCTGGCGCGGTCGAGAGGCTCACGGCGCTCGTGAAGTGGGCCTAGGGTTTGCGCGAAGGCAGCGTGAAACTTCGTGCAACTTTGGCGTGGTCAGCGCTGTCATGCCGAGGTGCCGGCAACTACTCCGTGGTTGGGCGCGGCCGCCATCCTTGCCCATCACGACGCCACCCGCGTTGTCTTCTATCGGGCCTACCGCCCGTCCATCGGTCGCCATGCCATTACGCGCAGCAGCAGCACGGCCCATTGGATGCTGGGGCGGGGACCTCGGTCATGAGGGGAGGCAGCGGAGCGTGGCTGCGTCCTGGGGAATACTTTGGGCTGACGCGCTGATTCAACGGTGCCGCCTTGGAGAAACGATGAAGCCTGCTGTGTTTGCACTCGCGCTGCTGCTGCTGTCGCAGGGCGCTGCCTTCGGCCAGGAGAAGACTTTCGATTCGCATGTCCACCTGTGGAATGGCGAAGCTTCGATCCGCGACTACGAGGCCCAGCTCAAGGCTGGCGGGCAATCGGTGGCCGGCTTCGGGGCCATGTGGTTCGGTGGCCCGAACCAGGCACCGGCGGGCGAGGTCGAGAAGACACGGGCCAGCAACGACGGCCTGATCGCGCTAGCCGCCAAGCACCCCGGCATGCTGCCGATCGCGACGGTCCATCCCTATGACGGCCAGGCGGCCGTGGTGGAGCTGGAGCGGGTCGCGGCGCGTGGCATCAAGGTACTGAAGCTGCATGCGCACACGCAGAAGTTCGACGTCACGGATCCGCGGGTGTCGACCCTCGTCAAGCGGGCCGGCGAACTGGGCGTCGTCGTGTTGATGGACAACGCCAGCATCATCCCCGGCGACACCGAGAACCTGTTCAATCTTGCGTTGAAGACGCCGAAGACCAAGTTCATCTTCGCCCACATGGGCGGGCTCAACTTCCGCTTCTGGAACATCCTGGCCCTGGCGCGAACGGCCGAGGGCCTGTTCGCGGACAACATCTATTTCGACATCTCCGCCAGCGTGATCATCGCGGCCGGATCGCCCATCCAGGACGAATTCGTCTGGACCGTCCGCAACGTCGGCGTCGACCATGTGCTGCTCGGGTCGGATTTTCCGCAACTGTCCCTGCCGCGCACGCTGGCGGCTTTCGAGCGCCTGGGCCTGACCGAGCAGGAAAGGGCGCAGATCCGCTACGGCACCGCGCGCCAGCTGTTCGGGCTGAAGTAGCACACCGCCGCTGGATGCGGGCGCCAGCACTCAACCGTGCCAGCGTTTGGCCGCCCGTCGGATCACCTCGGGCAGCAGGTGGTTCTCGGCCTCGATGCGCCGCAGCCAGGTTGCGTCGTTGCCCACGCCGTTGATTTCGCGGCGCACATATTGCAGCGCGGCCTCGGCGCGCAGGTCGCCGGCGTGGGTGTCCAGCCGGGTCAGCACGGCGATGAGGTCGTCGCGCAGCACGCGGTGCTCGCCGCTCTCGGGGTCGACGAAGGTGCCGTCCAGGCCGAAGCGGCAGGCCTGGAAGCGGTTGAAGGTGTAGGGCAGATAGTCGTCCTCGCTGAGCTTGAACGGCTTCTCCACCGTGATCCAGCGCGCCAGGCACTGGATGAAGCCAGCCAGGGCCGCGGCCTTCTCGATGGTCAGCGGCGTGTCCAGTACGCGGACCTCGATGGTGCCGAACTCGGGCTTGGGGCGGATGTCCCAGTAGAAATCCTTCATGCCCGAGACGACGCCGGTGCGGGTCATCTTGGTGAAGTAGGTCTCGAAGTCGTCCCAGGTCTGCACGAAGGGGGCGCGGCCGCTCAGCGGGAAGGCGAACACCGAGTTCAGCCGCGCGGAGTCGAAGCCGGTGTCTTCGCCCTGCACAAAAGGCGACGACGCCGCGAGCGCAATCAGGTGCGGGATGAAGCGGCTCATGCCATGCAGCAGCACCAGGGCCTCGTCGGCGCTCGGGCAGCCGATGTGCACATGCTGACCGAAGATGGTGAACTGCTTGGACAGATAGCCGTACAGCGACGACAGCTCGTGAAAGCGCGGCGTCTCGAAGATGCGCTGGCGCTTCCAGTGCTGGAAGGGGTGGGTGCCGCCACCGCACAGGCTGACGTCGAGCTGCTCGGCGCAGCCCACCAGCGCGTCCCGTATCTGGCCGAGCTCCGACAACACCTGGCCGAAGCCCGTGCACACGCCGGTGGCCAGCTCGATCATGCTGCTGGTGATCTCGGGTTTCACGTCGCCGGGAATGCTGCGCTTTTCCATCAGCCGCAGCAGGTCGGCGGAGACGGGCGCGAGGTCGTAGTCGGCGCTGTTGACGATCTGCAGTTCCAGCTCGACGCCCAGCGTCAGTGGCTGCGATTTGGAGAAGACCCCCAGGCTCATTGCTTGCCTTCCTTGCCGTTCTCTTGGCGATTGCGGCGCTTGGGCGCCGGTGGCAGCTCGCCGGCCAGGCGCAGCGCGAACTGCACGGCAATCGGGCCGATCAGCTCCAGCACGGCAATGCTGGCCAGGATGATGGGCACGGCGCCGGCGGCCAGCCCGGGCTCGGCGCGCATCAGCTCGCTGAGCATGACCAGGGCCGTGGCCGACAGCGGCGTCATCGTGATGGACAGGGCCAGGCCCTGGCGCCAGCTGGACTTGGCCAGGGGCGCCAGCGCCACGATGGCGATGGTCTTGGCGACGAAGCGGGTCGCCAGCAGCGCCAGCGCCGCGAAACCGCCGGCGACGAGGATCTTGGGTGACCAGGCCGAGCCGACGATGACGAACAGCATCAGCACCAGGGCGCCGCCCGAGGTGCCGAAGTGGCGCGGCCAGACCCAGGGGCGTTCGCTGGTGTTGCGCAGCAGCAGGCCGGCCAGCAGCGGCATCAGCAGCGTCGACACGCCGATGGCGCGCGCCGCGACGATGGCGAAGGCAACCAGGCCGAACAGCAGCAGCACGGCGCTCTCGTTGCGCAGGTCGAGCCGCCGCGCGACGAGATAGACGGCACCGGCCAGCAGCGCCGCCAGGCCCAGCGTGGTCAGCAGCGAGATTGCCAGGCCGGCCAGCGCCTGGGGCAGGCTGCCACCATCGTCCGCCGCCCACCAGGTGCGCATCAGGATCAGCGCGACCACGGCGTACAGCGTGTTCAACGCCGTCAGCAGCGAAGCCCGCTGAGTGACTTGACCCTCGGCGCCCAACTCCATCGCGACGCGGCCCGACACGGCGGCCGGTGCTGGCATGGCCAGGATGGCGCAGGCGATGGTCGTCTGCCAGCCGAGGTCGAAGAAGCGCAGCACCACGGCCACCGCCACGGCGCTGAGCAGGGACTCGGCCAGGCTGGTCAAGGCCAGGCCGGGGTTGCGGACCAGCCAGCGCAGGTGCACGCGGCTGCCGATCTCGAACAGCAGCAGGCCCAGGGCCAGGTCGGTGACGGTCTGGGCCGCGCCGGCCAGCGGCATGGCCACGCCWTGGCCAAAGGCGGCCGCCACGCAGCCCGCCAGCGTGTAGCCGACGACGCGCGGCAGCCGCGTCGTCGCGGCGATGAATTCGCCGGCCAGGGCGCCGGCCAGCAATACGCCGACGACGAACATCAGCGCGCTGGAAGGCGGCACGGCCAGCCCGGCCCAAACCCTGGCGCCGGTGTCGAGTGCGTTCATGGCTCTCCCTTGGGATTTTTGCAGAAGCCTAGATGGCCAGCCAGCAGACCCTTGTAGGCCAACACGCCGAAAGCCTCCTCGACAATGCCCGGCATGCAAGTCCTCAGCGTGAATACCGCCCCTGTCGAACATTTCGTCGCGACCTCAGGCGAGTCCCTGGACTCCGCCATCCGCAAGCGCCCCCGTGAGGGCCGCATCGCGGTGCGGCCCCTGGGCCTGGAGGGCGACGAGCAGGCTGACCTCAGCGTGCATGGCGGCCTCTCCAAAGCCGTCTATGCCTACCCGCAGGAGCATTACGCCTTCTGGAGCACGGTGCGTGGCCAGGCCAAGGTCGAGGGCGCCCTGCGGCCGGGCGATTGCGGCGAGAACCTGACGCTGTCGGGCCTGCTGGAGAGCAAGGTCTGGATAGGCGACGTGCTGCGCTTTGCGGACTGCGAGCTCGCCGTCTCCGAGCCGCGCTACCCCTGCTTCAAGTTCAATGCCCACATGGGCTTCAACCAGGCGGCCAAGCTGATGGTTCAGAGCGGCTACTGCGGCTTCTATCTGGCCGTGAGGCGGGAAGGCACGATAGCTGTCGGCGAGGCCTTCGAGCTGATCCCGGGGCCGCGCGAGGTTGGCATCGTCGAACTCTTCAAGGCCAAGATGAAGAAGAAGGCCTGATGCGCCGCCGGTCGCTGTTGGTCGCAGCGGGCCTGGCGCCCCTTGCCGCCCATGCTGGCCCGGCGCTGCAGGTCGGGCCCCGGCGCGCCGTCAAGTCGCTGGCGGCCGCGGCGCGGCAGGCCAAGGACGGCATGCTCATCGAGGTCGATGCGGGCGACTACGTGGCCGACGTCGCGAGCTGGCGCCAGCATGAGCTGACGCTGCGTGCCGTCGGCGGCCGCGTGAGGCTGATCGCGAACGGCGCGCACGCCCAAGGCAAGGGCATCTTCGTGATGAGCGGCCAGCGCCAGCGCATCGAGGGCTTCGACTTCGTCGGCGCCGCGGTGCCCGACCGCAATGGCGCCGGCATTCGCGTCGAGGCGGGTTCGTTGACGCTGGTGGGCTGCAGCTTCGTCGACAACGAGAACGGCGTGCTGACGGCCAATGACGACGGCATCGAACTCGACATCGTCGACTGCGACTTCGGCGCCATCGCCTTGCGCGAGGGCAAGACGCATAACGTCTACGTCGGTGCCATCAGGCGGCTGGCCGTGACGGGCAGCTATTTCCATCACGGCCGGCTCGGCCATCTGCTGAAGAGCCGCGCGGCGCTCAACCACATCCTCTACAACCGGCTCAGCGACGAGATCGGCGGCCGCGCGAGCTATGAGCTGGAGTTTCCCAACGGCGGCGTCGCCGTCGTCATGGGCAACCTCATCATGCAGAGCTCGACGACGGAGAACCCGCATGTGATCTCCTTCGGCGTCGAAGGTGCCAAGTGGGAGAAGCAGGCCCTCTACCTCGTCAACAACACGCTGGTGGACCAGTTGCCCAGCGGTGGCCCCAATGGCGGTATTTGGCTGCGCGTGACGCCGCCGCAGGCCGAGGTCGTGCTGGCCAACAACCTGCTCGTCGGCGCACCCAAGCTCGCGGCCGAGGGGCATTGGACGCGGCGCGCCAACTTCACGGCCGAGTGGGACGAGTTCGTGCGCGCGGCGCGCGACGACTACCGGCTCAAGCCCGAATCCTCACTGCGCGGCAAGGCAGTCGATGCGGGCGAAGGTGGCGGGCTGCGGCTCTCGCCGTCGCGCGAGTACCGCCACCCGCACACCAGCCAGGCCCTCAGCGGGCCGGCGCGCCACCCCGGCGCTTTCCAGTCCTGAGGGCGATGACGCCCAGGCCGGCGAGCAGCAGGGCCAGGCTCTGCGGCTCCGGCACGGCCGTCGTGAAGCCGAGCTGCTGGCTGGCCACGCGCTGCAGCGCGCGCGCCGTCGTCGCGTCGATGCCGAGGTCGATGGCCGCCTGCTCGCCCACGCCCAGCGTCAGCGGGTCGCGGCCGGTGATGCTGCCGAACAGCGTCAGGGCGGACAGATAGGAGCCGTATTTGCTCGCATGTGTGCGGTCCAGCCACCACAGGTTCAGCGCACCGGCCGTCTCGGCGAAGGTGCCGCCGGCGTTGTAGAAGCCGCTGCCCTGGGCCAGGCCCTGGTCGACCGCGAGCTGGAAGGCATCGCCCACCGGCACCACGCCGGCAAAGCCCGGGTTGGAGGCGGCCTTGGCGTAGAAGGAGTCGTGCAGGTCGGCCGTCATCGCCGCGAGGCTGTTGTAGTACAGCGTCGCGTTGCCGCCGGCCGCGTCGACGATGGGGCGGCCGTCGCTGCTCGTCAGGTCGGGCGTCGTGACCTTGTGCGCCTCCACCATGTCGGGCCGGGCCCAGCTCTGCTCCAGATAGACCTTGGTATTGGCGCTCGCGTTCGTGTTGGCGGCGATGTTGCGCGTCGTGCCGCAGCTGCCCGCCGACAGGCCCGTGGCCGTGCAGGCCGCCAGGCTGCCGAACAGTGCCGATTCCTTGTAGCTCTGGGCTGCGCCGTTGTGGATGAAGCGCTCGAACTGGTCGGCGTAGGCGTTGAAGGTGGCGAGGTTGGCGTTCTTGCCCTTGCCGGCCGGCAGGGCCGCGTCGCTTTGCTCCTGCAGCACGACGGCGCCCCACTGCTGCGTGGCGACGTTCTCGCGCAGCTTCCAGTCGCTGTTGGCCGTGTCCAGGAACTGACCGCGCAGCGAGGCCGCGTTGCGCGTGGACAGTGACACGTCGTAGCTCATGCCCGCCTCGTCGGTCATCTTCTTGAAGATGCCCGGCACGCCGCCCCAGGGGTGGGGCTCGAAGCTGCCCGAGCCCACCGTGCCGGCGGGAAAGCTGTTGGTGCCGGCCGGGTTGATGGCGTTGAAGCCGGCCGTCAGGTCGTGCACGGCGGCGGCGTTGTAGCTCAGCACCGGGTCGACACGGCCGAAGGTGTAGCTGTTGCCGACGAAGAGGATCTTGATGGGGTCGGCCGCGAGGGCGGGCCCCGCCAGCGTGGCCGCCAAGGCCAGCGCGAGAAGGCGATTCATTGCTTGTCTCCAGTGTTTATTCGGGGTCGTCCCAAGGACGGCCCCCACACTAGAGACGGCAACTCCAGTCGTCAAATATCTGAAATATCACATCGCCATATCGGCGACGTATGGATCAGGCCTGTTTCAGCGCCGGGTAGTCCGTGTAGCCCTGGACGCCTCCGCCGTAGAAGGTCTCCTTCTGCGGCAGGGCCCAGGGCTGGTCGTCGCGGATGCGTTCGACGAGGTCGGGGTTGGCGATGAAGGGCCGGCCGATGGCCACCGCATCGACCTTGCCGCTGGCGACGGCATCCAGAGCCATGCCGCGGTCATAGCCGTTGTTGGCGATGTAGGGGCCGGCGAAGCGGCGGCGCAGTTCGGCGTAGTCGAAGGGTGCGATGTCGCGCGCGCCGCCGGTGGCGCCCTCCACCACTTCCAGGAAGGCCAGCTTCAGCGGCGCCAACTGCTCGGCGACGTAGTTGAAGAGAGCCTGCGGGTTGCTGTCCTGGCCGATGTCGTTGCTCGGCGTGACGGGCGACAGGCGCAGCGCCGTGCGGCCCGCGCCGATGGTGCCGGCCGTCGCCGTCATGACCTCGATGAGCAGGCGGGCGCGGTTCTCGATGGAGCCGCCGTATTCGTCGTTGCGGTCGTTGGCGCTGTCGCGCAGGAACTGGTCGAGCAGATAGCCGTTGGCGCTGTGGATCTCGACACCGTCGAAGCCCGCCGCGATGGCGTTCTTGGCGGCCTGCACATAGTCGGCGATCAGCTGCGGGATCTCGTKCGTGGCCAGGGCACGCGGCTCGTCGGTGGGTACCAGCTCGCCATAGGCGGCATAGGTTTTGGTCTTGGCGGCGCGGTTGGTCGACGACACCGGCTGCTGGCCGCCCGGCTGCAGGCTCTTCAGCGAGATGCGGCCCACATGCCAGAGCTGCACGACGATCTTGCCGCCTTCGGCATGCACGGCGTCGGTGACCTGCTTCCAGGCGGCGATCTGCTCGGGCGTGTGGATGCCCGGGGTGTCGAAATAGCCCTGGCCGTCGGGGCGGATCTGGGTGGCCTCCGTGATGATCAGCCCGGCGCCGGCGCGCTGGCGGTAGTACTCGACGTGCAGCTCATGCGGGGTCTGGCGGGTGGCGCGGTTGCGCGTCAAAGGCGCCATGACGACGCGGTTGGCCAGCGGGATGTCGCCGAAGCGGACGGGGTCGAAGAGGGTAGGCATGACGGTGAAATAGGGACGAGACGGATGGTTGCAAGTCTGGCTTTCGTCGCCTTTCCCCGTCCTGGCGGGGTTGATCCCGGATGTGTTAGCGACAATCGCCCCATGCTCGCCTACCGCCACGCCTTCCATGCCGGCAACCATGCCGACGTCCTCAAGCACCTCGTGCTGACCCGCGTGCTGCGCTACATGGGTGAAAAGGACAAGCCCTACACCCTCATCGACACCCACGCCGGCGCCGGTGGCTACTCCGTCGAGGGCCGCTATGCGCAGAAGAAGGGCGAGTACGCCGAGGGCGTCGCCAGGCTCTACGACCGCAAGGACCTGCCCGCGCCGCTGGCCGACTACCTGGACCTGGTGCGCGCCTTCAACCCCGACGGCCAGCTGCGCCAATACCCCGGCTCGCCGGCCATCGCCCACATGCTGCTGCGCGAGACCGACCGGCTGCGCGTCTACGAGCTGCACTCGACCGACCACCGCATCCTGGCCAGCTACCTCGAGTCGCGCGCGCAGACCCAGGTGCGCGACACCGATGGCTTCGCCGCCATCAAGGCCGAGCTGCCGTCGCCGACGCGCCGCGCGGCGCTGCTGATGGACCCGTCCTATGAGATCAAGAGCGACTACGGCAAGGTGCTCGCCGCGCTGCGCGAGGCGCTGGAGCGCGCGGCCGACACCGTCGTCATGATCTGGTACCCGCAGCTGCAGCTGCTGGAGTCGAGCCAACTTGCGGCGCGCCTGAAGGGCAGTGCCGACGCTGCTGCCAAGAAGGGTTGGCTGCATGTGCGCCTGACCGTGGCCGAGCCCGCCGACCGCCCGGACGGCAAGGGACTGGGCATGCTGGGCAGTGGCATGTTCATCGCCAACCCGCCTTTCACGCTGCACGACGAGCTGGCCGAGTGCCTGCCGCTGCTGGTGGAGAAGCTGGGCCAGTACGACGGCGCGAACTACGTGCTCGAACAAAAAGTGGCATGACCGAGAGCAAGCCGGTCACGATGGAGCAGATCGCCGCACTCGCTGGCGTGTCGACCATCACCGTCTCGCGCGCGCTGCGCGACAGCCCCTCGGTCACGCCGGCCACGCGTGAGCGCATCAAGACGCTGGCCGAGGCGGCGGGCTATCGCTTCAACCACCATGCGCGCAACCTGCGGCTGCGCCGCAGCCACATGGTGGCCGTCATGCTGGAGATGCAGCCCGACACCGACCGGCCGATGACCGACGCCTACCCGCTGCAGCTGCTGGGCGGCATCACGCAGGAGCTGACCTCGCGCGGCTACAGCGTGCTGCTGTCGGCCTTGCAGAGCCCCGGCCAGGGCATGGCGGCGTCGGCGGACGGCGTCATCCTGCTCGGCCAGGGCGCCAACGGCTCGGCCGTGAAGTCGGCCGCGGCCATGGGCCTGCCCATGGTCGTCTGGGGTGCCGAGCATGGCCGCGGCGATGCGGTCGTCGTCGGTGGCGACAACGCCCATGGTGGCGCCTGCGCGGCCGAGCGCCTCATCACGCTGCAGCGGCGCGAGCTGCTCTTCCTCGGCGATGTGCGCCATGCCGAGATCCGTGACCGCCAGCAGGGCTTTGCCAAGGCGCTGAAGAAGGCCGGGCTCAAGACGCAGACGCTGACGCCGGCGGCCTTCACCTTCGGCGCCGGCTTCACGGCCGTGCAGGCGCACCTTGCGAAAGGGGGCAAGCCGCCGGACGGCCTGTTCGCGGCCAGCGACCTGCTCGCCATGGGCGCCGTGCGCGCCTTCACCGACGCCGGCCTGGCCGTGCCCGAGGCCGTGTCGGTGATCGGCTATGACGACTCGCCGGCGGCCCAGAGCTTTGCGCCGCCGCTGACCAGCGTGCGCCAGGACTGGCACCACGGCGGCGTGCTGCTGGCGCGCAAGGTGCTGGACCTCATCGGCGGCCAGGGCGCTGCCAGCGAGATCATGCCGACGGAGCTGGTCGTACGGGCGACCTGAGGGGCTGCTTGGCAGCGGTAGCGGGCCTATGCTTCATGTCCTTGTAGCCTCGTTCTTGGGCTATGCCTAACCAGTTGAACACTAAAGAGCTTTGCCCCACCTGCCATGTTGTTGTGGCAGTTAGTCATCGACCGGCTGACGGTCGGAGCGTGCTTCGGATTTCGTTCTGTCCGCGATGCGGTTGGAATCGGAGCGAGCCAGGACCTGAAGGCTCATTGGAGGTTGAGCGTGATTGGTGGATTGAGCTGCGACCAAACGCGCTGACCACGGAGCAGATCCTCGCGCTCCGACGCGTCCAACCGGGCAAAGATGCTGAATCAACAACGGCGTTTGCGAAGCGAGTAAGAAGTGCTGAAGTGCTCCGCATCGGTCCGTTTTGGCCAAAGCCGCAGGCTGCCAAGGCAGCCCAGACGCTTGCTGACGCGGGCCTCGCGGTGACCATCGCTACATAGATCAGGCGTCCGCTTCCAGCCGAGGCTGTGTGAAAACACCACCAGTCGACGGACCGGCGAGAAAGCGGCCTATCAGATCGCGTCAGGATCAACGATCGCCGAAGTGCCAAGGGTGTCGAGACCCCTGAAACGCCGTTGAGATCGCGTTTTCACACAGCCTCAGCCTGAAGCGGTCAGCGGCTAGGCGCCCGCACGCCGGGTCTTAAAGGCGGTGCGCTTGCCGCACCTGCGCTGCTGCAAGCGTCCCAACGTGCTTAAGCGCGCGCCGGTGTGTCTCGTCCCAGTCCCCGCCGAGACCCAGCCGAACACAATGGCGGAAGTGGTCGGTGGCACTGAACATGGTGCCCGGTGAAACGACGATGCCCTCCGCCAAAGCCGCCTGGTGAAGCCCGAGCGCGTCAGTGCCGAGCGGCAGCTCCACCCACAGGATCAGACCGCCTGCCGGGTTGGTCACCCGCGTGCCGGGCGGGAAATGGCGGGCGACGAGGCTGCGAGCTTCGTCGACGCGGGTCGCAAGCGCGTCGCGCAGGCGGCGCCGGCCGGCTTCGACGCCGGGCTGTGTCAACAGATCGGCCAATGCTTGCTCAAGCACGGTGGACTGGCTGCCGCTGGTGGCTTGCTTGAGTCGCGCGACCTGGCCGCTCCAGCGGCCGGCGTCCACCCAGCCCAGGCGCAACCCGGGCGCCACAGTCTTGGAAAACGAACCGCAAAGCATGACATGGCCGGTTGGATCGAACCCGCGCACGGCGTGACGGTGCTCGTCGCTTGCGGCGAGGTCGTTGCACAGCACGTCTTCGATGAGCGGTATACGGCGCTCGGCCACCAACTGCGCCAGGCGTCGGCGCTCGGCGAGCGGCATGCAGGCGCCTATCGGGTTTGAAAGCGTGGGCACGGCCAGCACGGCCTTCACGGGCTGGGTGTCGAGAGCGAGTTGCAGCGCGTCGACAGACAAGCCGGTGCGTGGGTGAGTGGGAATCTCCAGCGCACGGAGATGCAAGCTCTCCAGGATGACGAGGAAGCTGAAAAGCGTCGGCGATTCCAGCGCCACCACATCACCCGGCCGGGTTACCGAACGCAGGCACAGCGCAATGGACTCCAGGCAGCTGTTGGTGACGACGATGTCGCGCGGGTCGAGCTGACAGCTCAAATAGAGCCCATGCCGGGCAATGGCGCGGCGCAGGCCGTCGTCGCCCGGGCCGATGGCATAGCGTGTCAGCGAGGCACCATGGCGTTGCGCGGCACGGGCCACAGCCCGTCGCACGCGATCCTGCGAGAACAGCTCAGGGCTGGGGCAGGCGGCTCCAAAGGAGACGTAGCTCGGGTCGTGCGCAAGCTGCATGACGCGTTCGGCCAGCGAGCTGACGTCCACGGCGAGTGAACTCGTTGGCGGGTTGGAAACCTCGGGTTCGGGCAGGCCGGGCGGCCGTGCCGTGACGAAGTAGCCCGAGCGAGGCCGGGCTTCGATGAGGCGCGCGTCTTCCAGCAGCCGATAGGCCTGCACGACCGTGCCGAGTGACACGCCGTGGCGGCGCGAAAGCTCGCGCACCGAGGGAATCCGCTCGCCAAGCGCCAGAGTCCCGTTACGGATGGGCGCGGCGATGCTGTCGGCGATCCGCAGGTACAAGGTTGCGGGCTCCGCGGGCTCAGGCACTGCTGACATCCAGGCATTCTGTCCTTGTGCGGAGCGGTCTGACTGGCACAGACGGCGATGGATGCAGCTGGTACAGCCGTCCCTGGGTGCAATCTGTGCCGGTCAAACCGGCTCGTCACTGTGGCTGTGCGGATCGCTCCGGTGAGCCTATCGTGAACGCCAAGTCGAAGCACTGAAAGGATCACCATGCTCACTGTCTACGGATTTGCCAAGGTCAATGCCGGCGCGCGCACCCACACCCGCGACCTCCGCGTGCTCTGGGCTCTGGAAGAGATGCAGCTGCCCTTCGAGATCGCCGGCTTGGACCATCCGGCACACGACCTGAACACCGAGGCCTATCGCCGGCTCAGTCCGTTTGAGCAGATCCCGGCGATCGACGACGACGGGATGGTGGTGTCCGAATCGGCCGCCATCGTCCTTTACCTGGCGAAAAAGGCAGGCCAGCTCATTCCGGCAGACTTGGCGGGCGAGACGCAGGTGTCGCGCTGGTGTTTTGCTGCATTGAGCACGGTCGAACTGCCCTTGATGGCGCTGATGGTGCATGACTGGACGGCCGACGGTGGCTGCGCCAAGCCCCGCGAGTTCCTGGTCGGATGGGTCCATCGCGTGTTGGGCAATCTGGAGCGCTGGCTGACCGGGCGCGAGTTCGTCGCGACAGACAGTTTCACGGCCGCGGACATCCTGATGGCCCACGTGCTGTCGGCAGGTGTCAAGGACGAAACCCTGATCACGCCCTACCCTGGCGTCGTGGCATACCGCGACCGGTGCCTGGCGAGGCCGGCATGGCAGCGAGCGTTCAAGGCCTATTGCGAGAGGGTGGAGGCGGCCTGATGGCCTGTGCCGCGCACTCGGCCCAACATCGCGCAGAACCGCACGCTCGTGGACTTGCACACCTGGCTCCTCTACCTTGCCGCCATCGTCGGCCTGTCAATGTCGCCCGGCCCTAACGGCCTGCTGGCGCTGACGCATGGCGCTGTGCACGGATGTCGCAAGGCCGCGTTCACCGTCATGGGCGGAGTCATCGGTTTCGTTGCGGTCATCGCGCTGTCGATGTTCGGCATCGGTGCGCTCCTGCAAACCTCGGCCACGGCACTGACTATCATGAAGTGGGTCGGTGGCGTCTATCTGGTGTGGTTGGGCGTCCAGGTGTGGCGGTCGCCTCCGGTGGGCGTCTCTGCGGCGGACACCACCGAAGCGGCCACCGGCGGCGCCCTGTTTCTGCAAGGGCTTCTGTCGGCCGTGACCAACCCCAAGGTGCTGTTGTTCTTCAGCGCCTTTCTGCCCAGCTTCATCGATCCGGCGCGTCCGATCTCAACCCAGTTCCTCTTCATCGCTGGCACCTTCGCCGCCGTCGAGGTCGCCACCGAGATGCTGATCGCAGGCATGGCTCAGCGCGTCACCGCTTGGCTGGCCCGGGCGGGGCGAGGTTTCAATCATGTGTGCGGCGCCATCATTGCGGCCATTGGAGTGCTGTTGCCGCTGAAAGGCTAGAGCACGTTGACATTGCGACTGCTGGTTGGCAGCAGATCCGCTGGTGAAAGGCGGCAACCAGCCTGAAGCGGAGCCCGAGGCCGCACACAATCCGCTCGCCAGCTTGTAAATTCCCAGGCATCGCCCACGCCCGCTCCACGACCTCATGCCCAAAACCCCTCACAAGCCTTTCGTCATCGGTGTGGCAGGGGGCAGCGGCAGCGGCAAGTCGACGGTGACGCGTCAGGTGTTGGCCGCCATCGGGCCGGAGAAGGTGGCGGTGGTCATGCAGGATGACTACTACCGGGACCAGTCCCACATGCCGCCCGAAGACCGGCGCAAGCAGAACTACGACCATCCCGATGCCTTTGACTGGCCGCTGATGGCGCAGCACCTGGCCGCGCTGCGCAAGGGTGAGGCGATCGAGATGCCGGTGTATGACTTCTCGGCCGACAACCGCTCCAGCGAAACCATCACCGTGAAGCCCGCACCGGTGATCGTTGTCGAGGGCCTGTTCGCCTTGTACGACACCAGGCTGCGCAACATGATGTCGCTGAAGATCTATGTGGACACGGCCTCGGACGTGCGGTTCATCCGTCGGCTGCAGCGCGATATTTCGGAGCGTGGCCGCAGCACCGAGTCGGTGGTGAGCCAGTATCTGGAAACCGTGCGCCCCATGCACAAGCAGTTCATCGAGCCGACCAAGCGCAACGCCGACGTGATCCTGCCGCACGGTGCCAACGGTCCGGCGGTGGACATCATCACCACCAAGGTGATGAGCTTGTTGCTCGATTTCGAGCGGGGCTGAGCCCCAGGCGCCCGTCGCCCCAACCGGCGAGCCGCAGGATTCCCCTCAGTCCAGCACGACCTCGGTGCGGATGATGCCGGCGCGCTCGGCGCTGGCCGACAGTGCCAGCCGCGTGCCCACCGGCGCGCGCACGACCCACTCGGCCACCGCGCGGTCGCCCGTGGGCTGCTTGTTGGGCAGGAAGGCGAGCTGGCTCTGCTTGGGCGCGTGGCCCTCGAGCTGCGGGCCTTCCATGCGCTCCTTGCCGCTGACCAGGCTGATGGCCGGGTCGCCGCTGGGCAGGTGGATCTCGAACATGACGCCGCGCACCGTCTTGCGCTCCAGCGCCCGCTGCGTCACATAGGCCGGCAGATAGCCCGCATTCGCGACCGCCAGGCGCACCCGCCACATGTCGGGGCCCAGCGCCCGCACCTCGGTGCGGATCAGCTCCAGCTTGGGCAGGCTCATCGCGATCTGCGTCATCCAGGCCGGGAAGCGCGCGGCCTCGCGTTCGCGCAGGGCCGGCGGCGGGTTGCGCCAGTAGTTCATCTTGTCCCAGCCACCGATCTCGACGGCGCCGAGCTGCGGATGCTGGAAGGGCGTCCAGGCGACGTGGGCCTGGCCGCCGCACTGCTCGTCGCTCCACTTCAGCAGCTTGACGTCGTCCTCGACCGGGTGCTGGCGGTACCAGTCGATGTACTTCTCGATCTCGACGCCGGCTTCCTTGCTGGGCGACCACAGCTCCACCACCCAGAACAGCGCGCCCAGGTGCTCGTAGACCCAGTCCTGTGTGCCGGTGATGACGTCCTTGGGGTGGTAGCGGAATTCCTCGTAGATGCTGATGGCCGGGTAGCCCGTGTGCTTCACGCCCAGGGCCGAGAAGTTCTTGATCAGCCACAGGTCCTCGGGCGTCATGTCCTTGTCGCTGCGCGTGCCGCAGGGGCGCAGGATGACGCCGCTGTGCGTGTGATAGCTGATGGCCGCGCCGATGTTGGGGTGCTGGGTGATGAAGTCCACCATGGCCCGCACTTCGGGCTCGCTGGTCGGGTAGGGGCCGGCGCCCATCTGCTCGAACTCCTGGCGCCATTCGCCAGGGAAGTTGCGGTTCAGGTCCAGCCCTTCGCGGTCGGGGTTGATCCTGACCGTCAGCCCGTCGTGGTTCTTGATGAAGCCCTCGGGGATGAGGCGGTAGTACTCGCCGCCCTGCTCGCCCGGTTCGCGGGGCACCATCAGGCGCGGGTCGGCGGCGTGCTTCTTGTAGCCACCGTGCGGGTCGGGCACGCGCATGGTCAGGATGCGGCCATCGCCGTCGACGTCCTCGATGGTCAGGCCGTCGACCGGCTCCTCGGTGTAGGGGTAGGGCCGCGTCGAGCTGCGGATGTGGCGCGGCCGGTCGGCCAAGGCCAGCTCGGCGCCATCGGGGTTCAGGCGCGGCACGATGTAGAGGGTGCGCGTGTCCAGCAGGCGGTTCACCTGCTGGGCCTCGGCCGACGTGCCGCCATGCATGCTGAGCAACTGGTGCACGTAGTAGATGCAGGTCGTCGATGCGGTCAGCTCGGCGGCGTGGATGTTGCCGTCTATCCACATCGCCGGCTTGTCGATGTCCATGCCGCTGGCCAGGTTCGTGATGACGACGACCCAGATGTCGCGGCCCTCGTAGCTCTTGCCGATGGAGCGCACCGACACCAGGTTGGGGCGGGCCTCGGCATAGGCGAACAGCAGGGCCGTCAGTTCGTCGTAGCGGTAGAAATGGTCGAAGCGCGGAGTGGGCAGTGGGGTGGGCATGGCGGCGGTGTCTGTCTTGATGTGGCCCCAAGAACTAGGGGCCTGGAATGCGGCGGATTGTCTGGAGACGGCCCACGCCGGTGCCCAAGGGTTTGCCCTTCATTGCCCCTTGAACAGGGCCTGGAACTGCCGCGACACCGGCAGCTTGTCGTCGCGCCCGCGCAGCGTGACGACCATGGTGCCCTCGTCCACGCGGATGGCCTTGGCGATGCAGCGGCTGTTGACGAGCACGCTGCGGTGGATCTGCCAGAACTGCTCCGGGTCGAACTGCGTCAGCAGCTCGCGCAGCGGCGTGCGGATCAGCGCGTCGCCACTCTGGTGGACGACGCGGGTGTAGCGCTGGTCGGCCTCGAAGTAGATGATTTCCTCCGGTGGGATCAGCAGCACGTCGCGCCCGACGCTGGCCTGGATGGGGCGCGGCACCGGTTTGGCCTGCGGCAGGCTGGCCAGCAGGCGCTGCAGGGCCGTCGTGTCCGCCATCGGTTGGGCCAAGCGCGCGCGCAGCCGGGCCAACGTCTGCGCCAGGCGCTCGTCGTCGACGGGCTTGAGCACATAGTCGACCGCACCGGCGTCGAAGGCCGCCAGCGCGTGGTCGTCGTAGGCCGTCACGAAGACGATCAGCGGCGGCTGGGCCAGGGCGGACAGGCGGCGCGCCACCTCCAGCCCGGTGAGGCCGGGCATGCGGATGTCGAGGAAGGCGATGGCCGGCTCATGGGCCAGGCAGTCGTCCCAGGCCTCGGCACCATTGGTGCTGGCGGCGACGATGTCCAGCTCGGGCCACAGGCGGGCCAGTGCCGCGCGCAGCTGCTCGCGCGGGGCCTCCTCGTCGTCGGCGATCAGGGCGGTGAAGTTCATGGCAGGGGCAGGGTCAGGGTGGCAGTGCAGCCGGGCGTGGCGTCGGTCAGCGTCAGCGTGGCGCTGGGGTAGGCGCCGAGCAGGCGGCGCCGGGTGTTGGACAGGCCCACGCCCTCGGTCCAGCCGGGCGTGAGGCCCGGGCCGTCATCGGTGATGGTCAGCACCAGGCGATCGGCCTCGTGGCGTGCGGCGATTTCGACATGGCCGCCGCGCAGCTGGGGCTCGATGCCGTGGGCGATGGCGTTCTCCACCAGCGTCAGCACGATGCCCGGCGGCACCGGGCTGTCCAGGTCGACCTGCATGGCGATGCTGAAGGCGAGCCGCGCACCCAGCCTGGCCTGCATGATGGTCAGGTAGCGGCGCACCATTTCCATCTCTTCGGCCAGCGGTTGCAGCTCGCGGTCGAACATCGGCAGCGTCGCGCGCAGATAGGCCGTGAAGTCGCGCAGCAGCGGTGCGGCGCGGGCGTCGCCGGTGTCCACCCAGTGCTGCAGCGAGGCGAGGGTGTTGAACAGGAAATGGGGCTGGATCTGCGCCGCGGCCAGGCGCGTCTGCAGGCGCAGCGCAATGTCCTGCTCGGCGAGCTCGCGCAGCCGCGCCTCGATCTGCTCCACGCGGTAGACGGTCAAACCCCACCAGGCCGACAGGATGGCCGTCATGACCACCACCGCCAGCGCCGCGTGGTCGATGGCGGCCTCGCGCCAGCCCGTCCTGATCAGCACGACGAAGAACACCGCGACGACCGCCGCAATGCCGTAGCAAGCGATGTTCAGCCGGCGCCGGCTCGGGTTGCGCCAGAGCCCGCGCGCCACGGCCAGCGCAACGGAGGTGATGAACAGCGACAGGAACCACGCCACCGGCCGCGTGCCCTTGGACATCTGGTGCGAGAACGCGGCCAGCAGCAGGATGACGTTGACAAAGACGTACTGGTCTATGCCCGACGGCCAGGCCTGGTCGCCGCCACGGGCCATCTCCGCGGGCGTGAAGACACGGCGCGAGCCGGGATAGAACCATTGGACATAGTCGTCGAGGCGAGGCATGGCGGCAGTCTAGGAGGCGGGGCGGTGGCGCGGCGCCAATCGAGCGGCGAACGGCGGGCTGGAGCGCCTGAATGGCAGAGTCGACCGATCGGTCGGGAAACGTGCAGAATGCCCGCATGCCTTCCTGGACCTCCCTCGACCTGCAGCGCCGCGGCGACGGCGTGGCCGTGCTGACGATGAACCGCCCGGCCGTCTTCAATGCCTTCGACGAGACGCTGATCGCCGAACTGGATGCGGCCTTTGCGCAGCTGGGCGACGACGCCAGCGTGCGCGCCATCGTGCTGGCCGGCTCAGGCAAGCATTTCAGCGCCGGTGCCGACCTGCAGTGGATGCAGCGCGCCGCCGCCGCCTCGCAGGACGACAACCTCGCCGACGCGCGCCGCTTCTCGGCCATGCTGGCGCGCATTGCCGAGACCCCGAAGCCCACGCTCGCCCGCGTGCAGGGCGCGGCCCTGGGTGGCGGCGTCGGCCTGGTGGCCGCCTGCGACATGGCCGTCGCCGCCGAGGCGGCGAGCTTTTCGGTCAGCGAGGCCCGCATGGGCATCCTGCCCGCCGTCATCGGTCCGCATCTCGTCAACGCCGTGGGCCTGCGCGAGGCGCGCCGCCTGGCGCTGACGGCCAGCCGCATCGATGCCACCGAAGCCATGCGTGTCGGCCTCGTGCAGCGCGTCGTGCCGGTCGAGGGGCTGGACGCGGCCGTCGACGCCTTCATCACCGAGCTGCTGGCCTGCGGCCCCGCCGCCCAGGGCGAGATCAAGCAGCTCTATGCCCAGCTGTCGCCCGGCCCGGTCACCGCCGAGGTGCGCGAGCTGACGGCCCAAACGATTGCCCGCGTGCGCAAGACGCCCGAGGCCCGCGAAGGCTTCGCCGCCTTCCTGGCCAAGCGCAAGCCCAACTGGACGGCCTCCGAATGAATCTGAACAACTCCCGCATCCTCGTCGTCGGCGCCGGCCTGATGGGCGCCGGCATCGCGCAAGTGGCCGCCCAGGCCGGCCACGAGGTGGCCCTCTTCGACGCCCGCGCTGGCGCCGCCGAGGCCGCCAAGAGCAAGCTCTCGGCCACGCTGGGCGGCCTGGTCACCAAGGGCAAGCTGACCGCGGATGCGGCCCAGGCGACGCTGGCGCGCATCACGCCGGTGGAGGCTCTCGGCAGCGCCGACCTCGTCATCGAGGCCATCGTCGAGAACCTGGAGGTGAAGCGCGCGCTGTTCGCCGAGCTGGAGGCCTTGCTGCCCGCCGACGCCGTCATTGCCACCAACACCTCGTCCATCTCGGTGACGGCGCTGGCGCGCGGTATGCACAAGCCCGAGCGCCTCGTCGGCATGCACTTCTTCAATCCGGTGCCGCTGATGAAGCTGGTCGAGGTGGTATCCGGCCTGGGCACTGCGCCCGAGGTCGCGCAGGCCGTCTTCGAGCTCGCCGGCCGCTGGGGCAAGACGGCGGTGCACACGCGTTCCACGCCAGGCTTCATCGTCAACCGCATCGCCCGGCCCTATTACGCCGAGACGTTGATGCTGCTGCAGGACCGTGCCGCGGCGCCTGAGCTCATCGACGCGGTCCTCCGCGCGGCGGGCTTTCGCATGGGCCCCTGCGAGCTGATGGACCTGATCGGCCACGACACCAATTTCGCGGTGACCAACTCCGTCTTCGCGGCCAACTTCCACGACCGCCGCTTCACGCCGTCGCTGGTGCAGCAGGAGCTGGTGGATGCCGGCTTCTTCGGCCGCAAGAGCGGGCGCGGCTTCTACCGCTACCCGGAAGGGCCGCCGGCGCTGCCGGCCGTCAACATCGCGCCGCCGCGGGCGGCCCGCCTCGTCGTGCATGGCCGTGGCGCGCTGGCCGAACGTTTCGTCGCCAACCTGCCGGAGGCGGTGCGCGAGCTGGACAGCGACTGGGTCGGCCTGGCCGTCGACGGCCGCCAGCTGCGCCTGACCGATGGCCGGCGGGCGCGCGATTTCGGCCCGGGCGCGGCGGTCTTTGACTTGCCGCTGGCGCCCAGTGGTGACATCGCCTATGCCGGCGATGCACGCACCGCCGAATGGCTGACCTGGTTAGGGCTGACGCCGCGCGCCGTGGCCGACCTGCCCGGCCTCGTCGTCGCCCGCACGATCGCGATGCTGATCAACGAGGCGGCCGATGCCGTCGCCCAGGGCGTCTGCGACGAGGCCGGCGCCGACGCGGCGATGAAGCTGGGCGTCAACTATCCCGCCGGGCCCTTCGAGTGGCTGGCCTTCTGGGGTGCGCAGCCCGTCGCGGCGCTGCTGGACCGACTCGATCACCACTACCGCGGCGAGCGCTATCGCGTCTCGCCGTATTTACGGTGAGCCCCTCGCCCAGCCCTGCGCCGCTGAACGCGGGCATGTCTGGTCGATCCCCCGCGGGGACGGCGATGCTTGCGGCATCGAACCGCAAGCACATCGCCAGCCGGGCCGGCTAGGGAGCGGCCCGTCGCTCGGCCCGCAAATCCGAACATGCAATTGGAGACTTCAATGAATCACGCTTTTATCTGCGACGCGATTCGCACGCCCTTCGGCCGCTACGGCGGCGCACTGTCCTCCATCCGCACCGACGACCTGGGCGCCCTGCCCATCAAGGCGCTGATGGCGCGCAATGCCAATGTCGACTGGGCCCAGGTCGCTGACGTCATCTACGGTTGCGCCAACCAGGCCGGCGAGGACAACCGCAATGTCGCCCGCATGGCGGCGCTGCTGGCCGGCCTGCCGATGGACGTGCCCGGCAGCACGGTCAACCGCCTGTGCGGTTCGGGCATGGACGCCATCGGCACGGCTGCGCGCGCCATCCGTGCCGGCGAGGCCGGGCTGATGATCGCCGGCGGCGTCGAGAGCATGAGCCGCGCGCCCTTCGTGATGCCCAAGGCGGAATCGGCCTTCAGCCGCGCCAACGCGGTCTATGACACCACCATCGGCTGGCGCTTCATCAACAAGCAGATGAAGGCGCTGTACGGCGTCGACGCCATGCCCGAGACGGCCGAGAACGTGGCGGCCGATTTCGGCATCGAACGCGAAGCCCAGGACCGCATGGCGCTGGCCTCGCAGATGAAGGCGATTGCGGCGCAGAAGCGCGGCTTCTTCGAGCGCGAGATCGTGCCGGTGGAAGTGCCGCAGAAGAAGGGCGATCCGGTTCGCGTGCTGCTCGATGAGCACCCGCGCGAGACCAGCATCGAGGCGCTCGCCAAGCTGAAGGGCGTCGTCAAGCCCGACGGCAGCGTGACGGCCGGCAACGCCAGCGGCGTCAACGACGGCGCCTGTGCGCTGCTGCTGGCCAGCGAGGCCGAAGCGGCCCGTCATGGCCTCAAGCCCCGCGCCCGTGTCGTCGGCATGGCCACCGCCGGTGTCGCGCCGCGCATCATGGGCATAGGCCCGGCGCCGGCCACGCGCAAGGTCATGGCGCTGACCGGCCTGACCCTCGCGCAGATGGACGTCATCGAGCTGAACGAGGCCTTTGCGGCCCAGGGCCTGGCCGTGCTGCGCGACCTCGGTCTGGCGGATGACGACGCCCGCGTGAACCCCAACGGCGGCGCCATCGCGCTGGGCCATCCCCTGGGCGCCAGCGGTGCGCGCCTCGTGACGACGGCGATCAACCAGCTCGAGGTGACGGGCGGCCGCTATGCGCTGTGCACGATGTGCATCGGCGTCGGTCAGGGCATCGCGCTGATCGTGGAACGCGTCTAGCTATTCCAGAAACAGCCTGGAGATGCCCTTCAGGCTGACCAGATTGCCCGGGTTGCTGGTCTCGTTGAGCACGCCGGCCATCCGTGCCAGCAGGCGCTGGCTCTTCTTGGCGCGCCAGATCAGCAGGTCGGCCAGCCAGGGGTGGGCGTTGACGCGGTTGGCGCGTTCGTAGAGGTCGAACTTGGGCTTGAGGGCCGTGAGGGCGGCTTCGTAGGCGGCGCGGGCCGCGGCGTCGTCGGCGTGGCCGAGGATGGCGTCGGCCGCCAGCATGCCGGTCTCCATGGCCTTGCCAATGCCTTCGCCGGTGAAGGAATAGGTGCTGCCTGCCGCCTCGCCGGTGACGAGCAGGCCGGGCCGTGTCCATTGGGCGCCGGCCAGCGTGCAGCGCAGCGGAGCGCCCTTCAGCTCGCCCACCAGTTCGCCGACCCGCATCAGTTCCGCCGCGGGTTCGTACTTGGCGATGAAGGCATCGAAGATGGCGCGCAGGTTGACGTCCTTTTTCTGGCCCTTGCCGCCGAGGTCTCGATGGCTGTCCGTCACGCCGACGCCGATGTTGAAGTGGCCGTCGGGTGCCGGGAAGATCCAGCCATAGCCCGGCCGCACCGATTTGTCCCAGACGACTTCCAGCGCCTTGATCCTGCCGACCATCTGCGGCGCCTTCACATAGCCGCGCAAGGCCACGCCGCTGGGCGTGTGACGCTCGCACATGCCGGCAGCCGTCAATGCCTTGGGCACGGCGCCGGTCGCGAGCACGACCCAGCGCGCAGGGATCTCGACGATCTCGTCACCTCGCTTCAGCCGGGCGCCGACGACGCGGCCGTCGACCTCCAGCGGCGCCTCGAAGCGCGCCTGCTCGAAGCGCGCGCCGGCGTCGCGGGCGGCGCGCAGCAGCAATGCGTCCAGCTCCTTGCGCGGCAGCACCGCCAGCGTGCCGGGCACGTCGATGCGCCCACCGCGCGGGCCGATGCAGCCGACGTGGCTCACGGCCTCGGCGCGGCGCATGACTTCGTCCAGCAGGCCCAGGCGGGCCAGGGCCTTGTGGGCATCCGGGATCAAGCCGTCGCCGCAGATCTTGTCGCGGCCGGGCGGGTGTTGGTCGACCAGCAGCACTGACACGCCGGCACGGGCCAGTGTGCGCGCGCAGGCGCTGCCGGCGGGGCCGGCTCCGATGACGAGAACGTCGGGAATGGGATCGGTGGCTGTCATGGCAAGGGCAGGAGCGGCGCGCATTCTCGCCCCCGAAATGAAAAAGGCCCGCCGAGGCGGGCCTGAAGAGGCCGGCGCGAAGCCGGCCGGATCACGTCATCAGAACGTGTAGGTGCCGGTCACGTAGACGGTGCGCATCAGCGGGCTGGCGTAGCGCGGGTCATAGGCAACCTGGTGGCCCGAAGAGTCACGCAGCGTCAGCGGCGGGGCCTTGTTCAGCAGGTTGGTGACGCCCAGACGCAGTTCCAGCGCCTTGCTCCACTTGTAGCTGCCCTGGTAGTCGATGGTGTAGTACTCCGGCACATTCAGCGCGATGGTCGTGTTCTTGCCCGTCGACAGGTCACGAACGGTCTGCGCACGGTCCTGGTACTTGCTGCGGTACTTGAACTGCAGCGAGTTGGTCAGGGCGCCGGTTTGCAGCTTGGCCTGCGCGGTCAGGATATTGCGGAAGGTCACGGCGGCGTTTTCGCCGTAGTGGCCCAGGCTGTCCGTGAAGTCGTTGCTCGTGCCTGCACGGGTGTACGAGGACTCGATGATGTACGTGCCAGACACCGAGGTCGTCAGGCGGCCGACGCCACCGATTTCCGTGCGGCCTTYGAGTTCCCAGTCGATACCCTTGGTGATGGCCTGACCGATGTTGGTCGACAGGGCCATGAAGGCGTAGAAGTTCGACGTTTCAGCCGGCTGCTTGTACGTGGTGAACAGGCTCTGGTACTTCTGCGGATCGCCGAAGGCCTGGTTGGCCGACACGCCGCTGACGGCGTCGCGCAGCTTGACTTGCCAGTAGTCCAGGGCCGCGCTGAAGTTCGAGCTCGGCTCGATGCGCACGCCCAGGGTGGCCTGCTTGGACTTCTCGGGCTTCAGGTTCTCGTTGCCGCCGCTCAGCTGCGTGTACTGGGCCTTGCCAGGCTTGCAAGGCGGCGAACCGCTGCCGTCGCCAGGGAAGGGGCAGTCGTAGCTGGAGGCGGTCACGCCGTTGGAGACCAGCGGCTGGGCGATGTCCAGCATGTCCGGGGCCTTGAAGCCCGTGCCGTAGGAGCCACGGAACATCAGCTGGCTGGAGACCTGGTACTTGCCCGACAGCTTGTAGGTCGATGCCTTTTCCGTCTTGCCGAAGTCGCGGTTGTTGATCGCGTCCTTGATCTTGCTGATGCTGTCGTAGCGCAGCGAGGCATTGACCTCGAGGCCCTTCACGACCGGGATCAGCAATTCAGCGAAAACGCCGAGGTTGTCGCGCTCGAGGTCGTACTGCGGGTTGGCGGCAAAGTTGTAGATGACGCCGTTGACCGCGTCGGCAGACGGGGTCTGCTTGTAGTGGTAGTTGCGGACGTCGGCGCCGACACCCAGGTTCACCGCACCGGCGGGCAGGTTGAAGACTTCGCCCGAGGCGCGCACGTCGCCGCCCTTCAGCGTCGTCGAGGCGGTACGGATGCTGCCGTGGTAGATGGAGTCGCCGATCAGCTTCTGCGCGGCGGAGGTCTGGTTGCCCGACGGCACAAACGGGTCGATGGCCAGCGTGCTGACGATGTTCGTGAACTCGGTGGTCTTGAAATAACCGCCGATGTAATGCTCGTCCAGCGAGTTCTGCGACCAGGTCAGCGCGCCATTGATGTTCCAGCTACCGACGTCGGCATCTGCGCCGACGACGACGTGCTTGGCAGTGGTGAAGGTCTCCGAATCGCGGGTACCGAAGTCCGTCGCGCGGAAGCCTGCCGTGACGGTGTTGACGCGGGCCTGCTGGGCGGCCGTCAGATAGGGCGAGACGTACTTGTTGTACAGCGCCGATCCGACCGGGATGTTGATGGGCACCGGGTTCGGCGCGATACGGGCGATCAGGTCGTACTTGGAGTAGGCGATGTCCGAGAACAGCTTGAGGTTTTCAGAAACCTTGAGCTGACCCGTGACGAAGGCCGAATCACGCGTGGATTCGGGATAGATGTCGATGGTCGACACGAAGTCGAACGCGCATTGCGCGGTGCCGACGGTGGCCGCGCTGCCTGCCGGAATGGTGTTGGCGAGGCTGTAGAAATTGTTGGGGGCGCAAACGCCCTTTTCCTTCATGTAGGGGTTGAAGGAGTAGGCGCCCAGCGTCGCGGTGTCAGCACCGATCCGCTTGAACGTCACCTGCGCGTTGGCCGGGTCGGCGGACGTGCTGGTGCGGTCGTAGACGTAGTTGTTGCCCTGGAAGTAGACCGGCACATAGGCGGTCTTGGCGAAATCGCGATCGCTGGACTTCAGCTGCTTCTGCTGGTCGCGGCGATAGGACGCCACGACGTTGAAGCGGTCACGGTCGAGGTCGCCGAAGCCATAGGTGATGGAAGCAAAGGCCGACTTGCCGCCGCCTTCCAGCGGGTTCGAGTAGCTGGCCGTGACTTCGCCGCCCTGCTTGTTGCGCTTCAGGACGAAGTTCACGACGCCGGCAATGGCGTCAGAGCCGTACAGGGCCGAGGCGCCGTCGGTCAGCACTTCGATGCGATCGATCGCGCTCATGGGGATCGAGTTCAGATTGACGCGACCACCGTCACCCGAGGGTGCCAGGCGGCGGCCGTTCAGCAGCACCAGCGTGTAGGCTTGGCCGATGTCGTGCAGCGAGGCGAAGACGGTGCCGCCGGAGTTGGAGCCGATGGCGATGTCGGCAATCTGGAAGCCTTGCATGGCCGGCATGCGTTGCAGCAGTTCGGCCACGTTGGTGGCGCCGGTGGCCTTGATCTGCTCCGAGCTGATGACCTGCACGGGCAATGCGCCCTCGCTGGCGATGCGCTTGATACTGGAACCAGTGATTTCGACCCGTTCCAGTTGCTGCTGGGCGATAGCCGGCTGCATGGCTGCGGCGAGACAAGCCAACGCAGCGGCGCTGACGGCATGAAGTTTGAACATCGAAGGAACTCCTAACAATTAAGACAACTTGCCTAACCTGATGGGCGGCAAGTGCTAGGCCACAGCCCCGGCCGTAGCGCCGGAGAGTCGCGGAAGTGTGATGAAAGATTGCTGAGCACCTTTGCGGGTTCGCCCCAATTGAGTGGGCTCGGCCGTGCCGACGCGTGCTTTTCGTGGCGCCAGGCGCGCAAATCCCTAGCTCACGCGGCGCAGCGCGCGTGCACTGTCGTTATCGGGCAACAGAAGCCGATTTTTCCGGCGGGTTGTTCGAACCAGAAAGCAACAGATTGACACCGAAATGGGTGTTGCCAGCCGCTGGCATTGCCTGCAGCGCAGTGCCAAAGCGAAGCGTCCCGGCCGAACGCGTGGTCGCCAGGACATCGAGGATTGCACCAGAAGGGGGCTCGCAGGGGGCGCGAGCCTGTCAGGGCCTGCCCGCCAAGGGCAGGCCCTGCGCGGCATCAGAACTCGTAGCGGCCGCTCAGGCGCACATAGCGCGGTTCCTGCGTGGCCGTCGGGCTGCCGTAGTTGGCGTTCTGCCGGTAGGGTGCGACCTCGCTGGTGGCGTAGCTGTAGTCGCGCAGTTCGTTGTATTCCGTCGCCTTGCGGGTGTTGAACACATTGAAGACGTCGGCCTGCAGCGTCAGCCGGCTGGYGGCCCACTTGGGCTTGTAGGCGAACTGCATGTCGAACTGATGCGTCCACGGCGTGCGGCCCGCCGTGCCGCGCGGCACCAGCTTGACCTCCGTCGTGCTGGTGCGGCAGTAGTAGGACGAAGCGCTGCCGGTCCAGGTTTCGGCGAAGTCGGGCACCGTGTTGGGCACGAAGCCGATGCAGCTGTACGGCCGGCCCGAGGTCAGCACCGCGTTCAGGCCCATCGACACCTCTTCCGTCAGCGCGTAGGTGCCAAACACCTTGAAGGTGTGGCGGCGGTCGTTGGGCAGATAGCCCTTGGCGCCATCGGTGAAGGAACCGAAGTCGAAGTCCTGGGTGATGCCCGCGTCCTCCTGGTTCAGCTGCGACTGCACATAGCCCTCGGCGGTGCCGCGGCTCTTGGCCAGCACATAGGAGACCTGCAGGCCCCACTTGCCGTCGAAGGGCTTCTCCAGGGTCAGCTCCAGCGCCTTGTAGGTGCGGGTGTAGGGCGCGAGGCGGAAGTAGCTGGCCGGGATGTTGACGGTCGTCAGCTGGCCATCGTTCTTCAGGTCCATCGCCAGGCTGACATCCTTGCCCGGGTTGAGCACGATGCAGGAGGCCAGCGTGCCGGAGTCGAAGGCGGTGTAGCCGTTGTCCGCCGCCCAGTCTTCCATGGCGTAGTGGCCGCAGAAGTCATCCATGCCGCTGTTGATCTTGCGGTAGGTGAACTTGGCGCCGGCCGTCCAGCCCTTGGCGACGGCCTTCTGGATGCCCAGGATGTATTCGTCCTGGTTCATCGGGCTCAGGTTGGTGGCGGAGATGGTGGCCGGGTTGGGGATGCGGCCGTCGGAGTTCACCAGCGTGGTGCCGATCTGGGTGGTGCCCGTCGGTGCGGCTGTGCGCGGGTCCTGGCCGGTGTAGCGGTAGTAGGCCTCGGTGTTGAACTCGCCGCGGGTGGCGCGGATGTTGGTGTTGGACGCCACCGGGATGTAGTAGCGGCCGACATTGCCGTAGACCTTGAGCGTGGAGTCGCCGTTGGCATCCCAGGAGAAGCCCAGGCGCGGCGCCATCTCGCGGTCCTTCTTGACGAAGCTCACGCCATCGCTGTTCTTGTTGTCGAAGGATTCCCAGCGCAGGCCGCCGTAGAGCAGGATTTCCTTGGTGACCTTGAAGCTGTCCTCGACGTAGTAGGCGCTGTTCTTGACCTCGTACTCGCCGCTGGTGTTCTGCGAGATGCGGCCGCGCACATAGGGCGTGTTGCCGGGCAGGGCCACGCCGCGCACGGTGCCGCCGGCGGCCGGGGTCACGAAATAGCGCCAGTAGATGCCGCCCGAGTAGTCCGAGCCGCCGGCCTGGCCGGAGGTGAAGGTCTGGTTGTCCAGGCCGGCACGGATGGTGTGCTTGCCGGCGACGTACTCCAGGTCGACGCGGTAGGCCTTGCGCTTGTCGATGTCGGTGGGCGGTGCGTTGGGGTCGCGGCCGGGAGCGCCGGGGAAGATGCCGTTCCAGCAGCCCAGCGGGGCCGTGGCGCCGACGTTGTAGACGGTCGGGCAGTCGGATCCGTTCAGGCGCGCGCCGCTGAAAATGGGCTGCTGATCGTCCACGCGGCCGGCCAGGGCCGAGATCGTGAGGTCGTCGGTCAGGTAGCCGGTGTACTTGAGGATGTCGACGCGGCCGCCGGCCGTGCGCTTGCTGGCGCCGGGCGTGCCGTCCAGCGTGCCTGCATAGGGCGTGGCGGAGTCGTAGTCGTAGTAGTCGCGCTTGCTCTTGGTGCTGATGCCGGTGTACTCGAAGAGGTGGTTGTCCGTCGGCGCGAAGTCGACCTTGACCAGCCAGTTCGGATGCGTGTCCTTGATGCGGTGGGACTGGCTTTCCTCGAAGGTGTCGGTCGTGTTGCTGCGGCCTTCGACGAGGCCGAAGACAAACAGCTTGTCCTTGATGACGGGACCGCCGACATAGGCGTTGTACTCACGCACCTCGCGGCGGTTCAGCGTGGTGTCGTAGTAATAGTGCGTGTAGGGCGGCAGCGACGGGAAGGCGCTGTCCAGGTCGGTTTCCTTGTTGGCGACGCGCACGCCCTTGCTGCGCAGGGCCTGCGGCTCCCAGTAGACCGAGGCGCCGCCCGTCCATTCGTTGGTGCCGCGCTTGGTCAGCAGGCTGATGACGCCGCCCAGCGAGCGGCCATATTCGGCGCCGTAGCCGCCGGTCTTGATCTGCTGCTGCGCGATCGCCTCGAAGGGCAGATTGGCATAGGACAGGAAGTTGCGGATGTTGGTGACGTCAAAGCCGTTGATGTAGTAGCCGTTCTCGGCCACCGAGGCGCCGGCGAAGGACGGCAGGCCGCCCTTGTCGCCCAGGTCGGCATCCCCCTTCACGACGCCCGGCGCCAGCAGGGCCACCGCGTCGACGTTGCGCGCCACCGGCAGGGCGCGCAGCTGCTCGGCGGTGAACACCGTGCTGCTCTCCACGCTGGCCACGTCGATCATCGAGCGGCTGGCGCGCCCCGAGATCTCGATGCGTTCCATCTCCTGGACATTGAGCTTGACCTCGGTCCCGGAACCCAGGGCCACCACCACCTCGCGCGTGACGCCGCCCGAGGTCACGCGATAGCGGCCCGGCTGCAGCTTGGAGAAGGTGAAGTTGCCGGCCGCCTCCGCCGTGGTCTGACGCTGCAGGCCGGTGTCGACGTTGACGATGTTGACGGTCGCGCCGGCCGTGGTGCGGCCGAACAGCGAGCCTTCAGCGCTCTGCGCCTGGGCGGCGCCGGCAAAACCCAGGCTGATCGCCAGGGCGACTGCGCTGTGGCGCAGGAAGGGGGTACGGGGGTGATGCAGGGTAAGCAAGATGGCCCTCCGGAGAGTTGGATCGAGAACCTGACTTCTGACACATGCCAAAAGTCAGGGAGAAGGCCGGAATCTTGATTTCCCCCTAGGAATGCTGGGCCCGTGTTGTCCCTCTGCTTGGCAGGTAGGCAACACCGGGCTTCCGCTGCTTGACAGCGCCGCCAATCTTTCAGCAGGCTGTCTTCACCTTCAGCCGCCAGGCATGCAACAGCGGCTCGGTATAGCCGCTGGGCTGGGCCTCGCCCTTGAAGACCAGGTCCAGCGCCGCCTGCATGGCCGCGCCCTGCGGGTGGGTGGCCAGCGCCTGGTAGGCCGGGTCGCCGGCGTTCTGGCCATCGACGACCTTGGCCATGCGCGCGAAGGTCTCACGCACCTGCTCGGCCGTCACGACGCCATGGCGCAGCCAGTTGGCGATGTGCTGGCTGGAGATGCGCAGCGTGGCGCGGTCTTCCATCAAGCCGATGCCATTGATGTCCGGCACCTTGGAGCAGCCCACGCCCTGGTCCACCCAGCGCACCACATAGCCCAGGATGCCCTGCACGTTGTTGTCCAGCTCCTGCTGGCGCTGCTCGGGCGTCCAGTCGGCCTGGGGAGCGACCGGGATCGTCAGCAGCGCATTCAGGATGGCTTCGCGCTCGGCAGCGAGGTCGACCTTCTCCAGCGCCTGCTGCACCGCGCTGACGCTGACCTGGTGGTAGTGCAGGGCATGCAGGGTCGCGGCGGTCGGCGACGGCACCCAGGCGGTGTTGGCGCCGGCCTTGGGGTGAGCCACTTTCTGCTCCAGCATGGCCGCCATCAGGTCGGGCATGGCCCACATGCCCTTGCCGATCTGGGCCCGGCCACGCAGGCCGCAGGCCAGGCCGGTCAGCACATTGCTGCGCTCATAGGCCTGGATCCAGCTCGAGGTCTTCATGTCACCCTTGCGCAGCATCGGGCCGGCGCGCATGGCGGTGTGCATCTCGTCGCCGGTGCGGTCCAGGAAGCCGGTATTGATGAAGGCGACGCGGCTGGCGGCGGCGGCGATGCAGGCCTTGAGGTTGACGGAGGTGCGGCGCTCCTCGTCCATGATGCCCAGCTTGACGGTGCTGTCGGGCAGGCCGAGCAACTGCTCGACGCGGCTGAACAGCTCGGCCGCGAAGGCCACTTCGGTGGGGCCGTGCATCTTGGGCTTCACGATGTAGACGCTGCCCGTGCGCGAGTTGCCGCGGCGCTTGAGGTCATGCATCGCGATCGTCGTCGTGACGACGGCGTCCATGATGCCCTCGGGGATCTCGCTGCCATCGGCCAGCAGCATGGCCGGGTTGGTCATCAGGTGGCCGACATTGCGAACGAACATCAGCGAGCGGCCATGCAGCGTCACGGTGCCACCGTTCGGGGCCGTGTAGACGCGGTCGGCATTCAGGCGGCGCGTGAAGCTCTTGCCGCCCTTGGCCACTTCCTCGGTCAGCGTGCCGAGCTGGATGCCCAGCCAGTTGCGGTAGGCCAGCAGCTTGTCCTCGGCGTCCACCGCGGCGACCGAGTCCTCCAGGTCGAGGATGGTGGACAGCGCAGACTCCAGCACGACGTCGGCGACGCCGGCCGCGTCGCTCTTGCCGATGGCCGTCGAGCGGTCGATGCGGATGTCCAGGTGCAGGCCGTGGTGGACCAGCAGCACGCTGGTCGGCGTGGCGGCGTCGCCCTGGTAGCCGGCAAAGGCGGCGGTGTCCTTGAGGCCCGTGGTGGCGCCGGAGGCCAGCGTGACGACAAGCTGGCCGCCTTCGACGCGGTAGCCGGTCGCCTGCGCATGCGAGCCGCTGGCCAGCGGCGCGGCCTGGTCCAGCACCTGGCGGGCGAAGGCGATGACCTTGGCGCCGCGCACCGGGTTGTAGCCACCGTCGCGGGTGGCGCCGTCGGCCTCGGAGATGGCGTCGGTGCCATATAGCGCGTCATACAGCGAACCCCAGCGCGCATTGGCCGCGTTCAGCGCATAGCGGGCGTTCAGGATGGGCACGACGAGCTGGGGGCCGGCCTGCAGGGCCAGCTCGGCGTCGACGTTGGCCGTGGTCGCCTGCACCTGGGCGGGCGGCTCGACGAGATAGCCGATGCGTTGCAGAAAGGTCCGGTAGGCCGGCATGTCGGCGATCGGACCGGGATGGGCCTCGTGCCAGGCGTCCAGCTCGGACTGCAGGCGGTCGCGCTCGGCCAGCAGGGCGCGGTTCATTGGCGCGAGTTCGTGGGCCAACTGGCTGAAGCCGGCCCAGAAGGCGTCGGCTGCGACGCCGGTGCCGGGCAGCACCTCGGTGTCGATGAAGCGGGCCAGGTCGGTATCGACCTGCAGGCGGTGGAGGGTGGTGCGGGGCATGGCGAGACTCCTGCGAGAGGCAACAACGGATGTCGCCAATCTAGCCGCGTCGCGTGTCGGGATTCGCTGCGGGCCGCGCCATTCATCTGTGACAAAAACGCAAAGATCTTTCCTGAAACCGCTGTCTTTGCACCTTTGGGCCAGCACAATCCCGTCATGGACAAGCTCAAGCAGATCGAGTCCTTCGTCCTCGTCGCCGGCAAGGGCAGCCTGACGGCGGCGGCCCAGGCCGAGGGCGTCGCGCCGGCCGTCATGGGCCGACGGCTGGACGCGCTGGAAGCGCGCCTGGGCGTCAAGCTGATGCTGCGCACGACGCGGCGGCTGACGCTGACACCCGAGGGCCAGGCCTTCCTGGAGGACTGCCAGCRCCTCGTCGCGTCGCTGGCCGATGCCGAGGCCGCCGTCAGTGCCGGCGGGCTGAAGGCCAGCGGCCATCTGCGCGTGACGGCCCCGGCCGGCTTTGGCCGCCGCCATGTCGCGCCGCTGGTGCCCAGCTTCCTGGCCGAGCATGCCGACCTCAGCCTGTCGCTGAACTTGAGCGACCGCGTCGTCGACATCGTCCATGAGGGCTTCGACTGCGCGGTGCGCGTCGGCGACCTGCCCGACTCCAGCCTCGTCAGCACGCGCCTGGCCGACAACCGGCGGCTGTGCGTCGCCGCGCCCGGCTATCTGAAGCGGGCCGGCACGCCCAAACACCCCGATGAACTCGGCCGCCATGCCTGCCTGACGCTGAGCTCCGAAGCCAGCCAGGTGCGCGGCTGGGCCTTCCAGATCGAAGGTGCGTTGCAACACCTGCGGCCCGTCGGGCGCCTGGACTGCAGCGACGGCCAGGTGCTGCACGACTGGTGCGTGGAAGGGCTGGGCATCGCCTGGCGCAGCACCTGGGAGGTCGAGGCCGATCTCGCGGCGGGGCGGCTGGTCAGCGTGCTGGACGCCTTCGCGGCGCCGCCCAACGGCATCTACGCGGTGTTCCCGCAGTCACGCCACTTGCCGCTGCGCACGCGGCTTTGGGTGGAGCATCTGCGCGGCCACTACGGCCGCGCTGACTACTGGCGCTCTTGAATTCGGGCCGAGCGCCGGGCCGCTCCCTAGCCGGCCCGCCATGGCGATGTGCTTGCGGCTCAATGCCGCAAGCATCGCCGTCCCCTCGGGGGACCGACCGGGCTCGCCCGCGTTCAGTGGGGCCAGACCGGGCGAGGGGTCTCAATCCCCGAGCTGCACCTTGGCGCGCTTGCCAGCCCAGCTGTCGAACTTGCCGGCGTAAGCCTCCTCGATGCGGTTGCGCTTGACCTTGAAGGTCGGCGTGATGAAGCCGTTGTCGACGGTCCAGGGCGTCTTGATCAGCACCAGGGTGTCGAGCTGCTCGTGCGGGTCCAGGCGGGCGTTGACGTCGTCGAGATGCTTGCTCAGCTCGGCCATCAACGCGGCGCGCTCCGCGTCGGTGCTGGCGCGCTGGATGCCCTGCGGCGACAGCATGGCGATGCCCAGCGGCTGGCCCATGTTGGCGCCGGCCACGCAGCAGGCCTCGATGTTGGGGTTCATGCCCAGCTTGTCCTCGATGGGCGCCGGGGCGACGTATTTGCCCTTGCTGGTCTTGAACAGGTCCTTCACGCGGCCGGTGATGCGCACGCAGCCGTCGCCGTCCTGGCTCACCTTGTCGCCGGTGTGCAGCCAGCCATCCGACGTCAGCGCGTCGGCGGTCAGGCCGGGTTCCTTGTAGTAGCCGATCATCAGCGCCGGGCTGCGCATCTGCAGCTCGCCATTCGCCGGGTCGATGCGCGTCTGCACGCCGCCATAGGCCGGGCCGACGGTGCCGCGCTGGTTCTTGCCCGGCATCGTCATGTGCGACAGCGCCAGGTTCTCGGTCATGCCATAGCCCTCGTTGATGTGCAGGCCGATGGTCTCGTACCACTCCAGCAGCGCCACCGGCATGGGCGCGGCGCCGCCGACGGCGATGCGGCACTGGTCCAGCCCCAGGGCCTTGAGCACCTTCTTGCGCACCAGACCGCCGATGATGGGCAGGCGCAGCAGCTTGTTCATCTTCTGCGGCGGCATCTTGGCCTGCACGCCCTGCTGGAACTTGACCCACAGCCGCGGCACGCTGAAGAAGATGGTCGGCCGCGAGCGCTGCAGGTCGGCCGTGAAGGTGTCCAGCGACTCGGCGAAGAACACCTTGAGGCCGACCTTCAGCCAGCTGTGCTCGACGAGCACGCGCTCGGCCACGTGGGCCAGTGGCAGATAGGACATCATGCGGTCGTTGACGCTCATCGGGAAGCGCGCCAGGCCCTCGCTGATGGCCCAGGCAAAGGCGCCGAAGTTGTGCATCACGCCCTTGGGGTTGCCCGTCGTGCCCGAGGTGTAGATCAGCGTGCAGAGCTCGTCGGCCGCGCGCGTAGGCTCGCCCTTCAGCGGCTCGGTGCGGGCGCAGATGGCGTCCCAGCTCTCGTAGTTCTTCTTCACGTCGTCGGGCGACAGCGCATAGCTGGCGCCAGGCAGGCTGGGCGGCACGCCGGGCTTCATGCCCTCCCAGCCGTCGAGCTTGCCGATGAAGACGAAGCGCGCCTCGCTGTGCGTGAGGATCTGCGTGATGGTCTCGGCGGCCAGCGTCGGGTACAGCGGCACGGACACATAACCAGCCATCCAGATGGCAAGGTCGGTCATCAGCCACCAGGCGCAGTTCTTGGACAGCATCGCCACCTTGGCGTCGGCCGGCCAGCCTTCGGCGGCGCCCTTGGCCTTCAGGAAGGCGGCCATGCGGCGCACCTGGTCGCCCACCTGGGCCCAGGTGAAGTCCTTGACCTCGGGCCCACCCATGGGCTGGGTCAGCGTGACCGTGCTGCCGGCCGTGCGCTCCCAGTGATACAGGCGTTGCAGGGCGAGCTGGTCGGCGGCGATGGTGGCCATGGGCGTGTCTCCTCAGGGGATTCTTTTCGGGAGCCGCAAAGTTAACCGCCTGTAAAGCTGCCCCTCCCCCGGGTAAACACCTTGCGCCGTGACGCCCTGCCCACAGCGCCTAGAGGCAGGTCTCTAGAAACGCCAGTCGCAGTCGGCCGCTGCCGTGCCGGCCTGCAACTGCGCGGCGACGCCGGTCAGTGGATGCGGGTCGGGCGTCAGCTCGGCCAGATTGGGTGGCCGCGCGGCTTCGGCGCGCGTGAGGGCCGCCTCCCAGGGCTCGCCCGCCGCGCGCAGCGCGCAGGCCAGTTGCAGGCGGGCGGTCCAGTCCGGCAGGCCCTGCGATTCGGGCAGGCCGTCGAAATAGGCCACGCGGATGCGCGTCGCCGCCAGCCAGGCCGCCGGCGTGCCGGCCTGCCGGCCCTTGAGGAGGTCGATGCGGCTGGCCAGGTTGCCGGCCTGAGCGAGCAGCGGGCGCAGCGTGTTCAGCCGGTGCTCGATGTCGCGCGCCAGCGCCTGGCCGGCCTCGCCGGCCCCGGGGGCGATGGCGACATGGGCCAGCGTCAGCAGGCCCTCGGCGCGGCGCACGTCTCCGATCAGCGGTGCCGCGTCCAGCTTGACGAGGGCTTCGGCGGCCGCCCGTACCGTGGCCGTGTCGGCGCGCCCGGCGGCCAGCGCGCGGGCCTCCAGCACCAGGGTGCGGCGCAGCAGCCCGGTCACCGCGTCGTCGGCGCCGGCGGCCTCGGTCTCGGCCTGGGCTTTCTCCAGCTGATCCAGGGCCGGGCCGAAGCGCCCCAGCTGCTGCAGATAGACGGCCAGCAACTGGCGCATCAGCGTGCTGGCATGGTTGCCGGGGCGGGCGACGGCATCCCAGCGGCGAATCAGGTCATCGCTGCGCGCCGTGGCCTCGGCCGCGCTCTCGCGTGCGAGCCGCCAGCGCACGAAGGCCAGGTTGCGTTCCAGCACCAGCGCCGGGCGTATGCGCTCGGCCTCCTTCGGATTCCAGAACGGCTTGGCCGCCTCCAGCGAGCGCTCGGCCTCGCGCAGCCGGCCCTCGTAGACATAGAGCACGTTCTCGTAGGTCGCGAAGCGCGCGTGCTCGAAGGGGTTCTTGGCGTAGATCACGTCGTTGGAACGCCGCGCCAGCGCCAGCTCGCGTTCGGCCTCGGCGAAGCGGCCCAGGCGGCCATAGGCGGTCAGCAGGTGCAGGCGCAGGTTGTGCGACTTCTCGCTGAGCGGCCCGTAGCGCTGGTCCCAGCGGGGCAGCAGCGGCTCCAGCAGGTCGATGACGGGCTGGCCGCCGGCCACGGCCGTGTGGATGCCGGCCAGCGAGACGACGGCGTCCTCGGCGCGCGGGTCGTCCTCGCCGAAGGCCTGGCGCGCGTGGGCCAGGCGCGCCTCGGCCAGCGGCGCGGCGACGTCGAAACGCTGCAGCGCGAAATAGGTCTTCACCAGCGTGTTGAAGACGCGGTCCTTGACCTCGGGCTGGTCGTTGAAGCGCGTCGCCAGCTCGTCGCGCTTGCGGTCCAGCAGTTCGACGACGGTGGGCTGGCGGCCGCCGTTCTGGTCGGGGCTGGCGGCGCTCAGCATCTCGGCGAGATAGCCGGTCACCTGGTCGGACTCGCGCGCCGCGGCTTGCGCCTCACGGCGTTGCCACAGGCTCACGGCCAGGCCCAGGCTGAGCGCCGCGATGACCAGCGTGCCGCCGATGGCCACGGCCGCGTTGCGCCTGGCCCAGAGGTGGACGCGGTGGCGCCATTCCTCGGCGCGCACGCTGACCGGGCGCTGCTCCAGCCAGCGCTGCAGGTCATCGATGAGGGCGCCGACGCTGGCATAGCGCTCGGCGGGGTCCTTGCGCAGGGCCTTGGCAGCCACGGCCTCGAGGTCGCCGCGGGCGCGCGCCGCGTCGGGCGGGCGGCCCGGGCCCTGGTCGCGCTCATCGGCACCGCTGCCGGTCGTGCGCGTCAGCCGCACCGCTTCCGTGTGCAGCACCGCATGCTCCAGCTCCGTGCGGCTGCGGCCCTTGCTGTCAAAGGGCAGCTGGCCGCTGGCCAGTTCGTAGAGCATGACGCCCAGCGAGTAGATGTCGGCCGCGACACCCACGGCGGCACCGGAGATCTGCTCGGGCGCCGCATAGGCGGGCGTCAGGCGCCGGCCCGAGATCAGCGTCAACTGGCTGTCGGCCTGCATGCCGGCGTCGTTCAGCAGGCCGGCGATGCCGAAGTCCAGCAACTTGGCACAACCACTCTCGTCGAGCATCACATTGCCGGGCTTGAGGTCGCGGTGCACGATGAGCTGGGCGTGCGCATGCTCGACGGCACGCGCCACTTCGACGAGCAGCTTGACGCGCGCCGCCAGCGGCAGGGCATGGCTGCGTGCATGGGCGCTGAGCGTCTGGCCGGACACGTACTCCAGCACCAGGTAGGCGCGGCCGTCCTGCTCGCCAGCATCCAGCAGACGCGCGATGCCGGGATGCGTCAGGCGGCCGAGCACGGCGCGCTCGCGGGCGAAGCGGGCCGCGAGGCCGGGGCTGGCGAGGTCCTCGCGCAGCAGCTTGATGGCGGCTTCGCCCTGGTAGAGGCCGTCGGCCCGTTCGGCCCGCCACACCTGGCCCATGCCGCCTTCGCCAAGCAGCTCGGCCAGGCACCAGGCGCCGAAGCGGTCGCCGGGCTCGGGCCGCTTGTTGTGGGGGCGTTCGACCAGGGCATCGGCCAGCTGCGCATTGAAGGCGGTCTGGCCGACCAGCACGGTGGCGTCGTCATCCTCCGGCAGATTGGCCAGCATGCGCGCCAGCCGTTCGGCCAGTGCGGGCGGCTGCAGAGCGGCCAGGCGCGCCTGGCGTTCGGCGGCGGGCAGGTCGGCCAGTTCGTCGAAGAGGGCCGAGATGCGCGGCCAGTCGGTGGCGTCCATGGCGTTCATGGGGCTAGAACTGACCTTCCCATTGGCGGCCCGGCTTGCCGCTCTCCAGCTCGCGGCGCAGGGCATCGAGAGGATGGCTGGCCAGCCAGGCCGGGCGCAGCGCGTCGGCGCGCTGCAGCGCCGCGGCGGCCTCCGGCGTGCCGGCCAGGCTGGCCGCGAGGTCGAGCTGGGCCCGCCAATGCGGCAGGCCCTGGGGCTGGGGCAGGGCGTCCAGCAGCGCCACGCGCTGGCGCAGCGCCGCCAGGCTGGCGGGGGCCTGGCCGCGCGCCCGGGCCAGTTCGCCGGCGGCCTGCTCGACGCGGCTGCGCAGTTGCTGGTGGACGTTCAGCCAGGGTTGCGCCTGCAGGTCCTGCAGCGGCGCCAGGGCCTGCTGGGCCAGGGCGAGGTCGCCCAGGCGCAGGCCGACACGCGCGATGGCCAGGCCGGCCTCGGCCCAGGGCGGGCCGCTGACGTCGCGGCTGCGGGCGAGCTCATCGGCCAGGCGG
>NZ_JBFUFR010000010.1:0-157017 GCF_056403315.1 Roseateles sp. P2_H4 | reverse complement strand
GGCTGGATCTCGATGTCCACCCAGTAGTCGCGGCCGTCCTTGCTGCGGTGCATCAGCTCCACCTTGCAGCCCAGGCCGACGTTCATGGCCTCGCGCATGCCGTGCACGGTGTCCTCGTTGGTCAGCTCGGAATGCAGCAGCTCGCTGGGCAGACGGCCCAGGGCCTCCGCGCTCGTGAAGCCGCTGAGCCGCGTGAAGCCATCGTTGACCCAGTTGATGCGGCGCTCGGCATCGGTGATGAGGACGGCGTTCGTCGTGTGGCTGGCCACCCGGGCGAGCCGCGTCAGGTCGGCCGTCATGCCGCGCGCCATCTCCTCGGCGCGCGCCCGGCCGGCGGCCAGCAGATAGACCGTCACGGCGAGCAGCAGGCTCAGCAGGGCGCCGCCCAGCTCCAGGCCGACGCCGGACAGGCCGAGCAGCTTGACGGCGGCGTCGTGCGTCAGCGCGGTGTCGAGCATGAACTCGCGCCCGGCGACCGTGAAGGACAGCGCCTCGGCCGTTGGGGCGTCCGCCAGCGAATAGTCGGCCGCTTCCTCGGGAGTCAGGGCTTGACCCCGGTGCAGGGCCAGCAGCGGCCTGAACTCGCCGTCCGCCGTTTTCGCGGACAGCTTCAGGTCCAGCAGCGCTGCCGCCGGCTCGGCCACGCCGTGCAGCAGCTCGTTGGCCACCAGCGGTGCGTACAGCAGGCCCAGCAGCGCGGCGCGGCGCTGGGTCGGCGTGCCGGGGTCGTGCCCTTCCCGGTAGACCGGCACCAGCAGCATGAAGCCCGGGCCCTTCAGCGGGTCCTGCACCAGGCGCACGGGGGCGGACAGGGTGGCTTCGCCGGTGTCGATGGCGCGATCGATGGCCTGGCGGCGTACGGGGTCGGCGCCGGAGTCGATGCCCCAGGCTGCGAAGTTGCGCGAGAACGGCGAGATCTGCGTGACGACGTAGAGGGTCTCGTCGGTGCCCGAACCATGCACGCGAAAACCCGTGGAGCCCTCGCGCTGGTGGGTGGCGACAAAGGCATCCAGGTCGCGCCGCGCCACGCGCTCGATGAAGCCGAAGCCGCGCACGCCGGGGAACTCCATGGGCAGGTCGCGCGACTCGACATAGGCATCGAAGGCGGCGCGGCTGAACTTGCCTTCCAACGCCGCGAGCGCGCCGCGCGCGCCCTTGAGGCCGTAGACCGGCATCGTCAGCCGCTTGACGACGTCGGCCTGCAGGCGCTCGACCTGGCGCTCCTGCAGGCCGCGGGCTTCGGCGCCGGCGCGGTGCTGCTGCCAGATGACCGCCGCGGCCGTCAGCGCGAGACCGAGGGACAGCACCGCCGCAGCGGCCACCCATGCGGTCGTGCTGACCATCTCTGGCCCGGAATAGCCGTCTCCGATGCGCAAGCTGTCTCTCTTGTCTGGCGGCGCAATGCCTGCGCATCGATTGAAGCATGTCCGGCCCGCGCCGTCAGCCCCTGGCGACCCCGGCCCGCGCACAATGCCCGCCATGAATCTCTTCCTGATCCAGGCCCGCGCCAACCGCCTGATGAACCGCCGCCTGCTCGGCGCGCTGGCACAGCTGTCCGACGCCGATTTCCATGCGCCGCGCACCAGCTTCTTCCCCAGTCTGGCGCTGACGCTGAACCATGTGCTCAACGTCGACCACTACTACATCGCCGCGCTGCGGGGCGACGCGGCGATGCGCAGCATCTGGGCGAGTTATGTGCCAGCGAAGACCGTGTTGGAGCTGGCGGCGCGCCAGGATGAAAGCGACCTGCGCCTGATCGAGGTCTGCTCAGGCCTGGCGTCGGGCGACGAAGAGCGCATCGTCGCCTTCGACCGCGGCGCCGGCATCGAGAACGGACCGCGTGAACCGGTGGGACGGGTGCTGGCCCACCTCTTCATGCACCAGACCCACCACCGTGGGCAGGCGCACGCGATGCTGGCCGGCACGGCCGTGAAGCCACCGCAGCTGGATGACTTCATCATGCTGGGGGACCAGGTGCATCGCGGCCCCGACATGGCAGCGCTCGGCTGGGCCGAACCCGTCTAGACCTCGCGCTCAGGGGCGCAGGCTGCCCACTTCGCCGTCGTCGAACTGCTTGCCGACGACCGCGCCGATCAGCATCTTCACGCCGGCCACGGCATCGCCGTGCTTGTTGTCCCAGTACTGGCCGCCGGTGGGCTGCACGCGGATGACGCTGACGCAGGGGTCGTCCTTGCCCTGCTCGAACCACACGCGGGCCAGCGGCGTCCAGAGCTTGTCGATGAGGGCCTTGTCGTGCAGCACGGTGGCCTGGCCACTCAGGTGCATGAAGCCGGAATGCTCGGTGGCCTGGAAGTACAGCTCCACCTGCGGGTTGGCCTCGATCTCGGCGTTCTTGTGGCTGTGCTTGTCGCTGAGGAACCAGATTGTGCCGTCCTCGTCGATTTCGCGCACACCCATCGGGCGCACGCCGCCATGCGTGACGAGGAAGCAGGTCTCGGCCTTCTTCACGACCTCGCGGATCTTCTCGAGGGCTTCGGCGCCCGAGCGGTCGTGGAAGGCGTCGGCATCCCTGGGGTGGGTGGGATGCATGTCCTGGCTCGATGAATTCAGGATGGGGGCGGTCATGGGGAATCCTTGGCTGAACAACGGTTCCCTCAAGATAGGTCGCGCCCGCGGCAGGCCGTGTCAGCCTTCACGCCATGTGGCTGTCAGGCCAGACGGCGCGAGGCGCTCAGAGCTCCGCCACGCCCTTGACCCGCACCGGCATTGCCACCGGCTGGGCCGCCACCTCGACCGCACGGCCGTGGAAGCGGTCCAGCAGGGCCTGCCACTGCTTCTTCACGGCGACGACATTGGCATGCTTCACATGGCCGTAGCCGCGGATCTTCTCGGGCAGGCGGGCCAGTTCGACAGCGGTGTTGAGCTTGTCGGCCGTCAGTGAAGCCAGGATCTCGTCGACCAGCTTTTCGTAGTCGACGATCAGCTGGCGCTCCATGCGCCTCTCCTCGGTCTTGCCGAAGATGTCGAGCGCGCCGCCGCGCAAGCCCTTGAACTTGGCCAGCCACTTGAAGGCGGTGAAGGTCCAACTGCCCAGTTCGATCTTTTTCGCGCGGCCATCGGCGCCGGGCCTGGAGATCAGCGGGGGGGCGAGGTGGAAGCTCAGGCGCTCCCAGTTCTCGAACTGGTCCTTCATGGCCTTCTCGAAGCGGCCGTCGGTGTACAGGCGTGCCACCTCGTACTCGTCCTTGATGGCCAGCAGCTTGGCGTAATAGCGGGCCACGGCCTGGGTCAGGCGCTGACCCTTGCCGAGTTGAGATTCGGCAGCGCGCACCCGCTCGACCAGGGCGCGGTAGCGCTGGGCGTAGGCAGCGTCCTGGTAGTCGGTCAGGAACTGGGTACGCCGCTCGATCAGGCCGTCAGGCCCGTCGAGCTGGTCGAAGTTGAAGAGCTTGACGACATTGACGTCACCGGCCAGTCTCGCAATGGCGTCGGGTGCCGCGATGGCCAGCCGGCCCAGCGCGAAGGCGGTCTTGTTGCCTTCGACGGCGACGCCGTTGAGTTCGATGGCGCGCATCAGCGCCGCCTCGCTGACGGGGATCAGGCCGCGCTGCCAGCAGGCGCCCAGCATGATGATGTTGCTGGGCAGGGTGTCGCCCATCAGGCGCTGGGAGATGTCCTGGGCGTCGATGGTGCTGAGCTCACCCTGCTCGCCGACGGCGAACTTCATCTTGGCGATCAGCGAGTCGCCCTGCAGCGACGCATCCGGGTTGCGCACGAAGGTCGCGGTCGGCAGCTCGTGCGTGTTGGCGAGGATGACCGTGCGGCCGGCCTTGATGGTGCCCAGCGCATCGGGCGAGGCGCCGACGACCATGTCGCAAGCTAGCAGCACGTCGGCCTGTTGGGTGTCGATGCGCACCTGGTTGAGCAGGTCCAGCGTCGGCGCCACGCGCACGAAGGAGAGCACCGCGCCGCCCTTCTGCGCAAAGCCCATGAAGTCCAGCACCGAGGCCTGCTTGCCTTCCAGGTGGGCGGCCATGGAGACCAGCGCGCCGACCGTGACGACGCCCGTGCCGCCCACGCCGGTGACCAGCAGGTCGAACGGCCCCGTCCACTGCCAGGGCGCGGGTGGCGTGATGGCGGCGAGTTCGCGCGCCAGGTCCTGCGCCGTGTAGCTCCCGCCGGCCTTCTTCTTCAACACCGGCTCGTGCACCGACACGAAGCTCGGGCAGAAGCCGTTCACGCAGGAGAAGTCCTTGTTGCAGCTGCTCTGTTCGATGGCGCGCTTGCGGCCCCAATCGGTCTCGACCGGCACCACGCTCAGGCAGTTGCTCGCCACGCCGCAATCGCCGCAGCCTTCGCAGACCGCTTCGTTGATGAAGATGCGCTTGGGCGGGTCAGCGAATTCCTTCTTCTTGCGGCGGCGGCGCTTCTCGGCGGCACAGGTCTGGTCGTAGATCAGCACCGTGACGCCTTCGATCTCGCGCAACTCGCGCTGAACCGCATCCAGCTCGCTGCGGTCATGGAAGGTCGTGCCGGTCGGGAAGAGGCCATGGTGGCCGTCGTATTTGCCGATCTCGTCGGAAACGACCACCAGGCGCTTGACGCCCTCGGCCTCCACCTGGCGCGCGATCTGCGGCACGCTGGTCTGGCCGTCCACGGGCTGGCCGCCGGTCATGGCAACCGCGTCGTTGTAGAGGATCTTGTAGGTGATGTTGGTCTTGGCCGCGATGGCCTGGCGGATGGCCAGATAGCCCGAGTGGTAGTAGGTGCCGTCGCCCAGGTTCTGGAAGACATGCTTCTCGGTCGTGAAGCGCGAATGCGCCGCCCAGTCCACGCCCTCGGCACCCATCTGGATCAGGCCGGAGGTGCCGCGCTCCATCCAGCTCGCCATGAAGTGGCAGCCGATGCCGGCCAGCGCGCGCGAGCCCTCGGGCAGCTTGGTGGACGTGTTGTGCGGGCAGCCCGAGCAGAAATAGGGCTGGCGGCGCACCGCGTCGGCCGCGTTGGACAGCAGCTGCGGCGTCAGGAAGTCGACGACGAGATGGCGGCGGTCCAGCGCGGGGTTCAGGCGCGCCAGCCAGTCGGCCACCGTGCCCATGATGCGGCTGGGGCGCAGTTCGCCGAGTGCCGACAGCACCGCACAGCCATGCTCATCCGTCTTGCCGACGACGCGCGGGCGCTGGAAGTCGGGCAGGTGGTAGAGCAGCTCCTTGATCTGGCGCTCGACGACCGGGCCCTTCTCCTCGATGACCAGCACGTCGGTCAGGTTGGAACAGAACTCGGTGATGCGGGTCGGCTCCAGCGGATAGACCAGGCCGACCTTGTAGACCCGCACGCCGGCCGCGGCGAGCGCGTTGGGGTCGAGATCCAGGCGCCGCAGCACCTCCATGAAGTCGTAGTGGGCCTTGCCGACGGTCACGATGCCCAGCGTCGCGGCCGGGCTGGTGACGATGTGCTTGTCGATGCTGTTGACCTTGGCAAAGGCCTTCACCGCTTCGATCTTGTGCGCCAGGCGCGACTCCAGTTCCAGCGAGGGCAGGTCGACCGAGCGGATGTGCAGATTGGTCGGCGCGACGTAATCGACGGCGTGGTCGAAGTTCAGCGCCACCGCGTCCAGGTCCACCGTCATGCCGCTCTCGACGACCTCGGAGATGGCCTTGAAGCCCACCCAGGCCCCCGAGAACCGGCTCAGGGCCCAGCCGTACAGGCCGAACTCCAGGTACTCGGCCACATTGGCCGGGTGCACCAGCGGCATGCTCCAGGCCTGCAGGGCCTGATCGCTCTGGTGGGGTGTGCTGCTGGACACGCAGCCATGGTCGTCACCGCAGACGACGAGCACGCCGCCCTGCATCGACGTGCCGTAGACATTGCCATGCTTGAGCGCATCGCCGGAGCGGTCCACGCCCGGGCCCTTGCCGTACCACATCGCAAACACGCCATCGACGGTGCGCTGCGGGTCCAGGGCGACGCGCTGCACGCCCAGGCAGGCCGTCGCGGCCAGGTCCTCGTTGATGGCGGGCAGGAACTCGATGTGGGCCTTCTCGAGAAATTTCTTGGCCTTCCACAGCTGCTGGTCGACCATGCCCAGCGGCGAGCCGCGGTAGCCGGAGACGAAGCCGGCCGTCTTCAGCCCGGCGCGTTCGTCCTGCGCCTTCTGCGCCAGCAGCAGCCGCACCAGGGCCTGCGTGCCGGTCAGGAAGACGGCGCCGTTGTCGGCCGCGAGGTTGTCGCTGAGCTGGTAGGGGCGCAGGGCGGGGGTGTCGGCCATCTAACTGTCTCCTTGGGGGCGGGAAATTCTTCCCTCCCGGTGGCGGAAGAACTTGCCTCATTGCCGGGTCAGCGCCGGCCCAATGAGATGATTCTTCTCCAAAGAGGCTATTTAACGAAACGCCCCCACGCTTCGCGCTGCTCGCTGCCCCCCGAGGGGGCGCGTCAGTGCCTTCGGGCGGCCGGGCGCCACTGACATGGAAACAAACCCACTCGACCGCGCCAGCCTGCAGATCCTGGAGGCCCTGCAGGCCGATGCCGGCCTGTCGACCCAGGCCCTGGCCGAGAAGGTCGGCCTGTCGGCCACGCCGGTGTGGCGGCGCGTCAAGGACATGGAGGACCGCGGCGTCATCCGCGGCCAGGTCGTGCTGGTGGACCGCGAAAAGATCGGCCTGTCCATCCTCGTGCTGGCCAATGTGAGCCTGGTGCGGCACAGCGAGGGCGCGGTCGAGCAGTTCGAGCAGCTCATCGCCACGCGGCGCGAGATCATCGAATGCCATGCCATCACCGGCGAGGCCGACTACGTCATCAAGGTCGTGGCCGCCGACATGAAGGCCTATGACCTGTTCCTGCAGCAGCACATCTTCAAGTTGCCGGGCGTGAGCAGCGTGCGCAGCAACGTCGTGCTGCGCGAGGTCAAGTACGAAACTGCCTTGCCGGTGGGCTGAGCTGTCCTACAGTGGGCTCGTCGCGACTCGACCGAGCCCATGGATTCCTTCTTCGCCCAGCTCTCCGATTCCGTCGCCACCGCCCGCACGCTGGAGGAGCTGACCCGGCCGCTGCTGGAGATGCTGGAGGCCGTCACGGGCCTGGAGTCGACCTATCTGACGACCATCGACCTCACCGAGGGCCTGCAGCACGTCATGTATGCGCGCAACTCGCGCGAGCTGCAGATCCCCGAGGGCCTGACCGTGCCCTGGGGCGACACGCTGTGCAAGCGCGCGCTGGACGAGAACCGCCCCTATACCGATGACGTGGCCGGCCTCTGGGGCGACTCCGGCGCGGCGCGCGACCTCGGCATCCAGACCTATGTCAGCACGCCGGTGCGCACCGACGACGGCGCCCTCTACGGCACGCTGTGCGCGGCCAGCTCGCAGCGCCGCGCGATGACGGCATCGGCCGAGCATGTGCTGCATCTGTTCGCCCGCCTCATCGAGCAGCATGTGGAGCGCGAGCGCCTCGTCGAGAAGCTGCAGCGGGCCAATGCCGAGCTCAAGACGCAGGCGTTGACCGATTCACTGACCGGCCTGCTGAACCGCCGCGCGCTGATGCTGGAGCTGACCCGGCTGCGCGCGCTGGCCCAGCGCACCGGCAGCTGGCTGCTGGCCGGCGCCATCGACCTGGACGGCTTCAAGCAGGTCAACGACGTGCATGGCCACGACGCCGGCGACGACTTCCTGCGCGCCCTGGCCGCCGGCCTGCAGGCGGGGCTGCGCGGTGGCGACGTGCTGGCCCGCATGGGCGGCGACGAGTTCGTCGTCATCGGCCTCGGCCCCAAGCTCGGCGGCGACGGCATCGCGGCGGCGCGCCTGCTGCAGCAGCGGCTGGCCGGGGCCACCATCGGCCGCCATGCGGCGGGCAGCGCCACCATCGACTACGCCGGCGCCAGCGTCGGCGTGGCCTGCATCGACCCCAACGATGCCGACATCGAGCAGGTGCTGAGGGAATCCGACGCGGCGATGTACCGGGTCAAGCTGGTCCGGCGTCAGCAGGGCTGAGCACCCGCAACGCCGCCTCGAAATCCAACCGGTCCAGCGCGCGGCGCAGCGTCTCGAAACCGGCTTCGCCGCAGGCCGCTCGCAGCGCCGGCGCCAGCGGCTGGAACAGGTCGAGTGCCGCCAGGTCGTGGGCCTGCAGGGCCTGCTTCAGGCGCGCCAGCGCCAGCGCATCCAGAGGGCCGCCCGCCGCGGCCGGCGGGGCGGGGCGACGGCCCTGCAGCCAGGGCCGGGCCTGCGTCGCCAGGGCGGTCAGCAGCCGCGCCACTTCGGCCAGGTCGGCATGGAAGTCGCCGCCGGCACGGGCCAGGGCTTCACCGCGCTGGGCCGCTTCGCGCAGGGCCCGTGCCGCCAGCAGGCCGGCGCTGCCGCCGAGCTTGTGCAGCCGGGACGCCACCTGCGCGGCATCCAGCGGTGACGGCGCCGTCAGGTCGCTGAACTCGTCGAGCAGGCGCTCCATCAGCCGGGCGTAGAAGGCCACATCACCCTGCATGCGCTGGCTGGCCTCGTCGCTGTCGACACCGTCCAGCGCTGGCCAGGGCTCGCCTGCCTGGGCCTCGCTGGCGCGCGCGGCCACGGGCAGCCGCCGGCCCTGCGCGCGCTCGACATGCTCGCGCAGCAGCTGCACGAGGCCGGCCGGGTCGAAGGGCTTGCTGATGAAGCCGTTCATGCCGGCGTCCAAGGCGCGCTGGCGCTCGCTGAGCAGGGCGCCGGCGGTCAGCGCCAGGATGGGCAATTGCTGCAGACCGAGCTCGGCGCGGATGCTGCGCGTCGCGGACAGGCCGTCGAGGACAGGCATCTGCACGTCCATCAGCACGGCGTCGAAAGCGGTCGGCGCGGCGCGCAAGTGCGCCACCGCCATGGCGCCGTCCTGGGCCAGTGTGACGATGGCGCCCTCCTGCGCCAGGATGCGCTGGGCCACCTCGAGGTTGATGGGGCTGTCATCGGTCACCAGCACACGCACGCCGGGCAGGCGCTGCACGGTCGTGGCATCGGGCGCGCCGGCCAGCAGATGCCGGGCCGCACCGTGGCCGGCCAGGGCCGCGTGCACGGCATCGAAAAGGGCCGACACATCGGCCGGCAGACGCAGCTGACCCGTCCCGGCCGCGCGGCTCATCAGCACGCAGGGGAGGGCAGCCAGGCGGGTTTGCAGGGCTCGCTGCTCGGTGGGGGTCAGGGTCTGCAGCAGGCGGTGGTCGAGCAGCACGAGATCGGGCGCGCTGCGGCCCAGTCGTTCGGCCAGCCCGGTGGCGTCGTCCAGCGGCTCGGCCCGCCAGCCGAGGGCGGTGCACAGGCGCTGCAAGGCGTCGCGCTGGGTGGCGTCGTCGCTGGCGAGCAGCAGCTTCAAGGGCCGCGCAGCCGCGGCCAGGCCCACCGCCGGCGCGAAGGGCAGGCGCACCAGGAAGCGGGTGCCCGCGCCCGGGCTGCTGCTGACGCCAACCTGGCCGCCCATCAGCTCGCACAGCTGCTTGACGATGGACAGGCCCAGGCCCGTGCCACCGTAGCGGCGCGACGTGGAGCTGTCGGCCTGGGTGAAGGGCGTGAAGATGCGCGACAGCGCTTCGGCCGGGATGCCGATGCCGCTGTCCTGCACGGCGATCTCGAGCTGCAGCGGCCGTGCCTGCGCCTCGGTGCAGCGCGCGCTCAAGGCGACCTCGCCCTCGGCGGTGAACTTGATCGCGTTGGACACGAGGTTGCCGACGATCTGGCGCAGCCGCGCTGCATCGCCCAGCAGCAGCGGCGGCAGGCCGGCATCGAGGTCGAGGTTCAAGGCGATGTGCTTGGCCTCGGCCTGGGGCTGGAAGAGGCTGGTGACGTCCCGCAGCAGGGCTTGCGGGTCGAAGGGCGTGGCCTCCAGCACCATTTCACCGGCCTCGATCTTGGACAGGTCCAGCACCGCGTTGATGACGTCCAGCAGCGAGCGGCTGGCACTGCTCATCTTGGCCAGCAGGTCGCGCTGGGCGTCGTCCAGCGCCGTGCGCTCGAGCAGGAAGCTCAGGCCCATGACGGCATTCATCGGCGTGCGGATCTCGTGGCTCATATTGGCCAGGAAATCGCTCTTGGCGGCGCTGGCGGCGTCGGCCGCCAGCATCGCGCGGCGCAGTCTGTCGGCGGCGGCGCGGCGCTCGGTGATGTCCTGCACGGCGCCCACCAGCCTGGCGACGCGCCCGTCCTGTCTCTCCGCGGCCCCCACGGAATGCAGCCAGCGCAGGCGGCCGTCGGGCGCCAGCAGCTCCAGCTCCAGGTCCCAGCCCTCGCCCATGCTGGCGGCCCTGGCCATGGCCTCGCGCAGCTTCTGCTCGGACTCGGGCATGAGGCCGCGCAGCATGGCCTCGGTGTCGAGCTCGGTGCCTGGGGGCAACTGGTGGATGGCGTGGGTCTGGGCGGTCCAGCTGAGGTGGCCGCTGACGAGGTCCAGCTCCCAACCGCCCACACCCGCCATCTGGCCGGCGCGCTCCAGGAAGGCCTCGTTGCGCTCGAGCTGGCGGTTGCTGTCGCGCAGCGCCGTGTCGCGCTGCTGCAGGGCTGCCGTCATCGCGTCCAGGGCCTGGGACAGCTGGCCCAGCTCGTCCTTGCTGTTCAGGCTGCTGCGGGCGGCCAGGTCGCCGCCCTCGACGGCCTTGGCCACCGCGCGCAGCCTGTCGATGGGCGCGAGCACGCGCTTCAGCAACAGGCCGGCCAGCAGCAGCGTCAGCGTCAGGGTCACAACATGGGTGGCAATAGCGAGCCAACGCTGGTTGACAGCATCTCGGCGTCGCGACTCGACCAGGTCACGCGACAGCTCGAAGGCGCCGTCGCTGACGCGGCGCGTCTCGTTGACGAGCTGGTCGGTCAGCGTCTCGCGGCGGGCCACGCCGTCGGCGTCGACGACGGGCGACTGGGAGGCCTGGCGCAGCGTGGCGAAGATCTGCGGCAGGCTGCGGGCCGTGTGCTGCAGGTCCTCGACCTGCTCCGCGCTGGCCGCATCGGCGGCGGCGTAGTCGGCGAGGGCCCGGCTCAGGCGCTGGTGCACGAGGTTCCACTGCCGCGCGGCGCGTTCGCTGTGATAGAGGCCGTAGTCCTGGGTCAGCACGAGCAGGCCGGCGGCGTCGCGGGCGATGATCTCGACCGTCGTGCGCTGGGCATCGTTGCGCTCCGAGGCCTCGCGTTCGATGGCGATCGTCGTCAGCCGCGCGCCGACCACCCCCAGCGCGGCGATCACGCAGGTCATCAGCGCGGGACGCAACCGCATCAGTGCCTCTTCTCGGCGGGCCGAGCGCCGGGCCGCTCCCTAGCCGGCCCGCTCTGGCGATGTACATGCGGCTCGACGCCGCATGTATCGCCGTCCCCCAGGGGGACCGACTGGACACGCCCGCGTTCAGCAGGGCGAGGGCAGGCGAGGGGCTTCGTCATCACTTGACGAGGGTCATCGCGCGCGGATCGAGGGCGCGCAGGGGCTCGACGCGCATCAGCTCGAGATAGTCCGGCATGGCCTTGCCTTCCACCAGGCCCTCGCGCACGGCCCAGCGCGACTCGGCCTCCAGCGTGGACAGCAGGTTCTGGTCCAGGCCGAGACGGAATTCATAACCGTCGAGCTGGGCGGCAGCGTTGCGGGCGTCGACCTTCCAGCGCGCGCCGAGCAGTTCATGGGCCCGGCCCGGCTGGCCGTTGAGCAGGGCCACGCCGCGCTGCGCGGCCTTGAGCAGGCGCAGCAGCGTGTCCTGGCTGAGGCCGCGTTGGGCGACCAGGTTGACCATGACGGTATAGGGCCGCAGCGTGGGCAGTTGCATGCCCTTGGCGCCCAGTTGCTCCAGGGCCTGCGGGCCGGCGGGGCGGTAGAGGCTGGCCGCGTCGACCTCGCCGCGCAGCAGCGGGTCGGCGCCGCGATTGGGGTCGATGAAGACCAGGCTCACCGAGTCGCGCGGCACGCCGTTGACGAGCAGGAAGACATTGGTGAAGTAGTGGGCGCTGGTGCCGCGCACGACGCCGATGCGCTTGCCGGCGAGGTCGGCCGGCGTGCGGATGCCGCGGTCGGTGCGTGCCACCAGCGCGGCGTCGCGCGTCGAGCTGCCGAAGGTGGCGAGGATGTCGAAGCGCTGGCCGGCATGCAGGGCGAACACCATGGGCGTGTCGGCCACGGTCGCGATCTGGGCCTCGCCGTCGGTCAGGTGCTTGAGGCAGCGCCGGCCATTGATGCAGCCGATGATCTGCACATCCAGGCCCTCGGCCGCGAAGAAGCCCTCCTGGGCGGCCAGTTGCATGGGCGCGAACAGCGTCGACTCGCCGACCGCGATGACCAGCGGCGCGCCCTGGGCGGTCAGCGTGGCCAGGGCGACCAGCAGGCCGGCGGCCCAGCGGCGCCATGAGGGTGGGGTGGATGAGGTCAAGGGCATGTCGAGGCCTTGTCTGGCGATGCGCGATCTTCGCCGCCCCGCCGCGGCCTGCGCTCAGGCTTCGGCATGCGCCTCGCTGGTTTCGGGCACTTCACCCACGCGACCCCGGCCGGCCGCCTTGGCGGCATAGAGGCCGCGGTCGGCCGCCTCGACGAGGGACTCGCCGCGCGTGCGCACCAGGCTGGCGTCCCTGTCGGGCCGGGCCGCGGCCCAGCCCACCGAGACGCTGACGGTGCAGCCTGGCGGCGCGCCGGCATGCGGCAGGCCAAGGTCGGTGATGGCGTCGACGATGCGCTGGGCCATGGCGCGGGCGCCGGCCGCGTCGGTCTGCGGCAGCAGCACGGCGAACTCCTCGCCGCCATAGCGCGCCGCCAGGTCGGCCGGGCGGCGGATGCAGGCGCGGATGGCGGCGGCGATCTCGCGCAGGCAGGTGTCGCCGGCGACATGGCCATAGCGGTCGTTGTAGCGCTTGAAGTGATCGGCGTCGATGAGCAGCAGCGCGACGCTCTCGTGGCCGCGGCGGGCGCGCTCGCATTCGATGCGCAGGTCCTGGTCGAAGCGGCGACGGTTGGCCAGGCCGGTCAGGCCATCGGTCAATGCCGAGGCGCGCAGCGCGTCGCCCAGGGCCTTCAGGCGCAGCTGGGTGCGGGCACGGGCGACGACGACCTCGGCCACCGGCGGCTTGCGGATGAAGTCGGAGGCGCCAGCCGCAAAGCCCGCCACCTCGACGGCGACTTCGGTGTGGCCGGTGATGATGACGACGGGAACGTCGGCCAGGCGTGGGTCGGCGCGCAGCGCGGTGCAGACCTCGAAGCCGGACAGCCCGGGCATCTCGGCGTCGACGAGGACGAGGTCGGGCGGGCTCTCGCGGGCCAGGCGCAGCGCGGCTTCACCGCTGAGCGCGAAGCGCACCTCGCCCAGGCCGTTCAGCATGCGCGCCAGCACCTGCACGCTGGCCGGGTCATCGTCGACGAGGAGCAGGCTCTGGCGCGTGCCGAGCTCGGCGGGCCAGGTGTCGGGCGCGGGCAGCTTCATGTCGCGAGCGGCGCTTCGTGGCCGTCGGCGGTCGCCGCGCACACGTGGACACGGCCGCTGGCGTCGGCGCGCGCGGCGGCCAGTGCGGCGACGGCGGCCGCGGCCGGGTCGCCGTCATGGGCGAGCAGGCCGATGCCGATGGCCAGGCTCAGTTCCTGTTCGCCGGCCAGGGRTTGCTGCAGCCGTGCGGCGAGGGCGGCGGCGCCGGCGGCGGTGGTGTCGGGCAGCAGCAGCGCGAAGCTTTCGTCGCCGTGGCGGGCGACCAGGTCGGCCGGCCGCTGCAGGGCCTGCTGGGCCAGGCCGGCGACATGGCGCAGCGCGTTGTCGGCGGCGCCCTGGCCATGGCGCTCGCGGTAGGCGGCCAGGCCCTGCAGGCCGGCCAGCAGCAGGGCCAGCGGCTGGCCGCTGCGGCGCGCGCGGCGGCATTCCAGGTCCAGCTCCTCGTCGAGCTGGGCGCGCTCGGCCAGGCCGGTCAACGGGTCGCGGCGGGCCAGGCGCACGAGGCGCTGGGCGGTGCGGTGCAGGCGCAGCTGCATGGCGACGCGGGCCCGCAGCGCGGGACCTGCCACCGGCTTGGCGACGAAGTCGGCCGCGCCGAGCTCGAAGACGGCCGATTCGACGCGGGCATCGGTGTGCTGGGTCACGAAGATGACGGGCACTTCGGCCAGCAGCGGGTCGGCCTTCAGTTGGCGGCAGACCTCGAAGCCGTCGATGCCGGGCATCTCGGCATCCAGCAGCACCAGTTCGGGCTGCCAGTTGCGCGCGATGGCCAGGGCCTGGGCACCGTCGGTCGCGAAGCGCAGCTGGCTGTAGCCCGACAGCAGCCGTCCCAGCATCTGGATCATGCCGGGGTCGTCGTCGACGAGCAGCACGCGGGCATCGGCCAGCGAGGGCAGCAGGCTGTCGAGCCGGCTGGCCAGCGGGCTGGGTGCGGCGGGGTGGATGGCGCTGGGCAGGGTCAAGGTCATGGCGCGGCCCATTTTGGGGCCACGCGGTGGCGCTGGGCTAGTCGGCGGGCTGGCTGGCCTGCAAAAGCATTTCGAAACGGCAGCCGCGGCCGGGCTGGCTGTGCACTTCCAGGCGGCCGCCCATGGCCTGCACGAGGTCGCGCGTCAGCGTCAGGCCCAGGCCCGTGCCGGGGATGCCGCCGCCGGCGCGGCCGAGGCGGTTGTAGGGCTCGAAGAGGTGGGCGAGCTGGTCCTCGCTGAGGCCGCAGCCATGGTCCTGCACGGCCAGTGCGACCTCGGCGCCGCGGGCTTCGATCTCGACTTCGATGCACAGGCCGTCGCCGGCGTACTTGATGGCGTTGGACAGCAGGTTGTCCAGGCATTGACGCAAGCGCCGGGCGTCGGCACGGACAGGGACCGGGGCCGCTGGTGCCGGCGCGTTCAGCAGCATGCCGACGGCGGCGGCCTGGGCCGCGGCGGGCTCGCAGGCCTGCCCGGCCAGCGCATGCAGCTCGACGTCCTTGAGCTCGACATGGAACTGGCCGGACTCCATGCGCGCCACATCGGTGACGTCGGCGAGCAGCCCCGAGAGGCGGCCGACGGCGTCGAGGATATGGGCGAGCTTGTCGGCCTGGCCGGCGCTCAGGCGTTCGGCCTGCATCAGCTGGGCGAAGCCCTTGATGACGTTGACGGGGTTGCCGATCTCGTGGGCGATATAGGACAGCATGGACGCGGTCGCACGGCGCGCGGCGGCGGTCTCGGTCTGGCGGCGCACCAGGGCCTGTTCGCGATCGCGCTCGCGGGTGTCGCGCAGCACGTGCACGGTCAGGGCGTCGGCACCTTCGCCTTCGGTCGAGGTGCTGACCTCGACCGGCACGCGTTGGCCACTGGCACGCTGCACGCAGTGGCGGCCAAGGGCGTCGACGATGAGCAGTTCGTCCAGGTGCAGCCGGTTGAGAGGCTCCGCCTGCAGGTTGAGCAGCGCGCTGGCAGCCGCATTGGCCATGACGACGCGGCCCTCGGTGTCGACGACGAGGATGGCGTCCTTGCAGGCCTCGACGACGGCAGCGACGCGGCCATCGCTGATCTGGCGGTGGCGATGGTCGGCCTGGTCGAGATAGCGCTCGACGGAACGCTTGCGGTCGACGAGGCGGCGCACGCGGGCGCACAGCACCGGCGCGCTGAAGGGCTTGCGCACGAAGTCGTCGCCGCCCAGGGCCAGCGCGCGGGCCTCGTGGCCGATGGTGTGCGAGTTGGTCAGGAACATGATGGGCACCTGGCCCAGCGCGGGGTCGGCGCGCAGCCGCTTGCACAGCCGGAAGCCGTCGCTGTCGGGCAGGTCGATGTCCAGCAGGATGAGGTCGGGCTTGAGCTCGCCGACGAGGCTCAGGGCCTGGGCGCCGTTCAGCGCGAAATGGCATTCGCCGACCTCGGCCAGCAGGCTGCGCACGAGCTGGATGCTGGTGGCGTCGTCGTCGACGATGAGGATGCGCGTGCGGCTCGGGGCGGTGGCCTCGGTCGTGGCCGGCCGCTCGGCGGCGGCGCGCAGCTGGGTGCGCAGTCGCGCCAGCACCTGCACGTCGTCGAAGGGCTTGCGCAGGAAGTCGTCGGCGCCCAGGTTGAGGGCGCGGGCCTCGGTGCCGGCGTCGGCATGCGAGGTCGCGAAGATGATGGGCAGGTCGGCCAGGCCCGGCGTGGCGCGCAGGCGGCGGCAGACCTCGAAGCCGCCCAGATCGGGCAGATCGACGTCGAGCAGCACAAGGTCGGGGCGGTGCTGCTCGGCCAGGCGCAGCGCGTCTTCGCCATTGGTGGCGAAGCTGATCTGGGCGAAGCCCTTGAGCAACTGGCCCAGGTACTCGATGACGGCCACGTCGTCATCGACGACGAGCAGGTGGATGAGGCAGGCGCGCTCGGCCGGCGTGCGGGCCGTTGCCGCGGCCGGGCGCCAGATCACGCGGGGCTTGGGCAACGCGGGTGCGAACCTGGGGTTCGTCGTGGTGGCGTTCATCATGTTCTCTCCCTGAGAAACCAGATAGATCGGCAGCGAATCAGCGGCCGCCGTGCTGGGCCAGCGCGTCGGCCAGGCGGCCGGCCAGCTCGAGGATGTCCAGCGGCTTGGTCCAGTAGTCGTCGAAGCCGGCCTGCATGGCCCGCTCGATCTGCCCCGGCGTTGCGTCGGCGGACAGCGCGATGCACAGCGTGCCGGCCAGGGCGGCGTCGGCGCGCAGCTCCCGGACGACGTCCAGGCCCGACAGGCCCGGCAGGTTGATGTCGGTCAGCACGACCTCGGGCTTGCGCGTCCTGGCCAGGGCCAGGCCGGCGCGGCCGTCACCGGCGTGCAGCACGCGCCAGTCGGGTCGGTCGCGCAGGGCTTCCTGGACCAGCAGCGTGTTGAGCGGCTCGTCTTCGATGTAGAGCAGCGTGTACGCGTCGTCGGCGCCAGGCCCGGCGCTGGAGCCTGAAGGCCGGCCGGGTTGGTCGCGGTCGACATCGAGCAAGCCGTCGACGAGTTGGTGCAGGCGCTTGGCGGAGTCCAGTACCCATTCGATGCGCTCCTGTTGATGCGGCGTCAGCGGGTCGTCATGGTTGAGCAGCAGCAGCTGGCTGAAACCGATGACGGCGTTCAGTGGCGTGCGCAGCTCATGGCTGGCGCGCGACAGGAAGGCGCTCTTGGCGGCGCTGGCCTGTTCGGCGGCCAGCTTGTCGCGGCGCAGGTTTTCGATCTCGATGTGCTCGTCGACATCGGCGATGAAGCCATGCCAGAGCACGCTGCCGTCGGCCTGCGTCGAAGGGCTGGCGCGGCCGGAGCGCCAGGCCGGCTTGTCGCTGCCGGGCAGGCAGACGCGGAACAGGCGCTGCCAGGGCTGCAGGCTGGCCTCGGCCTCGCGCATGCCGGCCAGCAGGCCGGGCAGGTCTTCGGCGTGGACGCGCTCGGCGAAGACGCGCAGGCCCTCGGGCTGCAGCGGCGAGACAGCGCCGAAGATGTGCTCGGCCTGGCCGCCGACGAAGCTGAGTTCGCCGGGGCTGCCCGCGGTGCTGCGGTACTGGAACAGCATGCCGGGCGTCTCGGTGCCGAGGCGGCCGAGCAGCTCGGCCTGGGCCTGCAGATGGGTGCGGCTGGCGAGCAGGTCGACATGCTCGCGGCGGTGGGCGAACCAGGCGCTGACGGCGTTGGCGATGTCGGCCAGCAGCGTGGCTTGCACGGCATCGAGGCGGCGCGGCACCGTGTCCCCGACGCACAGGGCGCCCAGCGTCAGGTTGCCCAGGCGGATGGGCAGGCCGGCATAGGCGCGCAGGCGGGTTTCGCCGACGACCCAGGGGCTGTCGGCGAAGCGCGGGTCGGCCGCGGCGTCAGCCACCTCGAACAGGCTCTCGCCGCGGATGGTGTGGGTGCAGAAAGACTGGTCGCGTTCACCGTCCAGGATTTCGGTGCCGTAGCGGGCCTTGAACCACATGCGGCGCTCGCCGACGAGGCTGATCAGCGCGATGGGATAACCCAGCAGATGGGCGGCGCAGCGCACCAGGCCATCGAGCACCGCGTCGGGCTCTGGCTCACGCGGCGGCTCGCTCAGGCCCAGTTCGGCCAGGCATTGCAGGCGCAGGGCTTCGTCCAGAGGCAGTTCGGCAGCATTCATGGTGGGCAATCTAGGTGCCCACCCTCTGCGGCGATGCGGGGAGTTCTTGACGTCGGTTGTCAGGGCGCCTAGGTCGGCGCGGTTCAGGCGTCGTTGCTGACCAAGCCGTGACGTATTGCCAACTTGACGAGAGCCGTCACGTCGGGCGCGCCGAGCTTGGCCATCAGCCGGCTGCGGTAGCTGTCCACCGTCTTGGGCGACAGGTGCAGGGCGGTGGCGATCTCGGTGCTGGAATGGCCGTCGACGACCATGGTGACGACCTGGCGCTCGCGCACCGACAGGCTGGCGAAGGGGTCGTCGCCTGCGCCTTCAGCCAGCGCCCGCGCGGCCAGTTCGGCCACGCCCTGGCCGAGGTGGCGGCGGCCGGCGCGCAGGGCTTCGATGGCCTGCAGCAGTTCTTCCGACGGCGAGCCCTTCAGCACATAGCCGCAGGCGCCGAGCTTGAGCGCCATGCCGACATGACGGGGCTGGGCCGACATCGTCAGCACCAGCGGCCGCACGGTCAGGTGGCGGCGCTGCAGCTCGGCCAGCAGCTCCATGCCGGAGCGCGGGCCGATGGACAGGTCGACGAGGACGATGTCGGGCGTCAGCTGCTGCAGTTCGGCCAGGGCAGCGGTGATGTCGCCGCTGTCGCCGACGACGTCATGGCCGGCCTCGGTCAGCAGCGCGCGCAGGCCTTGGCGGACCATGGCGTGGTCGTCGACGAGGTAGACGCGAGCAGCTTGTGTCATGTCAGTTGGTGTTAGCGGGCCGAGCGCCGGGCCGCTCCCTAGCCGGCCCGCCTGGGGCGATGTGCTTGCCGGTCAATCCGGCAAGCATCGCCGTCCCCTCGGGGGCTGAGGCCGGACACACGGCGCCCAGTGGGCGCCGTGTGCCTGCCGAAGGGCTGCGGCTCATGCCGCAGCGCGGTCTGCAAGACCGGTCAAGTATTTCTTGGACGAGGGGCTTCATTCCTCCGGGGCCTGCCAACGCAGGGTCAGCTGGGTGCCGCCGCCTTCGCGCGGACCGAGTTCCAGCGTCGCGCCGATGGCGCGGGCGCGTTCGCGCATGCCGATCAGGCCGAGATGGCCGGGACGGCGCTCGAAGCCCGCCTCCAGGCCGCTGCCGTCGTCGACGACACCGAGTTCGATCTCGTCCTCGCAGCCGTAGAAGTGGATCCTGACCTCGGTGGGCCGGGCGTGGCGCAGCGCGTTTTCCAGGCCTTCGCGGGCAATCATGAAGAGAGCGTACTCGACCTGCACCGGCCAGCGCTGGGTCAGCAGCTCCTCTTCGGCGTCCAGCACCAGGCGCACGCCGGGGTGCAGGGCGCGGCGCTGGGCGATCTCGTTGTCCAGCGCCGCGGCCAGGCCTTCGTCCTCCAGCAGCGGTGGGCGCAGGTCGACGAGCACCTGCCGCACATCGCGCAGCGCCTGGTCGACCAGGCCGCGGGCCTGCTGGCGGGCCTCGGCGGCACCCAGGTCCAGCATCAGGCGCAGTGCCGTCAGCGTCTGGCCGAGTTGATCGTGCAGGGCCTGGGCCAGGCGCTGGGTGGTGCGCCTCTCCTGGTCCATCAACTGCTCGGCCAGCGCCGACAGCGCCGCCTCGGCGTCGATCTGCACCGAGATGTCGACGACGACGCACAGCAGCAGCGCGCGGCCGGCCAGTTCGAGCGGCTCGGCCACCAGCTTGGCATGCAGGCGGCAGCCCGAGTGCGGGCGCAGCTCGCGGTCGTCGATCTCGGTGCGCCCGTCCACGCCCGGCAGCGGCGCCAGGCCGAGCGCGTTGGCGTGCTGGCCGACGACAGACAGCGTCGGCCAGCCGAGCAGGCGGCCGAGCTCATCGTTGGACTCGACGACGGTCTCGCTGGCGACGTCGAACAGCGCGATGCCGATGGGCACGGTGTGGAAGAGGGCGCGGAACTTGGACTGGCTGTCGGTCAGCGCCTGCTCGGTGAATTTGGCGATGGTGATGTCGGACAGCGTGGCCAGCACGCGGGCCGGCTGGCCGCGGGCGTCGCGCTCCGTCCAGCCGCGGCAGCGCAGCCAGCGTGCTGGACGTGCACCAGGCCCGGCCAGGCGCAGGTCGATGTCCAGCGGCGCGCCATGCTGCAGATGCGATTGCAGGGCTGCGCGCCATTGGCCCTGGTCGTCAGCGTGCAATTGCTCGGCGAAGCGGCCCGGGCGATCCAGCAGCGCCAGGGCACGCGGCGACAAATACTCGCTGTCGGCGGCGATATCCCATTCCCACAGCCCGTCGGCCGCGCCCTGCATGGCGCGGGCATAGCGGGCCTGCTCGGCATCGACGTTGCCGAGGTCGCGGGCGACATAGAGCCAGCCGGCAGCATCGGGCAAGGGCGCGATGCTGGCCTCGAAGCGCGCCAGGCGACCGCTCTGGGTGCGCAGCGCATAGCGCAGGCGTTGCGGGGTCGACGTGCAGGCCGCGGCGACGCGCTGCGCCAGGGCGGGCGGGCCGACGCTTTGCAGTGGGCGTCCGTGCAGCGTCGCCCAGGGCGCGTGCAGGTCAGCGTGGTCGGGGTGATTGCAGGCCGCGAAGCGGAGATCGGGGCCGATCAGGAAGCACAGATCGGGCAGGGCTGCCGCGATGGCCGGCGCGGCCTTTGTCCAGGGCGCGCGGTCCGGCATTTCAGCGGCTTGACGTACGGTGTTTGCGGTGCTGATTTCGCGGGCCGAGCGCCGGGCCGCTCCCTAGCCGGCCCGCACTGGCGACGTGCTTGCCGGTCGATCCGGCAAGCATCGCCGTCCCCTCGGGGGCTGAGGCCGGACACAGTGCGCCCAGTGGGTGCGCTGTGCTTGCCGAAGCGCTGCGGCCACTGGCCGCGGCGCGGTCCAGGCCAAGGTATTCCTTGGACGAGGGGCTCATCAAAGAGTACCGTAGCTGTGCAGGCCCGATAGGAACATGTTCACGCCGAGGAAGGCAAAGGTCGTCACCAGCAGGCCGACCAACGCCCACCAGGCCGAGGCCATGCCGCGCAGGCCCTTCATCAGCCGCATGTGCAGCCAGGCGGCGTAGTTGAGCCAGACGATCAGCGCCCAGGTCTCCTTGGGGTCCCAGCTCCAGTAGCCGCCCCAGGCCTCGGCGGCCCAGAAGGCGCCGAGGATGGTGGCGATGGTGAAGAAGGCAAAGCCGAGCGCGATGGCCTTGTACATCAGGTCGTCGAGCTGGGGCAGGTCGGGCAGGCGGGCCGTGATGCGGCTGCGCAGCGCGACGGCCAGTGCGAGGAAGGCCGCGACGCCGGTGATCTTGTAGGCCCAGCCGTTCAGGCCGGCGACGGTGGCGGCGTCGACCGTGGCGCCGAAGCGTACGGCCAGGATCAGGGCGACGATGCCGAGCGGCATCGCGATGAGGCCGATGACGAGGGCCCGCGTCGTGGCCGTCTTCAACAGAAAGGCCAGGGCCACCATGGCGGCCAGCGCAAAGCTGCCATAGCCGACGAAGTTGGCCGGCACGTGGATCTTCATCCACCAGCTCTGCAGGGCCGGCACCAGGGGCTGGATCTCCTGCGCCTCGCGGGCCAGCGTGTACCAGAGCAGGAAGCTGACCGCGCCGCTGACGACCAGCATCACATAGGCGCCCAGCGAGCGCGTCGCGAAACGGGCCTCGTAGTAGAGGTAGAAGGTCGTCGTCAGCCAGCAGAACAGCACGAAGACTTCGTAGAGGTTGCTGACGGGGATGTGGCCGATGTCGGGGCCGATCTGGTGGCTCTCGTACCAGCGCACCAGGGTGCCGACCAGGGCCATGAAGACGCCGCCCCAGGCGAGCTTGGAGCCGACCACCTCGGCCATGCTGTTGCGCCCGGCGCCGGTGAAGAAGCCGCCCCAGTAGAACAGCAGGCTCATGTAGAACAGCAGGCTCATCCACAGGATGGCGCTCTGGCTGGACAGCATGTACTTCAGCCAGAAGACCTTCTCGCCAGCGGCGAGGTCGGCGCCAAAGGCGTCGGTGTGCTGGGCATAGAGGCCGATGGCGACGAGGGTGGCCGCCCCGACGGCGACGCTCAGCCAGCGCAGCGGTTTCCAGAACCAGCCCAGCGCGACCAGGGCCGGCATGGCGCACAGCAGGATGCCCTGCTCATAGCCATCCATGCTGGCGTGATAGCGGCTGAAGGCATAGCCGCCGCCGAGCAGCACGAGGGCGGCGAAGAGCCAGTCGAGGGTGTCGCGGCGCTGCAGCGCGTGGCGGCGCGGCAGGTCGAAGGTGGTCGTGTTCATGCGTGATCCTTGAGCACTGCAGCCTTGAGCTGAGCGAAGAGCGTAGCGTTATCGGGCGATTCACGCGTGCTCGACATGGCCATGCGCACCTGCGAGCCGCCGATGTCGGCGCTGGGCGCGATCCAGACCCACAGCCGCCTCTCCTTGATGTAGAGCATGGAGAAGACGCCGACGATGAGCAAGAGCGCCCCCAGATAGACCAGTTTCTGGCCAGGGGCACGGGCCACCTGGAAGACGCTGGCCTGCACCTGGTCGAAGTTTTCCAGCTGCAGCAGCATGGGGGCGGGGTAGTAGAGGCTGTCGGACAGCGACAGCACGGCCTGGGTCATGAAGGCCTGGGATGCGGCGTCGGTGGCGGCCGGCTTCAGGCTGGCGCGCTCGCGGGCGATCTGGTGCAGTTCGAACAGGCTGCCGTTGAGGATGCGCAGCAGCACCTCGGAGACGCGCTGGCGGTCGGACTCGGGCACGTCGCGTTCGATGAACTGCGACAGGGCCGGCAGGCCGCCCTTGACTTCGTCGCCCGGCTTGGCGGCGGCGCCCGAGAAGAGTGTCAGCGCGCGCTGGGCCGTCAACTTCAGCTGCGGGGTCAGCTGGGGCTGGTTGGGGGGCGTGGCGGCGGCCGCGTAACGCTGGGCGGCGGCGTCGCGCAGGGCCGGCGTGGCCAGGGCCTGGCGCAACTGCAGCCAGCCGTCCAGCGCGCCGTTTTCGTCGGCCGGCATGCGCAGGTAGCGGAAAGCCTCGGCGGGCGTGTCACGCACCCCGGCGAGGAAGACCTTGTGGCTGTCCAGTTCGACGGGCAGCATGTAGTTGTTGTACTCGCGGGCCTGGCCGGCGGCGTCGCGCAGCTTGTAGCTGAAGCTCGGGCCGACGTTGTGCAGGGTCTTGGCCGTGTCGCCCTTGGCGCCGCTGCCGAGGTGCTTGCCCAGGGAGTCGGCGAGGTCGACCTTGCGCACATCGGCGCCGCTGGCATTGGTCGAGTCGCCAGCCAGGTTCTCGACGTTGATGACGCGCAGGCCGTCCAGCTCCAGCGTCTGGTCGCCGAAGGCCAGCTTGGTGCCGACGCGGCCTTCGATCTTCACGGGCGTGCTGCCGCCGGCGAGGGGGAAGCCCTTGAGCTGCAGCTTGCTGCCGCCGTCCTCGAAGCTGCTCTGGTAGATGGCCAGGCCCTTGTGGATGACGGGCTCGTTGACCTTGACCGTGGCCTCACGCAGCGTCGCTCCGTCATGGATGACGATGTCGCTGGCAAAGCTCTTGGGCATGCCGGTGGGGTAGTAGTCGACGCTGAACTTCTTCAGCTCGATGTCGAAGGGCAGGTCCTGCAGCACGACGCCGCTGGGCAGGCTCAGCACGGCTAGCCCCGAGCGCTGCTTCTCGGCGACCGACACATTGCCGCGGAAGCTCGGGTTGCCGGTGGACAGGCGGTGTTCCGGCCGGATGTCGGAGACGAAACCCGAGCCGGTGTAGAGCTGCTTGCCCTGGGCCCACATCGCCAGCTTGACCATGGCGTTGCCGTCCAGCACGCCACCGATGAGGATGAGCACGATGGCGGAATGGGCGCAGAGGTAGCCGATCTTGTTGGCCGCGCCGCGGCGGGCCGCGATCATGGTGCCGTGCTCGCGCTGCTGCACGCGCGCCTTCCAGCCGAGTTCGGTCAAGGCCCTGCCGATCTCGGCCACCGCCATGGGCGGGTTGCTGTGCAGCTCTCCGATGGCCTTGTGGTGGTGGGCCTGCAGGGATTGCTCGCGCACGCCCTCCTTGTAGCTCTTCAGGTCGACCAGGATCTTGGGCGCATTGCGCGCGATGCACAGGCTGGTCGACAGGACCAGGAAGGTCAGGATGACGAGGAACCAGGGCGCGCTGTAGACGGTGTACAGGCCCAGCTTGCCGAACACCTCGGCCCAGAAGGGACCGAACTGGTTGACGTAATTGCCCATGGGCTCGCTCTGGCGCAGCACGGTGCCGATGACCGAGGCGATGCAGATCACGCTGAGCAGCGTGATGGCGAAGCGCATGGACGACAGCAGGTCCAGCAGTTCACGGGCGACCGATTGGCGGGGGACGGCGGCTTGGGACATCAGGCGCTAGGGGCAGGGGCAAGAAAAAAGGCCGGTGGGGATCACCGGCCTTCGTTCCTCGAGGCTTGCGTGAGGTTCAGCGCAGGCCGGCGATGTAGTCGGACACAGCCTTGATTTCCTTGTCGTTCATCTTGGCGGCGATGGCGACCATCATCGGGCCATTGGCGCGGCCGCCGGCGCGGAAGGCCGTCATTTGCGCTTCGACATAGTCGCCATGCTGGCCGCCCAGGCGCGGGTACTGGGCCGGCAGGCCGGAGCCGGACGGGCCGTGGCAGCCCGCGCAGGCCGGCACATTGCGCTCGGCGATGCCGCCGCGGTAGATCTTCTCGCCCAGGGCGACGCTGTCCTTGTTCTTGGCAAAGCCCGGCTTGGCGGTCTTGGCGGCGTAGAAGGCGGAGACGTTGCGGATGTCTTCTTCCGACAGCGGGGCGGCCATGCCGCTCATGACGGCGTTCTTGCGCTTGCCGCTCTTGAACTCGGTCAGCTGCTTGGCCAGGTATTCGGCGTGCTGGCCCTGCAGGATGGGGTTGGCCGGGCTGCCGCGCGAGCCGTCTGCCGTGTGGCAGGCGGCGCAGACCTGGGAGGAGATGGCGCCGCCCTTGCCGAGATCGGGCTTGGCCGCAGCGGCAGCGGGCTCGTTCGCGTGAGCCGTGGCGGCCAGCATCAGACTCGACAGGAGGAGAGCGACAGTCTTCATGGATTTATTCGGTTTCGTTGGGCGCAACTTCCGAATTTTACAATGCTGAACCACAGCGCCCGAGCTAGACATGACCGACAAGATCCCTGAGGCCGTCACGGCCGAGCCTCTCACCGAGAAGCTCGCCCTGGCCTGGACGCATACCGCGCGCTTCCTGACCACCGCCAGCCAGCTSRTGCAYCTGCCTGCCACCGAGCTGCCCGAGGTCGCCTTCGTCGGCCGCTCCAACGCCGGCAAGTCCACCGCCATCAACACGCTGGCCCAGCAGAAACGGCTGGCTTTCGCGTCCAAGACGCCGGGCCGAACCCAGCACATCAACCTGTTCGAGCTGGGTCCCAAGGACGCGGCTGACGCCCTGTTCGCCGACCTGCCCGGCTATGGCTATGCCGCCGTCAACAAGTCCGCCAAGCTGCGCTGGCAGAAGGTGATGGCCGACTACCTCGAGGTGCGCCGCAGCCTGTCGGGCGTCGTGCTGATGGTGGATTCGCGCCTGGGGCTGACCGACCTGGACAAGCAATTGCTGCAGTTCGTCGCCGCCCGCGTCGCGACCGGCGAGATCAAGCTGCTGGTGCTGCTGACCAAGTCCGACAAGCTCAATCGCAAGGAAGCCGATGCGGCCCTGCGCTCGACGACGGAATTCCTCGCCGCGATGACGACCGATAACTCGGACGTGGCGGTGACGCTGTTCTCGGCGCTGAAGAAGAGCGGCGTCGGCGACGTCGCCATGGCGTTGCGCGAGTGGGTGCTGGCGCACCAGAGCCCGGGTGAGGTGCCTGACGAGGTGCTCGCCGCAGCGCCGCCCGCCGAGCCGGAAGACTGAGCTTCAGCCTCCGTCGAGGTCGCTCATCAGCGTATCGACGGCACGCTGGACGACGTTGTCGTCTTCCAGGGCCGTGATGAGGCCGTTGGACAGCAGGGCCTCCAGCGCGCGGCGGGTCAGCGGCAGCCGCACTTCCGAGTCGCGACCGACGAAGAGCAGGAACTGCCGGCCTTCGCTGATCCAGGCGATCTGCGCGGTATGCCAGTCGCCCTGGATGAAGAGATGGAACCAGCGGCCGATCTGCAGGCCGTCGATCCAGCGCTGCAGGGCCGCGCGGGCGTCGGGCGAATCGTGCTCGTTGTAGAGCTGCACCGGCACGGTGGGCAGCTCGCCGCGGTCGACGTCGGCGCTCAGCCAGTGCGAAGGCACCTGGGAGTCGCGCTCTTCCATCAGGCGCTTGACGATTTCGTCGGCCGAGGCCGGGGCGCTGCTCGCCGCACTGGAAGCCGGCGGCGGTGCCACGGGGCGGCGATCGGCCGGGTCCAGGGCCGGCAGGCCGCGCAGCAGGCGCGCATGCTGGCCCATCAGCTCGGACAGGGCCGGCTCGCGCTTGGCGTCGGAGAGCTGGATGCTGTCGCAGCCGGTGACGAGGCGCTCGATGAGGACCGGCAGGCGCATGCGCAGGGCCTCGCGGTCGGCGAGGTCGCGCGGCGTGGTGAGGCTGTCCAGCACGGCGTCGACCATCTCCACCGCGGCATGGGCTTCGTGCGAATCGCGGCCCCAGCGCACCATGGCCGTGACGATGACGTCGACCCAGTGCGTCTGCAGGAAGCGGTGCATGCGCGGGCCGAGCGGCGCACCGGTGATCTGGTGGTCGATCTGCTCGCGGATCAGCTCGCGCCAGTCGCTGCGCAGTTGCTCGCGCTCCAGCGCGGCCAGTGCGACGGCATTGAGTTCGCTGCTCTGGCGGGCCTGATGGTCGATATGGGCGTCCACTCGCGCCAGCACCTGCTGGAAGAGCAGGGCCGTCGGCGTGGGGGCATCGACGAGGAGCTGGGCCTCGGCCTCCATGAAGCGCAGGAAGCCGACGAAGCGCGGATCGTCGGCACGGTCGAAGGCCATGCCATGGGCGGCGACGCGATTCAGCAGCGCCCAGGTCGGGTGGTCTTGGCGGCGCAGCAGCATGCTGTCGCTGCGCGCCAGGCGCACGACCGCGATCTGCAACCGCGCCAGCAGGGCCTTCAGCGGCGGCAGCAGGCGTGGGTCGGCCAGGATCTGGTCATAGAGCCGGCTCAGCATGTCCGGCCCGGTCGAGCGCACGAAGGGGGCGGGGGCCAGCGGGTCGCGCTGCGTGACCGGGTTGTGGGGGCTGTGCGACGCCAGACCCTGGGGCCGGGAATTGACCGCATCGACGCGGCGCGACAGGCCGTCCAGCGTGCCGTGCGCGGTCGGCCGCGTGCTGACGCCGCGGGCCGCTGCCAGGCGCTGGTGGGCCAGCGGGTCGGTCTGGGCGTGGCCGTGGGAGGCCACCATGTCGCTGATGTTGGCGGCGTGCAACGTCGCGCAGGCCTGCACATAAAGGCGGTTCAGGGCCCGGGCCAGCGGCGTCGCGGCCACGCGCATCAATTCGTACTGGGCCTGGGCGCCGAGGGGGCTGGAGGCCAGCGCATGGTGCAGCGCATGGGCGAAGAGGGCGGGGCGCAGCGGGTTGTCGCGCTCGCGGGCGCGGGCGATGCCGCGCAGCGCGGCAAAGAAGTTGCCGATCTGGTGCAGTTCAGCCCGGCTCATCTCCTCGGCCGCATGGGCGACGTGGGCGATGGCCACGTCCTGCAGCGCCTGGTGCTCATCGACGAGGCTGAGGCTTTCCAGGCCGCCGAACTGGGCGGGGTTGCGGTGCAGGGGATCGTCGCCGCGGCGGCCGGCCTGCAGCAGTTCGATGAGCTTGCCTTCGAAATCGGTGGCGAAATGCGCGCGCACCTTGCGCCAGGCCTCGCGCAGCGGATAGTGCTGGGGCTGGGCGTCGAGTTCGTCCTGCATGCTGTTGAGCAGGTCGCGGGCCAGCGGGCCGGCTTCGGTCAGCGCGTGGTCAAGCAGGTCGTGAGGATGCGGGCTGAAGGGCATGGACGCTATCGGGGGGCGTGATGAGATTATCCGGCGCCAGGCTGGTGCCTCCCGAGGTGTTGCCCCCTCTTACTGACCCCTCAACCGTATGGCAAACGCCGCACTTCAGAACCTTTTCACGCTTTTCCAGACTGGGCGCCATGCCGAGATGGCCGCCCAGGCCCGTGCCCTGCTGGCCACCCACCCACAGGACGGCGAGCTGTGGAAAGCGCTGTCCGTCGCTCAGCAGATGCTGGGCGAGGACGCGCTGCCGGCGCTGGAGCAGGCCCTCGCCCTGCTGCCGGGCGATGCCGAACTGGCGGCCAACCTCGGCGCCTTGCTGGCAGCACGGGGGCGCTGGCCGGAGGCGAAGGCGGCCTACGAGCGGGCGCTGAGGCTGCAGCCGCGCCTGGCGGGCGCGCACAACAACCTGGGCAATGCGCTGCTGGCGCTTGGCCAACCCGCCGAAGCACTGGGCGCCTTCGACGCGGCGCTGGCCCTGCAGCCGGGCTTGGCTGCCGCCGCGGGCAACCGCGGGCGGGCGCTGCTGGCGCTGGGGCGGCATGCGGACGCGGCGCGGGCTTTCGAGCAGGCGATGGCTGCGCGCCCGGCGGACGCGGGCCTGCGTGCCCATGCCGCAACGGCCTGGGCGGCGGCCGGGCGGCCGGCTGATGCGCTGGCGAGGTGGCGCGAGGCCGTGGCCCTGGCGCCGGCGGATGTCGACCACCGCTTCGCCCTGGGCAATCTGCTCAACGAGACCGGGGATGCGAACGGCGCCGCCGATGCCTGGGAGGCCGTGCTGGCCCTGGATGCCGGCCATGCCGAAGCCGCCTGCAACCTGGCCCTGCTGCGGCCGCAGCGCGGCGAGGCGGTGTTGACCGCGGCCCTGGCTGCTGGCCCGGCCGTCGAGCGCCGGGCGGCGGTGCTGGCCAATCTGGGCGGCATCAGGACCCAGCAGGGCCGCTATGCCGAGGCTGTGGCCGCTTGCCGCCAGGCCGTGGATGAGACGCCCACGTCGCCGCAGGCGCTGAGCAACCTCGCGCATGCCTTGAAGCAGCAAGGCAGCCTGGACGAGGCCGATGCCGTGCTGAGCCGCCTCATTGCCTTGGACCCGGCGCTGTTGACCGCGCGCAGCGACCGTCTGCTGTTGCGTGCGTATCGCGGGCAGACTGCTGCGCTGCGGGGTGAGGCTGAGGCCTTTGGGCGGGCGGCAGCAGCGCCTGCCGTGGCGCGGCCTGCCCGCGCTGCCGGGCCTTTGCGCGTGGGCCTGGTGTCTGCCGATCTGCGCACCCATCCGGTCGGGCGCCTGGCCCAGGCGTGGCTGCCGGCGCTGGCGCGGCGTTGCGAGCTGTTCGTCTATGCCAGCCATGCCAGCGACGACGGCCTGACGCAGCGGCTGCGGGCCGCGGTGCCGCGCTGGCTGCAGGTGGCCTCATGGGATGACTCGGCGTTGGCGCAGCGCATCGCGGCCGATGGCATCGACGTGCTGGTCGACCTGAACGGCCACACGGGTGGCCATCGCCTGGGCGTGTTCGCACGCCGGCCGGCGCCACGCCAGTTCAGCTGGCTGGGTTATGCCGGCAGCACCGGCCTGGCCGAGGTGGATGGCTTCATCGCTGACCGCTGGCTTTTGCCGACAGGCTCGGAAACGGCTTTCGTCGAGCCCCTGCTGCGCCTGCCTGACAGCTTCACCGTCTATGCGCCGCCCGCCGAGGCGCCGGCCGTGACCGTGCGCGAGGGCCCGGTCTGCTTCGGCTGCTTCAACGCGCTGCACAAGCTCGGCGACGGCGTGCTGGCGCTGTGGGCTCGCGTGCTGGAGGCGACGCCCGGCAGCCGCCTGCTGCTGAAGGCGCCCGGACTGCAGCACGAGGCCGGTCGCGCCGCCCTGCTGGCGCGCTGGCCGGGCGACGCGGCGCAGCTGGACCTGCAGGGGCCGGGGCCGCTGGCCGACTATCTCGGCGCCTTCGGTCAGGTCGACATCGCCCTCGACCCGGCGCCCTACAGCGGCGGCATGACAACGCTGGACGGACTCTGGATGGGCGTGCCGGTGCTGACGCTGCCCGGGGCGGCGCCGATCTCGCGCCAGGGGCTGAGCTTCATGCAGACCCTGGGGCTGGCGCCGGACTGGTTCGCGGCCGATGAGGACGACTATGTGCGCCTCGCGGCGCGGTGGGCCGGCGACCGGGCCGGCCTGGCGGCACTGCGCGCCGGCCTGCGCGAGCGCATGGCCGCCAGCCCGCTCTGCGATGCCGAACGCTTTGCCACAGACTGGCTGGCGCTGGTGCAGGCATGATGCGCGCCGTCGCCACCTGCCCCTCGCCCATGAAGCGCTTTCTCGGTTTCAGCCTGGCCTGCCTCGCCACCCTCGCGCATGCGCAAGACGCTGCGACCGCCAAGCCGGACCTGCCGCTGTGGGAACTGGGCCTGGCCGCCGGCGCCCTGTCCCAGCAGGCCTATCCGGGCGCGGACCAGCAGGTCACGCGCACGCCGCTGCTGCCCTATGTCATCTACCGCGGCAAAGTGCTGCGGGCCGATGACGAAGGGGCCGGGCTGCGCGCGGTGCGGACCGAGAGCTTCGAGCTGGATGTGTCCTTCGCGGGCTCGCTGAGTGCCGGCGGCAAGGCGTTGCGGGCGCGCGAGGGCATGCCGCGGCTGCACTCGCTGGTGGAGTTCGGGCCGGTCGGGCGCTGGTATCTGAACGGCCGCAAGGCCGCCGACAGCCTGACCTTCGAGCTGCCGCTGCGCGGCGTGTTCGAGGCCAGCGACCTGCGCCGGCACCGCGGCATGAGCCTGGAGCCGGAACTGGCCCTGGAGCACCGTTCGCGGTCGGGTTGGAGCTATGGCGTCAGCGCGGGCCTGCTGTTCGGCGACCGGCGTCTTGGGGCGACCTATTACACCGTCGCTCCCAGCGAGGCGCTGGCGGATCGGCCGGCCTACGCGGCCCGCGCCGGGCTGATCGCCTGGCGACTCAAGGGGGGCGTGTCGCATCAGCTGACGCCGGATGTGCGCCTGTTTGCCATCGGCCGCATCGACAGTGTGGCCGGGGCCGCCAATCGCGACAGTCCGCTGGTGCGCCAGACGACGGGCGCCAGCATCGGTATCGGGCTGACCTACACGTTCAAGCGCTCGGAGGCTCGTGCGACCGACTGAGCTTCTGACGAGGCAATGAAAAAGGGCTCCCTCGCGGGAGCCCTTTGTTTGTCAGCGACGGGTGAGTCGCCGGCGTGGACTTACATGTCCATGCCGCCCATGCCACCCATGCCGCCCATGCCGCCAGGCATGCCGCCGCCGGCAGCTTCGTCCTTGGGGGACTCGGCAACCATGGCTTCGGTCGTCAGCATCAGCGACGCGACGGATGCAGCGTTCTGCAGGGCAGTGCGCGTCACCTTGGTCGGGTCCAGGATGCCCATTTCGATCATGTCGCCATAGGTGTCGTTGGCGGCGTTGAAGCCGTAGTTGCCCGAACCAGCCAGCACGGCGTTGACGACGACGGAGGCTTCGCCACCGGCGTTGTAGACGATCTCGCGCAGCGGCGCTTCGATGGCGCGCAGCACCAGCTTGATGCCGGCGTCCTGGTCGGCGTTGTCGCCCTTGATGGCGCCAGCAGCTTGCTTGGCGCGCAGCAGCGCGACGCCGCCACCAGCCACGATGCCTTCTTCAACGGCTGCGCGCGTGGCGTGCAGCGCGTCTTCGACGCGGGCCTTCTTTTCCTTCATCTCGACTTCGGTGGCAGCACCGACCTTGATGACGGCAACACCGCCGGCCAGCTTGGCCACGCGCTCTTGCAGCTTCTCGCGGTCGTAGTCGCTGGTGGCTTCCTCGATCTGGATGCGCACTTGCTTGACGCGGGCTTCGATGTCGCCTGCAGCGCCGGCACCGTCGATGATGGTGGTGTTTTCCTTGCCCACTTCGACGCGCTTGGCTTGGCCCAGGTCGGCCAGCGTGACCTTCTCCAGCGTCAGGCCGACTTCTTCGGCGATGACCTTGCCGCCGGTCAGGATGGCGATGTCTTCCAGCATGGCCTTGCGGCGGTCGCCGAAGCCAGGCGCCTTGACGGCGACGACCTTCAGGATGCCGCGGATGGTGTTGACCACCAGCGTCGCCAGCGCTTCGCCGTCGACTTCTTCAGCAACGATCAGCAGCGGGCGGCCGGCCTTGGCCACTTGCTCCAGCGTGGGCAGCAGGTCGCGGATGTTCGAGATCTTCTTGTCGAACAGCAGGACAAACGGGTTGTCCAGCAGCGCGGCTTGCTTCTCGGGGTTGTTGATGAAGTAGGGCGACAGGTAGCCGCGGTCGAACTGCATGCCTTCGACGACGTCCAGCTCGCTGTCCAGGCTCTTGCCGTCTTCGACGGTGATGACGCCTTCCTTGCCGACCTTGTCCATGGCTTCGGCAATGATGCGGCCGACTTCCACGTCGCTGTTGGCCGAGATCGTGCCGACTTGAGCGATTTCCTTGGAGGTGGTGGTGGCCTTGGAGGCCTTCTTCAGCTCGGCGACCAGGGCGGTGACCGCCTTGTCGATGCCGCGCTTCAGGTCCATCGGGTTCATGCCGGCGGCCACGTACTTCATGCCTTCGCGCACGATGGCCTGGGCCAGGACCGTGGCGGTCGTGGTGCCGTCACCGGCGTTGTCAGACGTCTTGGAAGCAACTTCCTTGACCATCTGCGCGCCCATGTTCTGCAGCTTGTCCTTCAGCTCGATTTCCTTGGCCACGGACACACCGTCCTTGGTCACGGTGGGGGCGCCGAAGGAGCGCTCGAGCACCACATTGCGGCCCTTGGGGCCCAGGGTCACCTTGACCGCATTGGCCAGGATGTTCACGCCTTCAACCATGCGGGCACGAGCCTCGCCGCCAAAGATCACGTCTTTTGCTGCCATTTGATTCTCCGGATACTTAAATTGGGGTCAGAGTCGAATTTCGAACTCTTGATCAGTGAGGACGGAGCATCACTGCGTGATGGGCCATCCCCATGACATTACTTTTGCACCACAGCGAAGAGGTCTTCTTCGCGCATGACCAGCAACTCGTCGCCGTCGACCTTGACGGTCTGGCCGGAGTACTTGCCAAACAGCACGCGATCGCCGACGACGACGTTCAGGGCCACGAATTCGCCCTTGTCGTTGCGCTTGCCCGGGCCGACGGCCAGGACTTCACCTTGATCAGGCTTCTCGGCGGCGTTGTCGGGGATGACGATGCCCGAGGCGGTCTTGGTTTCTTGCTCCAGACGGCGAACGATCACGCGATCGTGCAGGGGGCGCAGCTTCATGGAATCTCCTTGAGAGTTGGAACTGGAGCGGCCGCAACGCCGCGGCTCGCCGAAAAAACGGGGCCGCCAGCTCAGAAACCAGTCGGCCCGATTCGTTAGCACTCGAATGAGTCGAGTGCTAGCAGTCAGGCATTATAGGGACGGAGTGTGGCGATTCAAGCCTTGCCAGGCCCGGGCTTGCCATATCGCGCCGAAGCGCTGGCGTCCGACCTGGCAGCTGCAGGCCGGGCAAACGGCGGCGCCAATGAAAARCGACCGCCGTGGCGGTCGTTCTTGCGGGTCAGGCGGCGCTCAGCGGGCAGCGCGGCGGCGGGTCCAGCCCAGGCCGGCGAGGGCACCCAGGGCCAGAGCCACGCTCGTCGGCTCGGGCAGGCGACCCGGTGCGTCGGCCGTCTTGAAGCTGATGTCATCGAGCAGGATGGTCTGGTCATCTGCCGAGAAGACCACCTTGCGGGCCACGCCCGTGAAGTCCAGCTTGGCGTTGATCCAGTTGCAGAACACCAGGGTGTCGCAGCTGGCGGCGGTTTGGTTGTCCAAACCCCCGCCGAGATCGTTGCCGGCGGCGTCGTACACATGAATCGAGAAGTGGGGAGCACCCACGCTGCCGGCGTAGACGAAGGATAGGGTGTCGACGAAGCCGCCGGCCAGGTCCAGCGTCAAGCTGGCGCCGACGCCGACGGGCTTGGTCGGGTCCTGGGCGAGATAGAGCGCGCCGCAGCTGCTGTCGCGGAAGAAGCTGACCTTACCAGGGGTGTTGTTGGGGCCGTAGTTGCAGGCAGCCGAGGTAGCCCCCCAGGAGTCGCCACTGGCGACAACGCCCAGCGCGGAGTATCGGGTGGTCAGCGCTGCAGTGGTCTGCAGGTCCTCGAAATCCAGGAAGACCGCACCGGCCATGGCCGACTGCATGGTGGCTGTCAAGGCGAGTGCCAGAAGTTTGCTCGTCGCGCGCATGGCGTTCTCCGTCCGGGTTTGTTCGAGTTGGGGTTGTGGCTGGACTTTAAACAAGCGTCCTCCCGCCGGGCCGGCTGACGCCCCTTCAGTTGAGGGGGAGTCAAGTACCTAGGGGCCGCGCTTGAGGGGGGTCAAGCGTGCTGGCGGCGTGAAGTCGGGCTCGGGCAGGGCGGTTGCGGCCGGCCGGGAGGCCTTGGCTACACTGCCGCCGGTGGAAACCAAATGGCTTGAAGACTTCGTCAGCCTGGCCGAGACGCGCAGCTTTTCCCGCTCCGCCCAGCTGCGCCACGTGACCCAGCCGGCGTTCTCGCGCCGCATCCAGGCGCTGGAGGCCTGGGCGGGGGTCGACCTCGTGGACCGCTCGTCCTATCCGACCCGGTTGACGGCCGCCGGCGCGACGCTGCTCGCCCAGGCCGTCGAGCTGCTCGGCAACCTGCAGGCCACGCGCAATATGTTGCGCAGCCACCAGGCGTCGGACCAGGACATGATCGAGTTCGCCGTGCCGCACTCGCTGGCCTTCTCCTTCTTCCCGCATTGGCTGATGGGGCTGCGCCGCGGCTTCGGCGCCATCAAGTGCCGGCTCAACGCGGCCAATGTGCACGACGCCATGCTGCAGCTCAGTGAAGGCAATTGCGATCTGCTACTGGTCTACCACCACGCCAGCCAGCCGCTGCAGCTGGACCCGGAGCGCTACCAGATGGTGTCGCTCGGCCATGAGACCCTGTCGCCTTACGCCAAGGCCGACACGAATGGCGAGCCGCTGTTCCGCCTGCCCGGTCGGCCCGGCCAGAAGATCCCCTTTCTCAGTTATGCCGCCGGCGCCTATCTCGGCCGCCTCGTCGAGCTGATCGTCAAGGAAGCCGACTGCGCGCTGAACCTGGATGCCATCTACGAGACCGACATGGCCGAAGGCCTGAAGGCGATGGCGCTCGAAGGCCATGGCTTCGCCTTCCTGCCCGCCAGCTCGGTGCAAAAGGAGATCGCCAGCGGCCGTCTCGTGCCAGCCGCGGCGCCAGGGACTTTCAGCGTCAGCATGGAGCTGCGCATCTATCGCGAGAAGCCCGAGCTTTCGCGCCGGCTCAAGCCTGCCTCCTTGGCTTTGTGGGACTATCTGCTGTCTCAGGCATGAGCTCATCCAGCTTCGGCATGCATCGTGTAAACCCGGATTCGGGCTGAACGCGGGGCGTGGTCTGCTAGTGCCTGTTATCGATATCCACTTCCTGTTGTTGGAGTCTCCATGAAGAAAGTTCTGCTCGTCGCGGCCCTGTTCGCCGGCGTCTCTGCCGTGCATGCCGAAGACACGCTGAAGAAGATCAAGGACAGCGGCGCGATCACGATGGGTGTGCGCGAATCCTCTGGCCTGTCCTACACCATCGGCGATGGCAAATACGTCGGCTATCACATCGATGTCTGCGAGCACGTCATCGCCGATCTGCGCAAGCAGCTGGGCGGCAAGATCGACGTCAAGTACCAGCCGGTCACGTCGGCCAACCGCATCCCGCTGACGGTCAATGGCACCGTCGACCTGGAATGCGGCTCCACCACCAACAACGCCACCCGCCAGAAGGACGTCGCCTTCGCCGTGACGACCTATGTGGAAGAAGTGCGCATCGCGGTGAAGGCCAACTCGGGCATCACCAATATCAATCAGCTCAACGGCAAGACCGTCGCGACGACGACCGGCACCACCTCGGTGCAGACGCTGCGCAAGCACGAGCGCGCCACCGGCGTCGACTTCAAGGAAGTCTTCGGCAAGGACCACGCCGACAGCTTCCTGCTGCTGGATTCCGGCCGCGCCGACGCTTTCGTCATGGACGGCTCCATCCTGGCCAAGAACATCGCCACGTCCAAGAACCCGGCGGACTTCAAGATCGTCGGCGAGGTGCTGTCGGTCGAGCCGATCGCCATCATGATCCGCAAGGACGACCCCGGCTTCAAGACCGCCGTCGACAACAGCATCAAGGCCATGATGAAGTCGGGCGAAATGGCCAAGATCTACGACAAGTGGTTCCTGCAGCCCATCCCGCCGACCAACACCAAGATCGGCCTGCCGTTGTCGGCTGCCACCAAGGACGCCTGGGCCAACCCCAACGACAAGCCGATGGAAGACTACGCCGCGAAGAAGTGATTCGCGCGTTGACCTGAACGGCTGCAAAGCGGGTGCCTGGCACCCGCTTTGCTTTAGATGCAAGGCTTGAGGAGAGGGCCATGAGTTGGGACTGGCAGTTCTACTGCAATGACACCGCCACCGGGGAGGCCGTCGCCGGCTGCTTCGGCCCCGGGGGCAAGGAGCAGACCTATCTGCAATGGATGCTGAATGCCTGGGGCTGGACGCTGTATGTCTCGGTGCTGGCCCTGCTGCTCGCGCTGGTCGTGGGCTCGCTGATCGGCATCGCGCGCACGGCACCCAACAAATGGCTGGCGCGCTTCGGCGAGGCGTGGACGGAGTTGTTCCGCAACATCCCGCTGCTGGTGCAGGTCTTCCTCTGGTACCACGTGCTGCCCGCCTTCATTCCTGTACTCAAGGAAGTTCCTTCGTCGGTGCTGGTGGTGCTGGCGCTGGGCTTCTTCACCAGCGCGCGCATCGGTGAACAGGTCAAGGCCGGCATCCGCACGCTGCCGACCGGCCAGCGCTATGCGGGCCTGGCCGTGGGCATGACCCTGCCCCAGACCTACCGCTTCGTGCTGCTGCCGATGGCGTTTCGCATCGTCATCCCGCCGCTGACCAGCGAGAGCATGAACATCGTCAAGAACTCGGCCGTGGCCTTCGCGGTCAGCATTCCCGAGTTGGCGCAGTTTGCGCAGCAGGCCTCTGAAGAGACGTCTCATTTCGAGGAGATCTTCATCCCCGTCACGCTGCTGTATTTCGTTTCCGCGTTCGCCGTCAACCGCGTCGCCAAGTTCATCGAGGCGCGCGTGCGCATCCCCGGCCAGTCGGGAGGCAAGTGATGCTGAACCTCGACTATTCCTTCCTGAACTGGGCGGTCATCCAGAGCTTCATCGCCAAGGGCTTCTGGTTCTCCATCCAGTTGACGCTGGTCTCGATGATCGGCGGCATCGTGCTCGGCACGGTGCTGGCGATGATGCGGCTGTCCGGCAAGCCCTGGCTGGCCACGCCGGCGGCGGTCTATGTGGACACGCTGCGTTCCATCCCGCTGGTGATGGTGATCCTGTGGTTCTTCCTGCTGATCCCCAAGGTCGTGCCGGTCAGCGCCGAGGCGTCGGCCTTCATCACCTTCACGCTGTTCGAGGCCACCTACTACTCCGAGATCATGCGGGCCGGCATCCAGAGCGTGTCCCGGGGCCAGGTGAATGCCGGCTATGCGGTGGGCATGACCTATGGCCAGAGCATGCGCTACGTCGTGCTGCCGCAGGCCTTCCGCAACATGCTGCCGGTGCTGCTGACGCAGACCATCATCCTGTTCCAGGACACGTCGCTGGTCTATGCGGTGGGCATGTACGACCTGCTGAAGGGCTTCGAGGTCGCGGGCAAGAACTTCAACCGCCCGGTCGAGACCTACCTCGTCGCCGCCATCGTCTATTTCGTCATCTGCTTCGGCCTGTCGCAGCTCGTGCGCCGCCTGCAGAAGAAGATCGCCATCATTCGTTGAGCCGAGCATCACCATGATCGACATCAAGAACATCTCCAAGTGGTACGGCGCCTTCCAGGTGCTGACCGACTGCACGACCACCATCCAGAAGGGCGAGGTCGTCGTCGTCTGCGGGCCGTCGGGCTCGGGCAAGTCGACGCTGATCAAGACCGTCAACGCGCTGGAGCCCTTCCAGAAGGGCGACATCGTCGTCGACGGCATCTCCATTGCCGACCCCAAGACCAACCTGCCCAAGCTGCGCTCGCGCGTCGGCATGGTGTTCCAGCATTTCGAGCTGTTTCCGCACCTGTCGGTGACGGAGAACCTGACCATCGCCCAGATCAAGGTGCTGGGCCGCTCGGCGGACGACGCCAAGACGCGCGGCCTGAAGATGCTGGACCGCGTCGGCCTGTCCGCCCACAAGGACAAGTTCCCCGGCCAGCTGTCCGGCGGCCAGCAGCAGCGCGTGGCCATCGCGCGGGCGCTGTCGATGGACCCCATCGTCATGCTGTTCGACGAACCCACCTCGGCGCTGGACCCCGAGATGGTCGGCGAAGTGCTGGACGTGATGGTGCAGCTCGCCCACGAGGGCATGACCATGATGTGCGTGACCCACGAGATGGGCTTCGCCAAGCGCGTCAGCAACCGCGTCATCTTCATGGACGCCGGCAAGATCATCGAGGACTGCAGCAGCAGCGATTTCTTCACCAAGCCCGAGGAGCGCTCGCCGCGCGCCAAGGACTTCCTGGCGAAGATCCTCCAACACTGAGGAAAGCCTTATGAGCAGCGTTGGCACCGGTTGGAAAGAGATCATCGGCGCTGACGAGGCGGTGCGGCACGCCGAGGCTGCGAAGGCCATGGCCGAGATGCAGAAGCGCAAGGACGAGCGCTTCGGCGCTGGCCGCGCCCTGCACCGCAAGCCCCTGGCCGCCGTGCGCGGCCGGCTGCGTGTGCTGGACGGCCTGCCCGAGCAGGCCCGCCATGGGCTGTTCGCAGCGCCGGGCATGCATGAGGTCTGGGTGCGCCTGTCCAATGGCGCGATGGACAGGCAGAGCAACCGCCGGCCCGACATCCGCGGCTTCGCGATGCGCGTCTTCGGTGTCGAGGGCGAAGCCGCCCTGGGCGGACGCACGGACCACCAGGACCTGTCGCTGATCAACCAGACGGCGTTTGCCTTCCCCGACAGCCGCCACTTCTTCGGCCTCGTGCTGGCCGCCGGCCGCAGCCCGGGCGCGCTGCTGGGCTGGGTGTTCAAGACCTTCGGCCTGGTCGGCGGCTTCAAGCAGCTGAAGAAGCTGGCCGCGACGGCCGGCAAGCCCTTCACGGGTTTCGCGACCGAGGCCTTTGCCAGCACGTTGCCCATCAGTTGCGGCCCGGCGGCCGTCAAGGTGCGCCTGCTGCCGCCGGCCGGCCTGAAACCGCGCGCCGAAGTCAATGGCGACTGGGCCGGTGATCTCACCGCCCAGGCCGCCGCGGGGCCGCTGAAGTACCGGCTGCAGCTGCAGTTCTTCGTCGACGAGGCACGCACGCCCCTTGAGGACGCGTCCGTCGAATGGCCCGAGCCCATCGCGCCTTTTGTCGACGTGGCGGAACTCACGCTGGACGCGCCGTCGACCGATGCCGACTTCATCGTCCTCGTCGAGGCCGGTGTCTTCGACCCCTGGCAGTCCCTGGCCGCGCACCGCCCGCTGGGCGAGGTCATGCGCGCCCGCAAGGTGGCCTACTTCAGCAGCCAGCAGGTGCGCGGCGCGGCCTAGGCGCGGGCCTGCTGCGCCGCCTGGGCAGCCGCCGTGTCGTAGAGGCCGACGAAGCGCGCGACCTTGCCGTCGCGCAGCGTGAACAGGTGCACCCAGGGCGTTTCGAACACGCCGCCGTTGGGCTTGGCGCGCGTGCGCTCCCAACCCAGCACGGTGACGTGGTCCTCGCCGGCGAAGAACTCGCGCGGCTCGAAGGCCTGGATGTCGTCGAACTCGGCGACGAGGCCGAACCAGCGCAGCAACGCCTGCTTGCCTTTGAACTGGCCGATATAGGGCAGGGCTATGCTGCCCAGCATGGTCCAGTCGACGTCGTCGCTGCACAGGCTCAGCAGCCCTTCGACGTCGCCGCGGCCGAAGGCGGCGTACATGGACTGAACCACGGCGGTCGGGTTTGCTGTCGTCATGGCGGTCTCCTGTGTTGAGGTAACCGCCAGTACGCGTTGCCCCGCCGCGCGGATTCACAGGAACATGCCGCCCGAGGCTTCGACACGCTGGCCGGTGATCCAGCCGGCACCCGGGCGCATCAGTGCTGCGGCGGCGCCGCCGATGTCGTCGGCTTCACCGACGCGCCCGAGCGCGGTGACGGACGCAACGAATCGGTTCAGCTCCGCGTTGTCGCGCACGGCGCCGCCGCCGAAGTCGGTGGCGATCGCGCCTGGCGCCAGCGTGTTGACGCGGATGCCGCGGCTGCTGAGCTCCTTAGCCTGGTAGCGGGTCAGCACCTCCATCGCGCCCTTCATGGCTGCATACGCCGCGTAGCCGGGAATCGTGAAGCGGGCCAGGCCGCTGGAGATGTTCAGCACGCGGGCGTTGTCGGCCAGCAGCGGCAGCAGGGCCTGGGTCAGGAAGAAGGGGCCCTTCAGGTGGATGGCGACCATGCTGTCGAACTGGGTCGAAGTCGTTTCGGCAAAGCTGGCATGGGCCCCCGTGCCGGCGTTGTTGATGAGGCCATCGAGCTGGGTCGCGCCCCAGGCCTTCAGGCCCGCGCTGACGCGCTCGGCAAAGGCGGGAAAGCTGGTCGGGTCGGCCACGTCCAGCGGCAGGGCGAGGGCGCGGCGGCCCAGGGCGTGGATCTGGGTGAGGACGGCGTCGGCGGCCGCCGCGGCTTCACGGTAGGTCAGCACGATGTCGTGGCCGTCGCGGGCCAGGGACAGTGCCATCTGGGCGCCCAGGCCGCGGCTGCCACCGGTGATCAGGGTGATGGGGGAGGAGGAAGAAGTCATGTCAGCTCCGTCAGGGAAAGATTGGGACGGACTGAAATTTATTGTTCGCGCGGAAATGGATAAAGTGGCCGTAACTGAAATGACTGTGCTTCGAATGGCATCCAATCTGGACCTCGCCGCGCTGCGTGTCTTCCTGCAGGTGGCTGAACTGGCGCACTTCAGCCGCGCGGCCGACGAGCTGGGCCTGCCCAAGGGCCGGGTCAGCCAGGTCGTGCGCGACCTGGAGGCGCAGCTCGGCACGCGGTTGTTCCAGCGCACGACGCGGCGCGTCAGCCTGACGTCGGACGGCGAGCTGCTGGCCGAGCGCGCCCGGGCATTGCTGGCCGACGCGGGCGAGATCGAGGCGTTGTTCCAGCAGGACCAGCAGCTCAGTGGCCGGCTGCGCGTGGACATGCCGGTGCGCCTGGCCCTGGACGCTGTGCTGCCGGCCTTGCCGGAATTCCTGGCCGCCCACCCCGGCGTGACGGTGGAGCTGAGCTGCACCGACCGCCGCGTGGACCTGGTGGAAGAGGGCTTCGACTGCGTGCTGCGCGTGGGTGCCGTGCACGACCCGCTGCTGGTGGCGCGGCCGCTGGGCCAGATGAGCATGGTCAACGTGGCCAGCCCCGGCTACCTCGCCGCGCACGGCACGCCGGCCACGCCGGAGGACCTGGTCACTCAGGGCCACTACCTGGTGCACTACAGCCAGAGCTGGGCCGACCGTCGACCGCGCTTCGACTGGGTGGACGCCAGCGGGCAGGAGCACACGCTGACCCTGCCGTCACGCGTCACTGTCAACAACACCGACGCCTACCAGGCCGCCGCGGTGGCCGGCGCCGGCGTGGCGCAGTTCCCCCTCCAGGGCGTGCGCCATCTGCTGGCCGAGGGCCGCCTGGTGCAGCTGCTCGAGGGTTTCGATGCCGCGCCGCTGCCGGTGCGCCTGGTGCTCAGTCAGCGCCGCCACACGCCGCGCCGGGTGCGCGTGTTCATGGACTGGCTGGCGGGCCGGCTGGCCGACCGGCTTGATGCCCAGGGGAGCGCTGAATAGGTCCCGCGATGTGGCGCGCCCTGGTTTGGGATGGGCTGCAAGGCGCAAACCACAGCCATAGCTTGGCTATGGCGAGGATTTGCAACGCAGCAGACCGCCCAAAGCAGGGATGCGCCGCGCGTGAGGACTTGTTCAGCGCTTCCCTATAGCTTGACCGGACCCTCGATGGCCGAGCCGGCCACGGCCGCCTTGGCCTGCTGCTGGCGCACGCGGTCCAGATAGCCCTCGGAGCGCTGCAGCTGCTCCTGGATGAGCTTGTTGTTGGTGCCCATGGTCTCGATGGCCTTGCTGCGGAAGTTGTCCATCGCGTCCATGGCCTGGAAGGTCTGGTCGAACATGGACTGGATCTGCTGGATGCCCAGCATGGGGTTGGCCGAGAACTCGGCCGTCGCGTCGACGTGCTGGTTCAGCGCCGTGCCGGTTTGCTGGATCAGGTCGCCGATGGTCTTGTTGACGCCCTGCAGCATCTGCATGACCTCGATCTGGTTGCCGGTGGCGCGGGCCACGGTCTGGGCCACGGCCAGGGCGCTCATGCCCGTCGTCGCCACGCGGTCGCAGCCGATCATCATTTCGCGGCCGGTCTTCTTCAGCACGTCCAGGGCCAGGTAGCCGTTCACGCAGACGGCCTGCTGGGTCTGGATGTCGGCCAGGTTCTGGCGGGCGTAGAACAGCACCTCCTGCTCCAGCGCCTTGGCCTTCATCGGGTCGGTGGGCTGCAGCTGCTGCACCCGCGTGGCCAGGCGCTCGTCCAGCACGCGGGCGAAGCGCGCGGCGCCGGCGAGCTTCTGCATCGCATCCCACAGCTTGGCGCGCGTGGCCTCGATGTCGACGACGTCGCGCTGGATGTCGTCCTTGGCCGCATAGAGCTGGGTCATGGCCGTCTGCAGCTGCGAGCTGGCGGACTGGAAGCGCCGGAAATAGGCCTCCAGCTTGTTGCCGAAGGGGATCAGCCCGAGCAGCTTGCGCGGCTGCAGCAGGTCGCCGTCCTTGCCGGGGTTGAGCTCGTCCAGYTGGCCGCGGATGGCGGCGATGGCCTTGTAGGCCGGCGTGTCCGTCGCGCCGACGAAGTTGCGCTGCATCAGGCTGCCCTGCATCAGGCCGGCGGCCACGCTGATCTCCTGGCGGCCGAGCTGGAAGGCGCTGTCCAGCTTGGCCTTGAAGGGCTCGCTGTGCAGGTCTTCCTTCTCGAGCGCCTCGATGAAGCGCTGCACCTGCTCGTCGACCTTGTCGGCGACATCGGCCTTCAGCGGCACGGCTTCGACGGCCTGGACCGGTTGCACCGGCGTGATGACTTCGGGCGGAGTCAGCGTGAACGTGGGGGTGGCGGTCGCGGTGGTCGTCGTATTCATGCGATGTCCTTGTTGCCGAACTTCTGGTTCAGGAATTCACTGTGGCGCAGGAAGGCCTGGGCGTCCTGCGAGGCGAGATCGTCGCCGAGCTGCTCGACCTTGGTCTCCAGCTCGGCCAGCACGCCCTCGAAAGTGGTCTGGGCCGTCTTGCCATTGGCCAGCAGCTTGGTGGTGGCGAACTGGGCCGGGATGCTGAGGTAGGTGTTCAGGGCCTGCGGCAGATAACTGATGGCGATGTGGCGGGCATGGAAGGTCTCCTGCAGGCTGAGCTGGCCCTTGCTGCGCTCCCATTGGTCGAGCAGGCCTTCCAGGCGCTGGCAGAGCTGCTTGATGCGCTGGGCCAGCGGCGCCGGAATGCGGCCGCCGGGGTTGTGCTCGGTGAGGCCGCGCACGCCGCTGAGCGCCCGGCCCATCGCCTCGCGGGCGTCGCCCTCGTCCTCGAAGTTCAGCGCCTCCCAGGCGTCTTCCTTGGTGGTGGGCCAGCCCCACCACAGCGAGCCGCCGACCAAGCCGGCGACATAGCCGAGTGCCGCCACGCCGATGCCCCAGCCGCCCAGCAAGCCCAGCGCCTTCAGCACCAATACACCGGTTGCCGCCAGCAGGCCGCACCAGTTGGCCGGCGCGTTGAGCCATCGAATCACGCCGTTCATTGATACGCCCGGATGTCCTTGAACACCGCATACAGCGGCGTCTTGCGCGCGTCGAAGACGCGGCCGCCGGTGATGCTCACCAGTTCCTTCAGGTCGCCTTCCTGGGCCTCGCCGAACAGCACCATGAAGACGGGGATGCCGCGCACGTCCTCGGGCAGTTGCTCGTAGGCGCGCTTGAAGTCCTCGAGCTTGCGGCCCATGTTGTTCTTGCCGTCGGTGAAGGCGACGACCGAGTACTGGTACTCGGGGTTGCGCTTGCGCTCCTCCAGCATCTGCTGCAGCCCGGCCAGCACGGCGTCGTACAGGGCCGTGCCACCGGCCATCTTCAGCTCGTCGGCGGCGTCGCGCACGCGTTGCAGCTCGGCCCGCTTGGCCTCGGTGTCGGCCTGGGGCAGCACGCCCTTGGCCACCTTGCTGCCGGCCGGGATCTCGAAAGCCACCGGCGTGCGCGGGCGGTCGCTGAAGGGCAGGAACCACAGCCGCTCGCGGTTGGTCAGCTTGGCGACGCGGCCGGTCAGCGACACGTCGGCGCCCGCCAGGTAGTGGATGGCCTCGACGAGCTGCTCGCGCCGCTTGCCTTGCATGCTGCCACTGGTGTCCAGCACGAAGGTGCTGGCGATGGGCTTGCGGAACTCGTTGAGGTAGGCGTCGATGAGGCCGTCGGCCAGCTGGCGGTCGGGCGAGAAGGGCAGCTCGACCTGGAAGCCGCGCGCCGGCAGGATGTCGGCCACCTTGGCAGCCACCTCGGCCCGCATCGGGCGGCGCAGCGTCTGGCGCGCCAGCCACAACTGGGCGGTGTCGCCCTTCAGGTACTCGACAACCTTCAAGTAGTCGGCGCGGCGCGCGTCGTTCAGCAGCATGAAGGGGTAGTCGGCCGTGGCCACGCCTTCGTAAGGGTAGATCAGGTGCAGGGGCTCGCGCAGCTTGCCGCTGGCGTTCAGCGTCAGCAGCCAGCTCTCGTAGTTGATGAAGGCGTTGGCGCGCGTGCCCTGGCCCTTGATGAACTGCTCGGCCAGATAGGTCGAGTTGTCGCCGACGATCCTGTAGCCCTTCAGGAAGTCGGCAATCGCGCCGCGGTCCACGTCGGCGGCACTCAGCGCCTCGCCCTTGCCGCCGGCCGCGGCCACCACGCCCAGCAAGGCCATGAAGCCCTGGTTGCTGGTGGCGGGGTTGGACAGCGCGTACTGCAGCTTGCCCGCCTTGGCGGCGCGCGCGATGTCGGCCCAGGTCAGCTTCGCATCGGGCTTGTCCCAGCCGTTCCTGGCGGCGTCGCTCTTGCTGACGCCCACCGCCATGGGCGACAGCATGATCTTTTCCTGCAGCTTGACCTTGCCCTGGCCGGCCGCGTCGCTGAGCAGGTATTTGGCATTGGCGAACCAGGCCACGTCGGGCTTGGGCGCACTGCCGCTGTCGCCGCTGAGCACCTCCTGGGTGCTCTCCATCGTGCCGCCGAAGCGGAACTGCACGTCCACACCGGTGGCAGCCTTGATCTGGGCGGCCAGCGGTTCGATGTCCTTGAGGTCGCTGGTGGCCAGCACCTGCAGCGTAGAGCTGGCCTGCGCTGTCGGGGCAGGTGCGGCGGGGGCATCAGGCTCCGGCTTCTTGCCGCAGGCGGCCAGCAGCGTGAAGCTCAACAGCAGTAGGGCACGGCGCATCACTGGTTCATCTCCCGGCTGACGATGTCGATCATTTCAAACATCAGGTCGAAGCCCGGCGGGTCGATGACCTGGTTCATCTTCACGTCCACGGCCAGGCCGGCCTTTTGCGTGGCGGCGGCAAACGCGGCCGTGTCGCCGGTGCGGAAACCCTGCTCCAGCGCCACGGCCTGCAGCGTCTTGTTCGTCGCCAGCAGTTCGGCCAGTTGCTTGCCGCGCTCGTTCAGCGCCACCAGCACCCATTTGTTGACGATGGTGGGCTGCGGGTACATCAGCACCATCTCGGGCCGCACGCCGCCCTTTTGCGCCTGGGCCACCATCTGGGCCTCGTAGATGAAGGTCAGCGGCGTCTTGCCCATGCCAATGGACAGATAGTCGTCGAAGGCGCCGTTGACGTAGTTCTCCTGGAAGCCCTGGCGCTTGAAGAGCTCGGCCAGCTGCGTCGCGTACTTCTGCGCTGCCGTGCGGTCGGCCACCACGTCGCCGTTCAGCGCCGCCGAAGTCAGCGCCAGATACATGGCGGCCGAGTTGCTGCGGCGGATGTCGGTCGTGCTCACCAGCACGCTGCGCGACACCGCGTAGTCGCCGCTGCCCTTCAGGTCGCGCCAGCGCTGCTTGGCCAGCATGGCCTGGGTCAGCTTCTCCATGTCCAGGCTGTAGACCTTGGGTGCCATGGCCTTGGCCATGCCATTGGTCGCCAGGATCTTGGCGACGGGCTCCCAGGAAGCGACGACCAGCGGCGTGTGGAAGGGTGAGGTCTGCGTGGCCGTCTTGCCGGCCTTGCGGGCGGCGTCGGCAATCATGTTGGCGGCCACCACGCCGCTGGCGATGAAGAAGTCGGGCTGGTCGGCAGCGCCTATCTTGGCCGCCATGTCGCGGCTGCCCACGCGGGCCACCTGCACCGGCAGCTTGCCCTGGTTCAGGACCTTGCTGACCCTCTCATCCTTGAAGAACGCCTCCACGTCGACGGCGATCAGCCCCTTGAGCGGCTCGGCGCTCGCGACGGCCGCCTGCTCCTGTGCGATCTGCTTGGTTTCGTCATTGGCGCGCAGCGCAAAAAACAGCGCGCCGCCAAACAGGGCCAACAGGACCAGGGTGCCGGCCAGTCGTTTCGGGGTGTTCATGGGGGGAAGCAAGCTCCTTGCAATGGCGAGATGCGCAGTGTGCCTGCACCGCGGCGCGGCGCGGCGACGACAATGCGGTTTTATGACCCAAGCTCCCATACAGCTCACCCTCACCCGGCCTGACGACTGGCACTTGCATCTGCGCGACGAGGTGGCGCTCGCCAGCGTGCTGCCCTACACGGCACGCCAGTTCGCCCGCGCCATCGTCATGCCCAATCTGCGCCCGCCGGTCACGACGGCCGCCCAGGCGGTGGCCTACCGCGAGCGCATCCTGGCCGCCCTGCCGGAAGGCTCGGCCTTCCAGCCGCTGATGACGATGTACCTGACGGACAACACGCCGCCGGACGAGATCAAGCGCGCCAAGGACGCCGGCGTCGTCGCGCTCAAGCTCTACCCGGCCGGCGCCACCACCAACAGCGATGCCGGCGTGACCGACATCCGCAAGACCTACAAGACGCTGGAAGCCATGCAGCGCGAGGGCCTGCTGTTCCTCGTGCACGGCGAGGTGACCGACGCCGACATCGACGTCTTCGACCGCGAGGCCGTCTTCGTCGACCGCGTCATGATGCCGCTGCGTGCCGCCATGCCCGAGCTCAAGGTGGTGTTCGAGCACATCACGACCAAGGAAGCCGCCGAGTACGTGACCGCGTCCGACCGCTTCACGGCTGCGACCATCACGCCTCAGCATCTGCTCTACAACCGCAACGCCATCTTCACCGGCGGCCTGCGCCCGCACTACTACTGCCTGCCGGTGCTCAAGCGCGAGGAGCATCGCCAGGCGCTGTTGAAGGCCGCGGCCTCGGGCCTGCCCAAATTCTTCCTCGGCACCGACAGCGCCCCGCATGCCGCCCAGCTGAAGGAGAGCTCGGTCTGCGGTGCGGGCTGCTTCACGGCCATCTCGGCGCTGGAGCTGTATGCCGAAGCCTTCGAGGGCATTGGCGCGCTGGACAAGCTCGACGCCTTCGCCGGCCACCACGGCCCCGATTTCTACGGCCTGCCGCGCAACACCGGCACCGTCACGCTGAAGCGCGAACCCTGGACTCTGCCCAGCGCCGTGCCCTTCGGCGAAGCCCAGCTGAAGCCCCTGCGCGGCGGCGAAACCCTGAACTGGAAATTGATCTGATGAAGAAAGTTGCCTTCCTCGTCGACTTCGACAACGTCGCTACCGACGTCATCGAGCAGGCCCTGCAGATGTGCTTCAAGGACTACGACGCCGTCCACATTCGCCGCGCCTACTGCAATGCCGAGCAGGCCCACCACCAGCAGGCCTTCATGAAACGCCTGGGCCTGCGTGCCATCGTCAACCTGGCCATCGGCAAGAACTCCACCGACATCGCACTGGCGGTCGACGCGATGGACATCGCCATCACGGAGAAGCCCGACGTCATCGTGCTGGTGTCGTCCGACAGCGACTTCGCGCCGCTGGTGCTGAGGCTGCGTGAGAAGGGCGCCTGGCTGCGCGGCTTCGGCCAGTACGGTAAGACGGGCGACGGCGTGATCCAGATCTACGACCAGTTCAACGAGCTGGCCCACGACAGCGGCCGGTCCGCTCCGAAGCCCTCGGCCAAGCGTGAACGGCCGGCTCGCAAGGCCGCCACGCCCAAGCCGGCCGCAAAGAAGGCGGCTGAGCCCAAGGCTGCTGCGCCCACGCCCAAGCCGACGCCCGCGCCGGCCCTCACCGCGGCCGCGAAGCCCGCGCCCGCGCCGACCGCCGCGGCCAAGCCCGCGCCTAAGGCCGAGCCCAAGCCGGTGGACGCCAACGTCGCTGCCGCCAAGGAGATCAACGCCGTGCTGGCCCTGCTGCCCAGRCTGGCCGACGGCCAGTGGCATGACCTCGGGGCCGCCGCCAAGGCGCTGAAGGACGCCGGCCTGCTGGCCAAGTCCGCACCGGCCACCAAGCTGTTCCGCAAGCACCCGCAGGCCTTCCAGCTGCAACCGGCCAAACAGCCCAACCAGGTCCGCTTCGGCCACGGATGATCCTGAAAGCTTCACGGGCCTTGCACCCTGACGAGAGGCCGCCGCGCTCAAAGCGGCTAGCATCGGCGGCCTCCACCGGAGGTCTTGTTTGCTGAAGTCCTGTCTGAAGTCCCTGCTGGGCGCGGCGCTTGCCGGCCTGGCCCTCGTCGCCGGCGCGCAATCGCCGCCGCCCGCGCCTGTCGCAGCCCCCAACCCGCAGCAGCCGCAAGCCCAGCAGCCGCCCACGGTGTCGGCCAGTGCGCGGCGCCTGTACGAGCGCAGCAAGGGCCAGCTGCTGCAGATCCGCACGCTGCTGAAGACCCAGGACAGCCAGGCCTCGGTCGGTTCGGGCTTTCTCGTCAGCAACGACGGCCACATCGTCACCAACTATCACGTCATCAGCCAGTTCGCGCTGGAGCCCGACAGCTACCGGCTGCGCTATGCCACGACCGACGGCCAGGGCGGGGCGCTGGAACTGCTGGATTTCGATGCCCGCCGCGACCTGGCGCTGCTGCGTGCCGTCGATGACGGCAAGGGCGGAGGGCTGAAGGGCCGTGGCGCTTTGGGCTTCAGGCCGCAGAGCCAGCCGCTGGCCAAGGGCGAGCGCATCTACTCCATGGGCAACCCGCACGACGTCGCCTTTGCCGTCGTCGAGGGCAACTACAACGGCCTGGTCGAGCGCAGCTTCGACCCGCTGATCTATTACGCCGGCGGCATCAACCCCGGCATGAGCGGCGGCCCGGTGCTGGACGAGGACGGCCTCGTCGTCGGCGTCAATGTGTCGACGCTGCTGTTCGCCCAGCAGGTCAGCTTCCTGGTGCCGGGCGAGTTCGCCGAGGGGCTGGTCAAGCGCAGCCTGGCCGCCAAGCCCATCCGCAGTGCGGCCTGGGGCCGGTTGCGCGACCAACTGACGCGCTACCAGGACGAACTTGTCACCCGCTTCCTCGCCGCCCCCTGGGAGAGCGCCAACCACGACCGCTACCGCCTGCCGGTGCCCAAGCAGGACTTCATGCGCTGCTGGGGGCGCGGCACCTCGGCCGACACCAAGGGCCTGGACTTCGAGCGCTCGCAATGCCGCATGGACCATGCCCTCTTCGTCAGCGGCAATCTGCAGACCGGCTGGCTGGACATGTCCCACGAGGCCTATGACGGGACCAAGCTCGGCGCGCTGCGCTTTGCGCGCCAGTACTCGGGGAGCTTTCGCAACGAGCGCCTGGGCGCGGCGGACAAGTCCCGCACCGCGCCCTATTGCAAAGAACAATTCGTAGGGATGCCGCCCCCAGATGCGGGCGAGCCCGCATCACCCCCCGGGGGGGCTCCGGTAGCCCGGCAGAGCCGGAGCGGCCCGGGCGACGTCCTGCCGCTGCGCGCCGTCGTCTGCCTGCGCGCCTACCGCAAGCTGGACGGCCTGCACGACCTCAGCGTCCTCGTGACGACGGTGGACTCGCCCACCGAAGGCGCCCTGGGCCGCTTCGACGCCCGTGGCGTCAGCTTCGACAACGCGCTCAAGCTGGCTGCGCATTACCTGGAGGGCTTCGCGTGGACCAAGAGCAGCAAGACCAAGTGACGCCGGCCGCCGTGGCGCTCGCCACGCCTGCTGCTGCCGTCGTCGAGCTGCTGGGCCGCGACGGCCGCGCCGCCCTGGTGCAGCGCGTGACGCACTGGCCGGTGCGCATCGGCCGCTCGCCGGCCTGCGACATCGTGCTGGACGACGGCCATCTGGCCGCCGAGCATGCCGAGCTGCAACTCGCGCCCGGCGGTGGCGTCAGCCTCAGGTTGCTGGACAGCCGCAACGGCGGCAGCGTCGCCGGAAAGCGCCTGGCCGCGGGCGAGCAGGCCACCCTGCCCGAGGGCGGCGCCTTCCAGCTCGCCGGCTGCTCGCTGCGCCTGCGCACCAGTGCCGACGTGCTGGCCCCGGAGCAGGCGATGGTCATCCATCCGGTACGCCATTGGACCCTGCTGCCGCTGCTGCTGCTGTCCATGGTGTTCTTCCAGTGGCTGGACCGTTGGAGCGCCGTCGATCCCGACGCGCGCTGGATCGACTACGCCTCGCCGCTGCTGGGCCCGCTGGCCTTCGTGCTTGGCTGGGCCGGCCTGTGGTCGCTGGCCAGCCAGCTCTTCCATCACCGCTTCCCGTTCACGACGCATCTGCGCCGCGCCCTCGTCGTCATCGTCGCGCTGCAGCTGCTGGAGTGGCTGCTGCCGGCGCTGGCCTATGCCTTCTCCTGGCCGCGGTTGATGGTGCTGGAGTCATTGGCGACACCGGTGGCCGTCGCGACGCTGATCGCCTGGCATGCCGGCCTCGTCTGGCCTGGCGCACGGCGCATCCTGAACGGCGGCATCGCGGTCCTGCTGCTGCTGGGCCTGGGCCTGCAGGTTGGCGGCCGCCAGGAGCAGCAGTACGTCTTCGGCCCGCCCTATCTGGCCAGCCTGCCGCCGCCGGCGCTGCGTCTGGTGTCGCCGCAGTCGCCGGAGACGCTGATCGAGTCCCTGAAGCCGCTGAAGGCCGAACTGGCCAAGCAGGCGCGCAAGGACAACGAAGGTGCCGTCGACGACGACAGCGGCAGCGAGTGATGCCGCGGCGCGCTCAGGTCTGCGGCAGGAAGCCGTCGACCGACAGATAGCGCTCGCCGGTGTCGTAGTTGAAGCCCAGCACTCGCGCATTCGCGGGCAGCTCGGGCAGCTTCTGCGCGATGGCGGCCAGCGTGGCGCCGCTGGAGATGCCGACGAGCAGGCCCTCCTCGCGGGCACAGCGCCGCGCATATTCGCGCGCCGCCTCGGCCTCGACCTGGATGACGCCGTCCAGCAGGGCGGTGTCCAGCACCGCCGGGATGAAGCCCGCGCCTATGCCCTGGATGGGATGCGGGCTGGGCTGGCCACCGCTGATGACCGGTGAGGCGCTGGGCTCCACCGCGTAGACCTTGAGTTGCGGCCAGGCGGCCTTCAACACCTGGGCGCAGCCGGTGATGTGGCCGCCGGTGCCGACGCCGGTGATCAGTGCGTCCAGGCCTTCGGGAAAGTCCTTCAGGATTTCCTGCGCCGTCGCCTTCACGTGGATGGCCGGGTTGGCCGCGTTCTCGAACTGCTGCGGCATCCAGGAGCCCGGATGCTGCTCGAGCAGCTCGCGGGCGCGCGCGATGGCGCCCTTCATGCCCTTCTCGCGCGGCGTCAGGTCGAAGCTCGCGCCATAGGCCAGCATCAGCCGGCGGCGCTCGACGCTCATGCTGTCGGGCATGACGAGGATGAGCTGGTAGCCTTTCACCGCGGCCACCATGGCCAGGCCGACGCCGGTGTTGCCCGAGGTCGGCTCGATGATGGTGCCGCCGGGCTTCAGCCGGCCCTGCGCCTCGGCGTCCTCGATCATGGACAGCGCGATGCGGTCCTTGATGGAGCCGCCCGGGTTGGCGCGCTCGGACTTGACCCAGACCTCGGCGCCGCTGAACAGGCGCTGCAGGCGGATGTGGGGCGTGTTGCCGATGGTGTCGAGGATGCTGGCGGCTTTCATCGGTGGGCTCCGGTTCTGCGAATCGGAACAGTGTGCCAGCAGTCGTTTCCTACTTCGTGCGGGGCTTGGGCAGGCCCTCATCGCCGTGCTGCATGCGGCGCTCGCGCATCAGGCCGACGCTGAGGGCCACCGCGCGGGCGGCGCGCTTCACTTCCTCCTGCACATCGGTGTCCTTGTCCAGCGCGTCATGGCTGGTCGCATAGGGTCCGTAGTAGCCGATGTAGCGGTCCAGCCGCGCGCCGAAGCCGGCGTCCAGCAGCCCCATCCAGTCCAGCCAGTCCGACAGCGCCCGCCGCGTGCCCTCGATGCCGGCCACGTCGCCGTGCACGACCAGGCCGTAGACGCGGCCGGCGAGGTGCTTGGGATAGTCCCACCCCTTCAACTCCATCTCGCGCGCCAGCTCGGCCTTCTTGCCCTGGGTGGACGTCGGGTCGGGGTTGCCGCCGTCGGCGCAGACGAGCCTGTCCATCATCAGCTTCAGGGGGCTGGGGGCCTGGTACCAATGCACCGGCGTCAGCAGCAGCACGCCGTGGGCGCGCACCCATTGCTCGTAGATCTCGGTCATCCAGTCGTTGGTCTGGCCCGACGCGTGGTTGGGATAGCAGCTGCAGGGCCAGTGGCACAGCGGCATCGCCGTGGACACGCAGCCCTTGCAGGGGTGGATGTGGCGGTCGTAGTCGGAGGTCAGGCGGCTCAGGTCGAGTACGTCCACGGCCATGCCCTCGGCCTCGCAGGCGCTGCGGGCCAGCTGCGTGAGCCGCCAGGTCTTGGACATCTCGCCGGGGCAGCTGCCGTCGTTGCGCGGTGAGGCGTTGATGACGAGGACGCGTGAGGGCGAGGAGACCCAGGCGTCCTGAGCCGCCTTCAGCCGCTGCTGCAGGTCGCGCCACTCGCGCGACAGGTCGTAGTCGGGGTCGGCGAAGCCCGCGCCCGCCTTGACCGTGATCGGCGCCTTGCGGCCTTCGTCGAAAGCTTCCCAGGCGATCTGTTCCAGCCGGGCCAGCGCCTCGCGCTCGGCATCAAACGCCGGGTCGACGAAGCGCCGGCGGAATTGCTCGCCGAATTCCTGGCGGCCCATGATCTGCGCCTGACCGGTTCTCACGGGTGAAGTCATCTGGGCGTCTCCTTGGAGCCGTCACCCGGCAACCCACATGCCTGCGGCGATAATCGCGCCGTGAAGCAAGCCAGACCGCCGCTGGGGCGACCATGGAAACATGGCCCTGGAGGAAGGTCCGGACTGCATAGAGCGGCGTAGCAGCTAACGGCTGCCCGGCGAAAGCCGAGGATCAGAGCAACAGAGACGAGTTCTGCTGGGACACCCCGATGGGTGGTCTATGCGGCGCCAGCGCAAGCTGGCGTGGGGTGGGGCGAAAGCCCCGCACCATGGCGCGAGAGCGCCAACCGAATAGCACCTCTGTCGGGCTCTGCCCGACAGAGGTGAAACGGGCAATCTCTACGCGCAGCAACACCAAGTAGGCCAGCGTTGATGCGGCTCGCAGAGCTGGCGGGTAGGTGGCACCGAGCCGGGCAGTGATGCCCGGCCCAGAGGAATGGCGGTCACGCCGTCCGAACCGCAAGGGGAGGGCGGTGCACAGAATCCGGCCTATCGGCTTGCTTCACTCTTTCTTTCTCATACCTTTCTCCCGTGGAAAAGTGCCGCGGCGATAGCTAGATTTCACGTTGTCACGGCGTTAGGTTTGGCGCAGCATCGCCATGTCGGGCGAAAGCCCCGGCAGGGGAGAAAAACGATGATCCCGGACCACCGAGGATCGAGTCTCGAGTCAGGCCAGAACGGGCGCCAACGGCGGTGCCGGGCCGATTCATGCTTGGCCGGGCGGATCGCGTGCCGGTCAGTTCTTTCTCCTCCCCTTCAGAAATCGCCGGAAGTTCCGGATTGAAGTCGCGGCATCCGATCTGGCCGCAACGGATGCCGACCCCATGACGGGCCATGCCAAAGGGAGTGCTGTGATGAAGCTGAACAACCTGCGCCTGCGTTCCAAGCTGATGCTGGGATTCGCCCTGCTCGCGGCCGTCGTGCTGCTGGTGTCGGGCCTGTCCCTGAACTCCTTGAGCCGCTCGAATGGGCGCTTCACCGGTTACCTGGAGGGCGTGGGCGAGCGCGAGCGCCTGGTCAACGATGTGCGTGACGCCGCGGCGCGGCGGGCCATCGCGGCGCGCAATCTGGTGCTGGTGACGACGCCAGCCGATCGCGACGTCGAGAAGATCGCCGTCACCAAGGCGCATGAGGACATGCAGCAATCCATGGCCAAGCTCAAGCAGGCCTTGGCCAAGGCCGGCGATCTGGGTGATCGCGACAACGCGCTGCTCGGCGAAATGCAGCGCGTTGAAACCTTGTACGGGCCGGTGGCGCTGGCCATCGTCGGCATGGCGCTGGACGGCAAGCGCGATGAGGCCATCGCCAAGATGAACGCCGAATGCCGGCCGTTGCTGGCCGCCCTGTTGAAGGCGACCGATGACTACCTGACCTACGAGAGCCAGCAAGCCGTCCTGCGCGTGCAGCAGGCGGAGGGCGCCTATGGCAACGACCGCATCCTGATGGTGGGCGTCAGCCTGGCCGCCGTGGCCGCCGCCGTGCTGTTGGGCTGGGCGCTGAGCAATGCCATCACGCGGCCGCTGCAGCGCGCCGTGCACCTGGCCGAAGCGGTGGCGTCGGGCGACCTGAGCTCGCACATCGTCATCGACAGCAACGACGAGACCGGCCAGCTGCTGGCGGCCCTCAAGCGCATGAATGACGGCCTGGTCGAGATGGTCGGCCGCGTGCGCCAGTCGGCCGACAGCATCTCGACGGCGTCGCAGGAGATCGCCAGCGGCAACCACGACCTGTCCAGCCGCACCGAGCAGCAGGCCAGCGCCTTGCAGCAGACGGCGGCGTCCATGCAGCAGATGACCTCCACCGTGCAGCAGACGGCCGAGAGTTCGCGCCAGGCCACGCAGCTGGCCAGCGCCGCCACCGAGGTGGCCGGTCGCGGTGGCGATGTCGTGCAGCGCGTCGTCACGACCATGGGTGAGATCAGCGCGTCCAGCCGCAAGATTGCCGACATCATCGGCACCATCGATGGCATCGCCTTCCAGACCAATATCCTGGCGCTGAATGCCGCCGTGGAGGCGGCGCGCGCCGGCGAGCAGGGCCGCGGCTTCGCCGTCGTGGCGGGCGAGGTGCGCTTGCTGGCTCAGCGCAGCGCCCAGGCCGCGCGCGAAATCAAGGGCCTGATCGGCGCCAGCGTAGAGAAGGTCGAGGCGGGCAGCCAGCTCGTCGGCGAGGCCGGCGCCACGATGGGCGACATCGTCGGCCAGGTGCGCCGCATGACCGACCTGATGGCCGAGATCAACGCCTCGGCCAACGAGCAGAGCAGCGGCATCGGCCAGGTCAACCAGTCCGTCGCCTCCATCGACCAGGGCACGCAGCAGAACGCGGCCCTCGTCGAGCAGAGTGCGGCCGCCGCCGAGAGTCTGCAGCACCAGGCGGCCGGCCTGCTGGATGTGATCTCGCAATTCAAGACGGCGCGGCCGGGACGCGGCTTCGCCTGAGCCAGCGTCAACCCCGCGACGCCGAGAGCGGGGATCGGTCGATACACTCGCTGGCAGCCGCAACCCGCGGCTGCCAGCACGTCCACCCGACCGCCCCGATGAATCCTGAAGCCAGCCGCCTCTGGCGCGCGCCTCGCTGGGCCCTGTCCGTGCTGTTGGCCTGTTTGGCCATGGTCGGGCCCTTCTCCATCGACACCTATCTGCCGGCCTTTGCCGGCATCGCCGCGGCGCTGGATGCGACGCCGGTGCAGATGCAGCAGACGCTGTCGGCCTATCTGCTCGGCTTCGCCTTCATGAACCTCTTCCACGGCGCGCTGTCGGACTGCTTCGGCCGCCGGCCGGTCGTGCTGATCGGCCTGGCGGTGTTCACGGGCGCCAGCATCGGCTGCGCGGTGGCCGGCTCGATCGGCCAGCTGGTGTTCTGGCGCACGGTGCAGGGCATGTCGGCCGGCGCCGGCATCGTCGTGTCGCGGGCCATCATTCGCGACATGTTCCCGCCGGCGGACGCGCAGCGCGTGATGTCCCAGGTGACCCTCTTCTTCGGCGTGGCGCCGGCGATCGCGCCCATGGTGGGCGGTTTCCTGTTCGTGCACGCCGACTGGCACTCGATCTTCTGGTTCCTGACCTTTGTCGGTGCGGCGCTGCTGATGTCCAACTGGCGGCTGCTGCCCGAGACGCTGCACCCCGGCCTGGTCCAGCCCTTCCACGTCGGCGCGCTGATGCGCGAGTACTGGCGGCTGTGCAGCAGCCGCAAGTTCATGATGCTGGTGCTGGCCAGCGGCATTCCCTTCAACGGCATGTTCCTCTACGTGCTGGCGACGCCGGTCTTCCTCGGTGAGCACCTGCACTTCGCGCCGCAGCAGTTCTTCTGGTTCTTCCTGTGCTCCATCGGCGGCATCATGGCCGGCGCGGCGGTCAGCGGCCGGCTGGCCGGCAAGATGAGCGCGAAGCGCCAGATCATGCGCGGCTTTCGCATCATGGTGGCTGTGTCGATCACCAATGTGCTGCTCAACCTGTTCGCGCCGCTGAGCGCCTTCTGGGCCTTGCCCATGGTCGGCCTGTTCGCCTTCGGCTGGGCGCTGATGGTGCCCGTCGTCACGCTGCTGGTGCTGGACCAGGTGCCCGAGCGCCGCGGCATGGCCTCGTCGCTGCAGGCCTGCATCGGCTCGGCCGCCAACGGCCTCGTCGCCGGCGTGCTGGTGCCCCTGGTCATGCATTCGACGGTGGCCCTGGCCCTCACATCCGCCGGCTTGATGATGGTGGGCCTGGTGGCCTGGTACGGCGTCAGGCGCTCCGTCGTGACTTAAGCCTGGCGATCACTTGCCGAAATCACCGACATGATGAAAAAGCGCTGGCTGATCACCGCGCTGCTGGCCGCCTGCGCGGCTGCGCAGGCAGATGAACCCAAGGAACCGGTGGAGGTGCTGCGCCAGCGCCTGGCGGAGCGCCTGTCCACCAAGGGCGAGGGCGCGGCCACCGCCAAATCGCCCGCCAAGGCCGGCAAGCCCGCCAAGACCGAGGCGGCCAAGCCTGTGCACTGGGGCTATGCCGGCGACGTCGGCCCCGATCATTGGGCCGAGCTGGCGCCGGACAACAAGCTCTGCGCCGTCGGCACGCGCCAGAGCCCCATCGACATCCGCGAGGGCATTGCGGTCGAGCTGGAGAAGATCAGCTTCGACTACCGCGCCAGCAGCTTCTCGGTGCAGGACAACGGCCACACCATCCAGGTCAACGTCGGCGCCGGCAACGGCCTGACGGTGATGGGTCGGCGCTACGAGCTGGTGCAGTTCCACTTCCACCGGCCCAGCGAAGAGCGCGTTAACGGCAAGCAGTCCGACATGGTGGCCCACCTTGTGCACAAGGATGCGCAGGGCAAGCTCGCCGTCGTCGCCGTGCTGCTGGAGCGCGGGCCCGACAACAAGCCCCAGCCGCTGATCCAGACCGTCTGGGCCAATCTGCCGCTGGAAAAGGGCGAGGCCTTGGCGGCCCAGGTACAGATCGACCTGAACCAGCTGCTGCCCGTCGAGCGCGGCTACTACACCTATATGGGATCGCTGACGACGCCGCCCTGCAGCGAGGGCGTGCTGTGGATGGTGCTGCGCCAGCCCGTCGCCATGACGGCCCAGCAGCTGGGCATCTTCGCCAAGCTCTATCCGATGAATGCGCGGCCGTTGCAGGCCGGCTCGGGGCGCCTCATCAAGGAATCGCTGGGGACGCCTTAGCCTCGGCGGGTTTTGCGGACCCCGGACAGCCAGTCGTGCAGCGTGGCGAACAGCTGCTCGGCGACGACGGGCTTGGCGACGTGGTCGTCCATGCCGGCGTCCAGGCAGCGTTGGCGTTCGTCGTCGAAGGCATTGGCCGTCATGGCCAGGATGGGCAGGTCGGCGCCTTCAGGCAGGCGCCGGATGGCGCGTGTCGCGTCCAGGCCGTCCATGATGGGCATTTGCACGTCCATCAACACCAGGGCGTAGTCGCCGGCCTTGACCATGTCGACGGCCTGCTGGCCGTCCGCGGCGACGTCCACCGTCAGGCCGGCGCTGCCGATGAGGGCGACGGCCACTTCCTGGTTGACCGGGTTGTCCTCGGCCAGCAGCAGGCGGCGGGGCTGGGCGCGCGCCAGCTCGGCCAGACGCTCGCGCGCCGAATGCGGCCGCGGGGCCGCCACCGGCGCCACCGGGGCATGGGCTGCGGCTTGGACGGGCAGCGTGAACCAGAAGGTGCTGCCGCGGCCCAGCGTGCTGTCGACGCCGACGTGGCCGCCCATCAGCTCGGCCAGGCGCCGGCAGATCGCCAGGCCGAGGCCGGTGCCGCCGTAGCGCCGCGTCGTCGAGCTGTCGGCCTGTTCGAAGTCGCGGAACAGCCGCGCCTGCGCGTCTGACGCAATGCCGATGCCGCTGTCCTGCACCTCGAAGCGCAGCGTCAGTGCGGCGCCAGGCCGGGTCTCGTCCAGGCGCGCACCCAGGCGCACGAAGCCGCTGTCGGTGAACTTGACGGCATTGCCGGCGAAGTTCAGCAACACCTCGGAGATGCGCTGCGGGTCGCCGATCAGCGGGCGGCCGCGCAGGGTCGGTGCGACGTCGCTCTCGACGCGCAGCCGCTTGGCTGCGGCCGTCTGGGTCGTCATGTTGGCGATGTTGTCCAGCACCTCGCCGACGGTGAACTCGCGCTGCTCCAGCCCGACCTTGCCGGCCTCGATCTTGGAGAAGTCCAGCACGTTGTTGATGACGCTGAGCAGATGCTCGGCCGCGTTGGCCACCTTCTGCAGGCGTTTTTGCTGCTCGGGCTCGATGGTGTCGCTCTGGGCCAGATAGGTCAGGCCGATGATGGCGTTCATCGGCGTGCGGATCTCGTGGCTCATATTGGCCAGGAAGGCGCTCTTGGCCAGGCTCGCCGCCTGGGCGGCCTGGGTGGCCTCGGCCAGCTCGGCGGTGCGCGCTTCGACCAGCTCCTCGAGGTGGTGGCGGTAGCGCTCCAGCTCCAACGCGTCGCGGCGCTGGCGCGAGATGTCGGTCAGGAAGCCATGCCAGAGCACGCTGCCATCGGCCTCGCGCTGGGCGATGGCATTGCCGTAGATCCAGCGTTCGCTGCCGTCGGCCAGCGGGGTGCGGAACTCCTGCTGCCAGGGGCTGAGGTTGCGTGCGGAGGCCAGCAGGCTCTCGCGCACGGCGGCGCGGTCGTCGGGGTGCACGCGCTCGAACCAGGGCGCCGCGCTGCGGCCGAGTTCGGCACTGCCGAGCAGGAAGTACTCGCGCACCGCTTCGCTGACATAGGCGAAGGAGAACTCGCCGTTGACGGCCAGCCGCAGCTGGTAGACGACGCCGGGCACTGTCTCGGCCATGCCGCGCAGGCGCTCGATGAGGTTGCGCTGGGCATCGAACTGCTGCTGCAGCGCGTCGCGCATGTGTTCGAGGTGGCCGCCGAGCAGGCCGATCTCGTCCTGGCGGGTGTGCTCCAGCTTGGCGTTGAAGCGGCCTTCGGCGAGGTCGTTGGCGAAATCGCCGAGTTCGCGCAGCGGGCGGAACAGGCGCGAGTTCAGCAGCCACAGCACCAGGGCCAGCGAGGCCAGCAACTGGCCGCCGACGGTGGCGCCATAGAGCCAGCGCTGGCGCAGCACGGCCGTCGTGCTGAGATGGTCGTCGATCTCGATCTGGATGTGGCCGATGCGCGTCGCGCCGCGCAGGATGTCGCGCTCGCCGGTCAGCGTCTGGCCCAGGCGGCGCTCGGGCAGGTGGTTCTCGATGAAGGGCAGGCCCTGGGACGCGTCGCTGACGCTGACGCGCACGACCTCGGGCGACTTGACGATGGCCGACACGACCTCGCGCGCGGCGACGGCGTCCAGATTCCACAGCAGCTCGGGCAGGCTGCTGGCCAGCACGTCGAGCTTGGCGTCGAGGTCGCGCTGCAGCGCCTGCTCGGCGACCTTGGATTCGCGCAGGCCGATGAAGAGGCCGCCGACGATCAGCGCCGGAAGCAACAGGCCGATGCTGGCGCCGAGGGCCAGGGCGGCAAAGAGCGAGGACGAGGGCTTGCGGCTCAAGATGCGGTCATGCTGCCATGAGTTGGGCTGCCAGAAAGCGAAACACGCCACGACGCGGTGGCGGCGTGGCGTGTTTCGTGGTGCATGAGCGTCAGCCCTTGCCCAGCAGTTGGGGCTTCAGCGAAGAGTCGACGGGCTTGTCGCCCAGCCAGATCTTCAGCACCGCGTTGTAGAAGGCGATGTCCTTCATCGGCTCGCCGATGGGCTTGCCGTTGAGGAACATCACGGTGCCGGTGTCGGGCACCCAGTCCACCGTGATGACGTCGCCCTTCTTGCCTTGAGGAATGTTGACGAAGGTCTCGCCGAACTGGGCGAGCTGGTTGACGAACTTGGAGCGTTCGGCCTTGTCGGTGTTGGCCGTGATGCCGGCCATGAAGGCCTGGCCCAGCTCGTCACCGGTCACCTCGCGCAGCAAACCGAGGCTGAAGCGGCGCGGGCCGGTGGTTTCCAGCACGCCGGCCGTGGTGTCCTTCTTTTCGGGCAGATAGAGCACCAGGGAATAGACCTTGACGACGATGCGCACGCGCACACCGGCGCCGTTGACCTTCAGTTCCTTGCCGCCGACCTTGACCGTGTCATCGAACTTGAGGCCGCCCACTTCGATGGCCTGGGCGGCACCGCCCAGACCCAGGGCGAGGACCAGGCCGGTCATCCAGCGGGTCGCTTTCTGCATCTTCATGAAGTCTCCTGATCTTGGGGGGATAGGGATGGCCGCGGCTCAGTGCGCGGCTTCGAGCTTGAACAGACTGACGACCTCTTCGAGGCCATGGGCCTGGGCGCGCAGCGAGTCGGCGGCCGCGGCGGCTTCTTCCACCAGGGCGGCGTTCTGTTGCGTGCTCTTGTCCATGTCGTGGATGGTATGCGTGACGCGCTCGATGCCGGAGCTCTGTTCCGCGCTGGCGTGGGTGATCTCGCCCATGATGTCGGTCATCCGTTGCACGCTCGCCACCACGCCCTGCATGGTGCTGCCGGCCTGGGCCACGAGCTGGCTGCCCTGGGCGACCTTCTCGACCGAGTCGCTGATGAGGCGCTTGATCTCCTTGGCGGCGTCGGCGCTGCGGCCGGCCAGCGAGCGCACCTCGCCGGCGACGACCGCGAAGCCGCGGCCCTGTTCGCCGGCGCGCGCGGCTTCCACCGCGGCGTTCAGCGCCAGGATGTTGGTCTGGAAGGCGATGCCGTCGATGACGCTGATGATGTCGACGATCTTCTTGCTCGAGGCGTCGATGCTGCCCATGGTCGTCACGACCTTGGCCACCACGGCGCCGCCTTCGCCGGCGACCTGGGAGGCCGCCTTGGCCAGTTGGTTGGCCTGCTGGGCGTTCTGCGCGTTCTGCTGCACGGCGTCGGTCAGCGTCTTCATGGCCGACAGCGTCTGCTCCAGCGATGCCGCCTGGGCCTCGGTGCGCACCGACAGATCCATATTGCCGCTGGCGATCTCGCTGGAAGCCGACGAGATCGATTCCGTGCCCTCGCGCACGCGGCCGACGATGCCCTTGAGGCTTTCGTTCATGTCATGCAGGGCCTGCAGCAGCTCACCGGTCTCGTCGCGGCTGCGCACCTCGATCTCGCTGGTCAGGTTGCCCGAGGCCACCTTGCGTGCCACGGCCACCGCGCCGCGCAGCGGGTTGACGATGCCGCGCGTGATCAGCACGCCGGTCAGCGCGCTGGCGATGATGGCGGCGATGGCCAGGCCCAGCAGCAGCAGGGCGGTCTTCTGAGCCACCTGGTTGGATTTCTGGCCGGCCGCGTCCATGCCGGCGTTGCGGGTCTCGACCAGCTTGTCCAGCGCGGCCATGTATTTGCCCTGGGCGGCGCGCACCGAGAACTGGTACTTCAGCGGCGCGCCCTCGGTGTCGCCGGAGGCCACGGTCTTCACGAAGGCCGCCTGGCCGGTCATGAACTTGGCGCGCGCTTCTTCCACCGCCTTGAGCTGCTCCTGGCTGGCCTCGTCGGTCAGCAGGGGCTTGAGCTCGGCCATCGTCTTTTCGTGGGCGGCCATCAGGCTGGCGACGGTGTCCAGCTCCTTCTTGATCTGCTCCTCGCCCGTCATGATCAGCGTCGTCATCATGCTGCGCGAGGCATCACCCAGCTCCGCCTTGGCGCGGTTGGCCAGGGCCACCGTCTTGTAGTCGGTGCTGATCAGCTGGCTGATTTCGCTGTTCAGGGTCTGGATGCCGAAGTAGCCCAGCAGCGTGATGGCGACCAGGGCGACGATCACGACCGTGAAGCCGGCGGTGAGGCGTTGTCCGATGCGCATATGGGACAAGAAATTCATGGGGGGCTGCCTCGGTTTTGATATTTGGTGGGAGCCCCGGTTTGAGTTCTTGGCTGAAGGGGCTGAAACAGCACGAAATTTCAGCAGAAATCACTGGGCCGCATGCATTCTGGGCGGCCAGCCGGCGAGGCTTGCCGTGATTTGTGCGGCAAAACCCTGTCAGACCTGGCGTCGCCTTGGCGACACCGGGCCGCTGAACCGCTTCAAGCATGGGGGCAAACGCGATCCCGTTGCGTGCGCCACTTCAAGCACCACTTCGCAATATCTTGGCAAGTCCTTATTTATTAAAGAGATTTTTTGCCATATCTGTATAAATTTACAGCTGTGGCTAAGTGCTTGATTTCATTGAAAAAACTTGTGCCGAACCTTGACCCGGTGGGGTGCGGGCCTTAAAGTGGGAGGAAGTGTCGTTCAGTGGTGAAAAGTGTCGGAATTCGTCTTTCAGGGTGCCTCCAACTTGGCCTTAGATGCCAAGGGCCGCCTGAGTGTGCCCAGTCGACACCGTGAAGTGCTGCAGTTGCTCTGCCAGGGGCGCCTGACCGTCACCAAGCATCCGGATGGTTGTCTGATGCTGTTTCCGCGGCCCACCTGGGAGGCTTTCCGCGACAAGGTTGCCGGCCTGCCGATGTCCGCCGCCGGCTGGAAGCGTGTTTTCCTTGGTAACGCGATGGACGTCGAGGTCGACTCGGCGGCCCGCGTGCTGATCTCGCCCGAGCTGCGCAAGAGCGCCGGGCTGAAGAACGACGTGATGCTGCTGGGCATGGGGAGCCACTTCGAGCTCTGGGACGTTGATGCCCATGCCGCCCACGAGGCCGAAGTGATGGCCGGCGAACTGCCCGACGCGCTCAAGGACTTCAGCTTCTGATGGGCGCCGAGATGAGCGAAAGCGCCGAGTTCCGCCACACCACCGTGCTGCTGAACGAGGCGGTCGACGGTGTGCTCGCGCGCCCGGACGGCGTCTATGTGGATGGCACCTTCGGCCGCGGCGGCCATTCGCGCCTGCTGCTCAGCAAGCTGGCGCCCGAGGGTCGCCTGATCGCCATCGACCGCGACCCCGAGGCGATTGCCGCGGCCGCCGCCATCACCGACCCGCGCTTCTCCATCGTCCACAGCGCCTTTGCCGACATGGCCGATCGATTGGCAGCGCTGGGTGTTCATCAGGTGGATGGTGTGCTGCTGGACCTGGGTGTGTCCAGTCCTCAGATCGACAACCCTGAGCGGGGTTTCAGCTTTCGCTTCAACGGCCCGCTGGACATGCGCATGGACACGACGCGCGGCCAGAGCGCGGCGGACTTCCTGGCCGGCGCCGACGAGCGCGAGATTGCACGGGTGATTCGAGACTATGGCGAAGAACGGTTTGCTGCACAGATTGCAAAGGCGGTTGTTGCTGGCCGGGAAGCCGGCACGCCGCTCACGCGCACCGACGAGCTGCGCGAACTCGTGGCTCGCACGGTCAAGACCCGCGAGCCCGGCCAAGACCCGGCCACACGCACCTTTCAAGCCCTTCGGATTCATGTCAATGGCGAGCTTGAGGAGCTTGAGCAAGGCCTGAACGCCGCGCTGCGCCTGTTGGCGCCGGGCGGGCGGCTGTCCGTCATCAGCTTCCATTCGCTGGAAGACCGCCGCGTCAAGACCTTCATCGCCGAGCGCAGCAAGGCCGTGTTCGACCGCCGCGCGCCGTTCGCCGAAGCCGCGCCGCTGATCCTGAATGCGCTGGGCCGCATCAAGCCGAGCGACGCCGAGGTGGCCGCCAACCCGCGCTCACGCTCCGCCGTGTTGCGTGTGGCGGAGCGCACCGACGCGCCGCTGCCACCGGTCACGTCCAGGCGCTGACATGAAGCCCCCACGCTCTCTTCGTTCACTGCCCCCCGAGGGGGTGCGTCCGCGCCTTCGGGCGGCTGGGCGGCGCTGACGTGGCGAAAGTCAACTTCATCCTCATCCTGGCCGTGCTGGCCAGCGGTGTCGTCCTCGTGCACAGCGCCTACGAGTCGCGCCGCCTGTTCGCCGAGCGCGACAAGGCCAAGGCCGAGGGCCAGCGCCTGGCCGCCGACGCCGAGCGCCTGGCCGCCGAGCGCCATGCGCAGGCGACCAATCTGCGCGTCGAGCAGGTCGCGCGTGAGCGCCTGGGCATGCGCGTCATCAGCCCTGCCGTCGTGGCATCGGGAGTTGGCCAATGAACAAGGCCAACAAGTCCGTCAGCTATTCGACCAGCCCGCTGCTCGCGTCCAAGACGCCGCCCTGGCGCTCGCGCTTCCTGGTCGCCCTCGTCGGCCTGGCCTTCCTCGGCCTGCTGGCGCGCGCCGTCTATGTGCAGGTGCTGAACACCGACTTCTTCCAGAAGCAGGGCGAAGCCCGCTACGCCCACACGCTGGAGCTGCCGGCCAGCCGTGGCCGCATCAACGACCGAACCGGCCAGGTGCTGGCCGCCAGCGTCGCCGTGCCGTCGATCTGGGCCATCCCCAAGGAAGTCGACGCCGACGCCGACAAGCGCCGCGCCCTGGCCAAGGCGCTGGGCCTGTCCAACAAGGAACTGGAAGCCAAGCTCAACCCCGAGACGCGCTTCGTCTGGCTCAAGCGCCTGGCCGATGACGAGACCGCCGCGCGCGTGAAGGCCATCGGCCTGAAGGGCATCTTCCAGGACCGCGAATACCGCCGCAAATATCCCGAGGGCGAGGCGGCGGCCCATGTCGTCGGCTTCACCAATGTGGAAGACCGCGGCCAGGAAGGCATCGAGCTGGCTTTCCAGAAGGAGCTGCAGGGCCGTGACGGCTCGCGCTCCGTCGTGCGCGACCGCCTGGGACGCGTCGTCGAGGACATCGGCGACATCGTGCCCGCGGCCAACGGTCACGACATCGACCTGGCGGTGGATTCCAAGGTGCAGTTCTTCGCCTACCAGCGCATCCGCGACGCGGTGGCCGAGAACAAGGCCAAGGCCGGTTCCGTCGTCGTGCTGGACGCACAGACCGGCGAGGTGCTGGCGCTGGCCAACTTCCCGAGCTACGACCCCGGCAATCGCCAGAACCTGTCGGGCGAGCAACTGCGCAACCGCGCGCTGACCGACGTCTTCGAGCCCGGCTCGACGATGAAACCCTTCATCGCCGGCCTGTCGATGGAGACCGGCCGCACGACACCCGACAGCATGGTCGACACCGGCAACGGCAAATACGCCTTCCAGGGTGCCGTCATCAGCGACACCAAGCCGCATGGCGTGATCCCCGTGCGCGAGGTCATCAAGTTCTCTAGCAACATCGGCGCCACCAAGCTCGCCATGCAGATGCAGCCGCGCGAGATGCACGAGATGTTCACGGCCATCGGCCTGGGCCAGCGGCCGCAGATCAGCTTTCCCGGCGCGGTGACCGGCAAGCTGCGCCCCTACAAGACCTGGCGCCCCATCGAGCAGGCGACGATGAGCTATGGCTACGGCCTGTCGGCGTCGCTGTTCCAGCTGGCGCGGGCCTACACGGTGTTCGCGCGCGACGGCGAGATCATCCCCGTCAGCATGCTGCGCCAGCCGCATGACCACCCGGTGCCCGGCATCCGTGTGTTCTCGCCCAAGGTCACGCAGGACCTGCGCCTGATGCTGCAGGCCGCGGCCGGCCCCGGCGGCACGGCGCCCGACGCCCAGGTGCCGGGCTACAGCATCGGCGGCAAGAGCGGCACGGCCCACAAGCAGGAAGGCCGCGGCTACGCCAGCCACAAATACCGCTCATGGTTTGTTGGCATCGCGCCCATCAGCAAGCCGCGCATCGTCGTTGCCGTCATGGTCGACGACCCGACTGCCGGCGTGTACTACGGCGGCAAGGTCGCCGGCCCGGTGTTCAGCCAGGTCACCGCGCAGACGCTGCGCCTGCTCGGCGTGCCGCCCGACCTGGACGTGAAGAGCCAGATCGTCGCCAACCAGAAGGCCACGGCCGTGGAAGAAAGCTTCTGATGCTCACCCGCCTCAAATCCCCCGATGCCGCCGCGCGCTGGCTGTCCGAATGGTGCACCGGCACGCTGCGCACCGACAGCCGCCAGGTGCGCCCCGGCGATGCCTTCATCGCCTGGCCCGGCTATGCGCGCGACGGGCGCGAGTTCGTCGCTGCGGCGCTGGAGGCCGGCGCGTCCACCTGTCTCGTCGAAGAGGCTGATGTGGAGCGCTTCGGCTTCGTCGATGCGCGCGTGGCCTCGCTGCCCGGCCTGAAGGCCCGCACCGGCGAGATCGCCGCCACCTTCTTCGGCAAGCCCACCGACACGCTGGACGTCATCGCCGTCACCGGCACCAATGGCAAGACCTCGTCGGCCTGGTGGATTGCCCAGGCCTCGGCCCAGCTCGGCAAGCGCTGCGGCGTGGTGGGCACGCTCGGCATCGGCGAGCCGCCCAAGCTGGACTACAACGGCCTGACGACGCCCGACCCCGTGCTACTGCAGGCCGCCTTCGCCCGCATGCGCGACGACGGTTTCTCGGCCTGCGCCATCGAGGCCAGCAGCATCGGCATCGTCGAAGGTCGCCTGGCCGGCAGCGCGGTGCGTGTCGCGGTGTTCACCAACTTCACGCAAGACCACCTCGACTACCACCGCACGATGGACGCCTATTGGGCAGCCAAGCGTGCGCTGTTCAGCTTCCCCGGCCTGCGTGCCGCCGTGATCAACCTCGACGATCCCAAGGGCGCGGAGCTCGCGGCTGAACTGGCCTCGCTGGACGTCTGGACCACCGGTATCGAGCGTAGCGATGCGCGCCTCTCGGCCCGAGGTCTGCACTACACCGGCGAAGGCCTGGCCTTCATGCTGCATGAGGGCGGCGAAGCCCTGGCCGTGCAGACCAGCCTGATCGGCGACTACAACGCCGCAAACCTGCTCGGCGTGGCCGGTGCGCTGCGCGCGCAAGGCCATGCGCTGGCCGACGTGGCGCGTGTGCTGGGCCGCGTGACGCCGGTGCCGGGCCGCATGCAGCGCGTTGGCAATGGCCGCGAACTGCCGCAGGTCGTCGTCGACTACGCCCACACGCCGGACGCCCTCGACAAGGCGCTCTCGGCACTGCAGGGCCTGGCGCAGGCGCGCGGCGGCGAGCTGGTCTGCGTGTTCGGCTGCGGCGGCGACCGCGACCGCGGCAAGCGCCCGCAGATGGGTGCCATCGCTGCACGCCTGGCGGGCCGCGTCGTCGTCACGACCGACAACCCGCGCAGCGAAGCGCCGGCCCAGATCATGGGCGACATCGCCGTGGCTGCGCCGGCGGCAAGTGTCATCGAGGCCCGCGAGGAAGCCATCCGCATGGCCATCACCCAGGCCGGCTCGCGCGACATCGTGCTGATCGCCGGCAAGGGCCATGAGGACTACCAGGAAGTGAACGGCGTGCGCCGGCCTTTCTCCGACGTCGGCGAGGCGCGTGCGGCGCTGCTGGAAAGGGCGGGTCTGTGAGCCTGTTCATGACGCTCGCTGAAGCACAGGCGCTGTTGCCAGGCTCGACGCTGGTCGGTGACGGTGCGACCGGCTTTGCCCGCGTGCACAGCGACACGCGGAGCTTGCGCATCGGCGACCTCTTCGTCGCGCTGCGTGGCGAGCGCTTCGATGCCAACGACTTTCTCGGCCAGGCCAAGGCGTCGGGCGCCGTCGCGGCACTGGCCGAGCGTGGCCTGGCGGAGGCGGGTCTGCCCGGTCTGCTCGTGCCCGATGCGAAGCTCGCCCTCGGCCAGCTCGCCGCCGCCTGGCGCCGCCAGCAGCAGCTGCCCGTCATCGCCGTCACCGGCAGCAACGGCAAGACGACGACGACGCAGATGATCGCCAGCATCCTGCGCACCTGGGTGGGTGATGCGGCCCTGGCCACCGAAGGCAACTACAACAACGACATCGGCGTGCCGCTGACGCTGCTGCGCCTGCGCCATGACGACGAGACCAGCCACCGCGCCGCCGTCGTCGAACTGGGCATGAATCACCCCGGCGAGATCGCGCCGCTGGCCGCGATGACGCAGCCGACCGTGGCCCTCGTGAACAACGCGCAGCGCGAGCACCAGGAATTCATGGCGACGGTCGAGGCGGTTGCGCGCGAGAACGGCGCCGTCATCGAAGCCCTGGCCGGCAGCGGCTGCGCCGTCTTCCCCGCCGAGGATGCCTGTGCGCCGATCTGGCTGGAACTGGCGGGCTCGCGCCCCCACCTGAGCTTTGCCTTGCGCGGCGAGGCCGACGTGACCGGCGACGCCGCCTGGATGGGCACGCACTGGGCGCTGGAACTGCACACGCCGGCCGGCACCGCGCCGGTGGCTCTGCACATGGCCGGCGAACACAACGTGCGCAATGCACTGGCGGCCGCTGCCTGTGCGCTGGCTGCCGGCGCGCCGCTGGCCTCGATTGCCCAGGGCCTGGAGGCCTTCCGCGCCGTCAAGGGTCGCTCGGAACTCAAGCTCGATGCGCGTGGCCGCACCTTGATCGACGACAGCTACAACGCCAACCCCGACAGCGTGCGCGCCGCCATCGACGTGCTGGCCGGCATGCCGGGCGAAGGCTGGCTCATCCTCGGCGACATGGGCGAGGTGGGCAACGAAGGCCCGGCCTTCCACCGCGAAGTCGGTGCCTATGCGGCCGAACGCGGCATCGCTCATTTCTGGACCGCTGGCGCCGCCGCCCGCGACGCGGCGGCGGCTTACGGGTCGAGAGCCCGTGCCTTCGACAACACGGCTGCCCTCATCGCGGCCCTCGAGGAACAACCCGGCGTGGCCCAGACCCTGGTCAAGGGCTCGCGCTTCATGAAGATGGAACAAGTGGTCGCCGCACTGCAAACCGCCTCGACGCCAGGAGACCCGCATGCTGCTTAGCCTCGCCCAGTGGCTGCAGGGCCTCTACCCCGACCTCGGCTTTCTGCGCCTCTTCCAGTACATCACCTTCCGCGCCGTGATGGCCGCGATGACGGCGCTGCTGATCGGCCTGGCCTTCGGGCCTTGGGTCATCCGTCGGCTGACCGCGATGAAGATCGGCCAGCCCGTGCGTGCCTATGGCGTGCAGGCCCATCTGGCCAAGACCGGCACCCCGACGATGGGCGGCGTCCTCGTCCTCATCGGCATCGGCGTGTCGACGCTGCTGTGGTTCGACTGGAGCAATCGCTTCGTCTGGGTCGTCATGCTGGTCACCATGGGCTTTGGTGCCGTGGGCTGGGTGGACGACTGGCGCAAGGTCGTCGACAAGAACCCCGAGGGCATGAAGAGCCGCGAGAAGTTCTTCTGGCAGTCGCTGATCGGCCTGGTCGCCGCGCTCTACCTCGCCTTCAGCGTGTCCGAGACGAGCTTTCTTGGCGTCGTGCAGCTGTTCTTCCGCTGGGTGAGCAGCGGTTTTTCGACCGAACTGCCGCCCAAGGCCGACCTGCTGATCCCCTTCTTCAAGACCATCAGCATGCCGCTGGGTGTGTGGGGTTTCGTGGCGCTGGCCTACTTCGTCATCGTCGGCACCAGCAACGCGGTCAACTTCACCGATGGCCTGGACGGCCTGGCCATCATGCCGGTCGTCATGGTCGGCTCGGCGCTGGGCTTGTTCGCCTACCTGACCGGCTCGTCGGTGTTCTCCAAATACCTGCTGCTGCCCTATATCCCCGGGGCCGGCGAGTTGCTGATCTTCTGCGCGGCGATGGCCGGCGCCGGCCTGGCCTTCCTGTGGTTCAACGCCCACCCGGCCCAGGTCTTCATGGGCGACGTGGGCGCGCTGGCCCTCGGCGGTGGCCTGGGGACGCTGGCCGTCATCACGCGCCAGGAAATCCTGCTCGGCATCATGGGCGGCATCTTCGTGGCCGAAGTGCTGAGCGTGATGCTGCAGGTCAGCTGGTTCAAGTTCACGAAGAAGAAGTTCGGCGAGGGCCGGCGCATCTTCAAGATGGCGCCGCTGCACCACCATTTCGAGAAAAGCGGCTGGAACGAGACCCAGGTCGTCATCCGCTTCTGGATCATCACCATGCTGCTGTGCCTCGTCGGCCTGGCCAGCCTGAAGCTGCGGTAAGCCGATGAAGCTGGACCTGCCGCAACTGCTCGAACAGCGCGTGCTCGTGCTGGGCCTCGGAGACTCCGGTCTCGCGATGGCCCGCTGGTGCGCGCGCTTCGGTGCGCAGGTCACCGTGTGGGACTCGCGCGCGCAGCCCCCGCAACTGGGAGCGCTCGGTGAAACAGCGGCTTTCATTACCGGCGAGCTGACAGCCGAGATCGTTGCTGGCTTCAATTCAGTGCTGAAGAGCCCGGGCCTGTCGCCACTGGATGCGCGCCTCACCGCTGTCTACGCCCACGGCCCCGCCGTGCGCGGCGAGCTGGACTTGTTTGCCGATGCACTGGCCGCGCTGAAGGCCCAGCATGGCTATGCGCCGGCGGTGCTGGCCATTACCGGCACCAATGGCAAGACGACGACGACCTGCATGACTGGCCTGCTGGTCGAGCGCGCCGGCAGGCGTGTGGCGATTGCCGGCAATATCGGCCCGACCTTGCTGGACACGCTGACCGAGGCGCTGGCCAAGGAGCCCGATCCGGCACCGGTCGAAACGCCGGCCGAAGCCATCGCCGAGGCGATCGAGGATGCGCCCGTCGAGGAGGCTGCTGAGGAAGAAGCCGCGGTGCTGCCCGATGAGGACACGCCGCTGCCCATTGACCCGCCGCCGCCGCGCGGCCCGGTCTTCGAGACCCTGCCCGAGGTCTGGGTGCTCGAACTCTCCAGCTTCCAGCTCGACAACGTCGCCGGCTTCGAGCCCACCGCCGGTGCGGTGTTGAACCTGACCCAGGACCATCTCGACTGGCATGGCGACATGGCCGCCTATGGCCTTGCCAAGGCGCGAATCTTTGGCCGCGAGTCCGTCATCGTCGTCAACCGTGACGACGCCGAGGTCGAGGGCCTGGTGCCCGCACCGGTCTTCGTCAAGGGCAGCCGCGGCAAGGCCGGCCGCACGGTGTCGCGCCACGTCGTGCGTTTCGGCCTGAACCCGCCCAAGGTTGCGGGGGACTTCGGCTTGACGGAAGAGGGCGGCCTGACCTGGCTGGTGCGAGCGCTTGAGCTGGACCCGACGATCAAGCGCAAGAAGAGCGACGCGGAAGAGCCCCTCATCATCCAGCGCCTGATGCCCGCCGATGCGCTGCGCGTGCGCGGCCGCCACAACGCCGCCAATGCGCTGGCCGCCCTCGCATTGGCAACCGCCGCCGGCTGCGAGCTGGCGCCCATGCTGCACGGCCTGCGCGAATACCGCGGCGAGCCGCATCGCGTCGAGCCGGTGGGCAGCATCGACGGCATCGAGTTCTTCGACGATAGCAAGGGCACCAATGTCGGCGCCACCGTGGCCGCCATCTCGGGCCTGGGTGCCGACCGCGCGCCGGCCAAGCTCGTGCTCATCCTCGGGGGCGACGGCAAGGGCCAGGACTTCGCGCCGCTGGCCGACGGCGTCGCCCGCCATGCGCGCGCCGTCGCACTGATCGGCCGCGATGCGCCGCAGATCGAAGCGGCGCTAGCGAACGCGGGCGTGCCGATGCAGCACCACGCGACGCTGGAAGCTGCGACGGCCTGGTGCCTGCAGCAAGCCCAGAGCGGTGACAGCGTGCTGCTGTCGCCGGCCTGCGCCAGCCTGGACATGTTCAAGAACTACGCCCACCGCGCCGAGGTTTTCGTCGCGACGGTGCAGCAGCTCGCCGACGAACGCGGGGTGGCGCTATGAGCGCCGCGCCGGGCCGTCCCAAGCAAGCTCGCTTCCGCTCGGCGGGACAGCGCGCAGCGCGAAGGGTGCACCAATGACTGCGGTGCTGAGCGGTTTCACCACCAGGCTGCAGTCGTTCTGGAAAAAGGGCGACGCCGAGGACGCCAGCGTGCCCGTGCGTGACTGGGTGTCGACCTCGGCCGGCCGCCCCACGCAGTTGCAGGGCTTCGACATCACCATGGTCTGGGTCGTGCTCGCGCTGATGGCCTTTGGCCTCTTGATGGTCTATTCGGCTTCCATTGCGCTGCCCGACAACCCGCGCTTCGCGAAATACCTGCCGACGCATTTCCTGACGCGCCACATGATCGCCATCGGCTTTGCGCTGGTGGCGGGCCTGGTCACCGTGCAGATCCCCGTCGCCATCTGGGAGCGCTGGGCGCCCTGGGTCTTTGTCGTGGCGCTGGTGCTGCTCGTCGCGGTGCTGATTCCCGGCATCGGCAAGGTCGTCTACGGCGCGCGTCGCTGGATCCCGCTGGGCGTCATGAACTTCCAGCCCAGCGAACTCGCCAAGTTCGGCATCGCGCTGTATGCGGCCAACTACATGATGCGCAAGATGGACGCCCGGGAGAACTTCTTCCAGGCCGTCACGCCGGTGGCGATCTCGCTGGCCTTCGTCGGCCTGCTGCTGCTGGCCGAGCCCGACATGGGCGCCTTCATGGTCATCGCGGCGATCGCGATGGGCATCCTCTTCCTGGGTGGCGTCAACGGCCGCATGTTCCTGCTGATCACGCTGGTGCTGGTGGGCGCCTTCACGCTGATGATCACCTTCAGCGAGTTCCGCCGCGAGCGCATCTTTGCCTACCTGAATCCCTGGGACGAGAAATACGCCCAGGGCAAGGCCTACCAGCTGACGCACAGCCTGATCGCCTTCGGTCGCGGCGAGTGGCTGGGCCAGGGCCTGGGCAGCAGCGTCGAGAAGCTGCACTACCTGCCCGAGGCCCACACCGATTTCCTGCTCGCCGTCATCGGCGAGGAGCTGGGCTTTGCAGGAGTTGCCGTGGTGATCCTGGCCTTCTTCTGGCTGACGCGCCGCTGCTTCCTGATCGGCCGCCAGGCCATCGCGCTGGACCGCGTCTTTGCCGGCCTCTATGCCCAGGGCATCGGCATCTGGATGGGCGGCCAGGCCTTCATCAACATGGGCGTGAACCTGGGCGCGCTGCCGACCAAAGGCCTGACGCTGCCGCTGTTGAGCTTTGGGGGGTCGGCGATCTTGATGAACTGCGTGGCGTTGGCAGTCGTGTTGAGGATTGACCTCGAGAACAGGCAAATGATGCGGGGAGGGCGCTCGTGAGCGATCGCCATCTCGTCGTGATGGYCGCCGGTACCGGCGGCCACATCATTCCGGGCCTCGCGGTCGCGGAAGAAATGCAGCGCCGCGGCTGGACCGTGTCGTGGATAGGCACGCCGACCGGCATGGAGAACCGCCTCGTGCCGGCGCGTGGCATCGAGCTGGACGCGCTGCCCTTCGCCGGTCTGCGCGGCAAGGGGCTCAAGCACGCGCTGCGCGGCATCGTCGGCTTCTTCAAGTCGCTGGGCCTGGCGCGCCGTGTCTACGCCGAGCGCCGCGCGACGGCCGTGCTGGGCATGGGGGGCTATGTCTGCCTGCCCGGCGGGCTGACGGCCGCCTTCACCGGTCGGCCGCTGATGCTGGTCAATGCCGACGCGGCGATGCTGAAGAGCAACCTCGCGYTGAAGCCTTTCGCGCGCCGGATTGCATTCGGCTTCGACGGTGCGGCGGCGGCTTCGACGTCGGGCGCCATCGTCAGCGGCAACCCCGTGCGTGCCGAGATCGAAGAACTGCCACTGCCGGCCGAGCGCATGGCCGAGCGCGCCGGCCCCTTGCACGTGCTGGTGCTGGGCGGCTCGCTGGGCGCACGCGCGCTGAACCAGGCGGTGCCGCAGGCGCTGGCGCTGTGGCCGCAGGAGCAGCGGCCGCTGGTGCTGCACCAGTCGGGTCAGGACCATCTCGGCGCTGTCTGGCAGGCCTATGCCGATGCAGGCTTGTCGGCCGAAGTGCGCCCCTTCATCGACGACATGGCCGCGGCCCTGGCCTGGGCCGACGTCGTCGTCTGCCGGGCCGGCGCCATCACCGTCAGCGAACTCTGCGCGGCAGGCTGCGCGGCGGTGCTGGTGCCGCTGGTCGTCAGCACGACCTCGCACCAGCGCGACAACGCCGTCTTCATGGCCCAGCACGGCGCGGCCATCCACCTGCCGCAGGGCGAATTGACGCCGGCCAAGCTGCATGAATTGTTGAGCGGCCTGGACCGTGGCGCGCTGCTCGCCATGGGCGAGAAAGCTCGTGGCCTGGCACGGCCCCGTGCCGCCGCCCGTGTAGCCGATGAAATCGAAGGAATGCTGAAATGAGCCGCGAAGGCCGTAGTGCATGGCGGGCCGAGCGCTGGGCCGCTCCCGAGCCGGCCCGTATCCCCTCGGGGGATCGGCCAACGTACTCGTTGGACGAGGGGCTGACATGAAGCACGCGGTTCAACGACTGCATTTCGTGGGCATCGGTGGCGCCGGCATGAGCGGCATCGCCGAGATCCTGCACAACCTGGGCTTCACGGTCAGCGGGTCGGATGCCGTCGAGAGCACGACGACCGAGCGCCTGCGGGCCTTGGGCCTGCGCGTCGAGATCGGCCATGCCGCGCCCAATATCGGCGAAGCGCAGGCCCTGGTCACCAGCACGGCCGTTGCGGCCGACAACCCCGAGGTGCAGGCGGCTCGCGGTCGCCAGGTGCCGGTCGTGCCGCGCGCCGTCATGCTGGCCGAGTTGATGCGGCTGCGCCGCGGCATCGCCATCGCCGGCACGCATGGCAAGACGACGACGACCTCCCTCGTCACGGCCATCCTCGTCGAGGCGGGCCTGGACCCGACCTTCGTCATCGGCGGCAAGCTCAACGCCGCCGGCGCCAACTCGCGCCTGGGCAAGGGCGAGTTCATCGTCGTCGAGGCCGACGAGAGCGATGCCTCCTTCCTGAAGCTCAGCCCGGTGCTGTCCGTCGTCACGAACATCGACGAGGACCACATGGACACCTACGGCCACTCGGTCGAGCGTCTGCACGAGGCCTTCATCGAGTTCCTGCACCGCATGCCCTTCTACGGCGCGGCGGTGGTCTGCGCCGACGACCCCGGCGTGCAGGCCATCCTCGGCCGCATCGAGCGGCCGGTCGTCAGCTACGGCCTGTCCGCGGGTGTCGGCGTGCGCGCGGTCGATGTGCAGGCGCTGGCCGGCGCGCAGATGCGCTTCAGCTGCCAGCGCGAAGGTGCCGAAGACCTGAACGTGCTGCTCAACCTGGCCGGCGAGCATAACGTGCGCAATGCGCTCGCGGCCATTGCCATCGCGATGGAGCTGGACTGCCCGGACGAGGCCATCCAGCGCGCGCTGAAGAATTTCTCCGGCGTCGGTCGCCGCTTCGAGAAGCATGGCGAATGGCCGGCGGGCGATGGCGGCCGCTTCGAACTGGTCGACGACTACGGCCACCACCCGGTCGAGATGGCCGCCGTGCTGGCCGCCGCACGCGGTGCCTACCCGGGCCGTCGCCTGGTGCTGGCCTTCCAGCCGCACCGCTACACGCGCACGCGGGACTGCTTCGCCGACTTCGTGCGGGTCATGAAGGGTGCGGACGTCGTGCTGCTGACCGAGGTCTATTCGGCCGGCGAAGCACGCATCGAAGGTGCGACCGGTACGGCGCTCGCGCAGGCCGTGGGCACGTCGAACTTCGTGGCCGGCGTGGCGGACATGCCGGCGGCACTGGCCAGCTTGACCCGCGATGGCGATGTCGTCATCGGCATGGGCGCGGGCTCGATGAGCAGCCTGCCGGGCCGCGTCGCGGCGCATTTCCAAGGAGCTTCGGCATGAACACGCCGATCGATCTGAACATCGATGCCAAGGGTCTTGGCAAGGTTGCCGTGCTCTTCGGTGGTCACAGTGCCGAGAGGCCGGTGTCGCTGATGAGCGGCAATGGGGTGCTCGCGGCGCTGCAATCCATCGGCGTCGACGCCCATGCCTTCGACCCTGCCGAGCGCCCGTTGCAAGCGCTCAAGGACGAAGGCTTTGATCGCGCCTTCATCGCGTTGCATGGTCGCGGCGGTGAGGACGGCACCATCCAGGGCGCCCTTGAATGGCTGGGCGTTCCCTACACCGGCTCCGGCGTGACGGCCTCCGGTGTCGCGATGGACAAGACCATGACCAAGCGGCTGTGGGCCAACGAGGGCCTGCCGACGCCGCAGTACCTGGCCCTGTCGCGCGCCGAGCTGACGCGCGAACGCATCCGCACGATTCCCGACACGCTCGGCCTGCCCGTCGTCGTCAAGCCGCCGCACGAGGGCAGCAGCATCGGCATCACCAAGGCGGCCGGCTACTCGGACATGCAGGGGGCGGTCGAGCTGGCGCTGGGTTTTGACGACGAGCTGCTGTTCGAGCAATGCATCGAAGGCCCCGAACTGACCTGCGCCGTGCTCGGTGAAGGCGACAGCGCCGTCGCGCTGCCGGTCATCGAGATCCGCGCCGAGGCCGGCAACTACGACTTCGCCAACAAGTACGAGACCGACACGACGCAGTACGTCTTCGGTTCGCTGCCCGCTGCGCTCGAAGCCGAAATCCGCCGCCTCGTGCTGCACGCTTACCGCCTGCTCGGCTGCCGCGGCTGGGGCCGCGCCGACCTGATGCTGCGCAAGTCCGACATGAAGCCCTTCCTGCTGGAGATGAACACCAGCCCGGGCATGACCTCGCATTCGCTGGTCCCCAAGGCCGCGCAGGCCGTGGGCGTGGACTACCCGCATCTGTGCCTGTGGCTGCTGGCCCAGGCCCGCCTCGACCGCGCATGAATTCAGCCGCCGCCACCGCCGCGCTGCCGTCCGACGTCCGCCTGATGAATGCGGTGTCGGCGCTGCTCGTGGCTGCGCTGGTGGCAACGGCTGCGTGGGCGGCTCTGCGCTGGGTGGTTCGGCTGCCGACGTTCAATTTCCGCGCCATCCAGGTCGAGGGTGATGTCAACCGCAACAGCGTCGCCTCGCTGCGCGCCAATGCCTTGCCTCGGCTGCACGGCTCCTTCCTCAGCATGAGCCTGAGGGACGGCCGCGCCGCCTTCGAGGCCGTGCCCTGGGTGCGCCATGYACAGCTGACGCGCATCTGGCCGATGCGGCTCAAGGTCAATCTCGAGGAGCACCGCCCCGCCGCCTACTGGGAGGCGCGCACCGACGGCGCCGATTCCGCCACCGAGGCCGCGGCCGAGCGCGCGCTGGTGAACAGCTTCGGCGAGGTCTTCCAGGCCAACCTCGGCGACGTCGAGGACGAGACCCTGCCCGTGCTCGCGGGCCCGGCCCAGAGCGCCGGCGCGATGCTGCAGATGTGGCGGGCCTTGTCGCCGGCCGCCGAAAAACTCGGTGAAGGCATCGACCGCCTGGACCTGTCCGGCCGCGGCTCCTGGCGCGCGACGCTGGGCAGCGGCGCCGTCATCGAACTGGGCCGCGGCAGCGAGACGGATGTCGTCGAGCGCTTCGGCCGCTTTGCCCAATCCATCACGCAGGTCACGGCGACCTACCGCAGCCCGCTGCTGTCCGCCGACCTGCGCCACGCCGACGGCTACGCGGTCAAGCTGCGCGGCGTGACGACGAACACCCCGGGTAAACCCGTAAATAGAAAACGCTGAGGACGGACATGGCCAAGGAATACAAGGATTTGGTCGTCGGGCTGGATATCGGGACGGCCAAGATCATGGCCGTCGTGGCCGAGGTTTTGCCCGGGGGTGATTTGCGCATCGCCGGTTTGGGCGTGGCGCCGTCGCATGGCCTGAAGCGCGGCGTCGTCGTCAATATCGACGCGACCGTCCAGTCCATCCAGCAGGCCTTGAAAGAGGCCGAAATGATGGCCGACTGCAAAATATCCCGGGTTTACACGGGGATCACCGGCAGCCATATCCGCGGCCAGAACTCCACCGGCATGGTGATCGTGCGCGACAAGGAGGTCACGCCCGTCGATGTGACCCGGGTGGTCGAAACCGCCAAGGCCATCAATATCCCCAACGACCAGCGCCTGTTGCTGGTCGAACCCCAGGAATTCGTCATCGACGGCCATGAGGTGAAGGAACCCATCGGCATGAGCGGCGGCCGCCTGGAGGTCAAGGTCCATATCGTGACCGGCGCCCAGAGCGCGGCGGAAAACATCGTCAAATGCGTGCGCCGCTGTGGTTTGGAAGTGGATCAGCTGGTTTTGAACCCAAGCGCTTCCAGCCATGCCGCCCTGACCGCCGATGAACGCGATCTGGGGGTGGCGCTGGTCGATATTGGCGCCGGCACCACCGATGTGGCGATATTCACTGGCGGCTCCATCCGCCATACCGCGGTCATCCCGATTGCCGGCGACCTGATCACCAGCGATATCGCGATGGCCCTGCGCACCCCGACCAAGGATGCCGAGGAAATCAAGGTCGAATATGGCGTCGCCAAGCAGCTGCTGGCCGACCCGTCCGACCAGGTGGAAGTGCCCGGCCTGGGGGACCGCAGCCCCAGGATGCTGTCCAAGCAGGCGCTGGCCGGCGTCATCGAACCGCGCGTCGAGGAAATATTTTCCCTGGTGCACCAGGTCATTCGCGAGAGCGGGTATGAGGAATTGCTGTCCAGCGGCATCGTGCTGACCGGCGGATCGGCCGTCATGCCGGGCATGGTGGAACTCGCCGAGGACATTTTCCTGAAACCCGTCCGGCGTGGCCTACCCACCTATTCAGGGGCCCTTTACGACATGGTCGCCAACCCCCGCTCGGCGACCGTCATGGGGCTGCTGGAGGAGGCGCGGCTGTCGCGCAGCCGGGGTTTCAAGGCCGCACAGCAGGCCGGTTCGGTGCAAACCCTGCTTGGCCGGGTCAAGGATTGGTTCATGGGGAATTTTTGACCCCCCAAAACCAACAGTGGCCACGAAAAATTTGTTTCAGCAACTAGTCATCCATTGAGTGCCACGGCACAATTGCAGCAGTTAGGAGATCGATATGCCCATCGAGATGATCGAAGAGTTTGACCAAGGCACCCAAATCAAGGTGATCGGGGTCGGTGGTGGTGGCGGCAACGCCGTCGACCACATGATCGCCCAGGGCGTTCAGGGCGTGGAATTCATCTGCGCGAATACCGACGCGCAGGCACTGAATCGGTCCAAGGCCGACCAGCTGCTGCAACTCGGCACCTCCGGCCTCGGCGCTGGCGCGAAACCCGAAATGGGCAGGGCGGCCGCTGAAGAAGCCGAAAACCGCATTCGCGAATCCATCGCCGGCGCCAATATGCTGTTCATCACCGCCGGTATGGGCGGTGGTACCGGTACGGGCGCCGCGCCGGTAATTGCCCGCGTCGCCAAGGAAATGGGCATCCTGACGGTGGGCGTCGTCACCAAACCCTTCGATTTCGAAGGCGGCCGGCGCGCCAAGGCGGCCGACGCCGGCCTGGCCGAACTCGAAGCCAATGTCGACTCGCTGATCGTCGTGCTGAACGACAAGCTGCTCGATGTGCTGGGCGACGACGTCACGCAGGATCAGGCCTTCGCGCATGCCAATGACGTGCTGAAGAACGCCGTTGGCGGCATTTCGGACATCATCCACATCCCCGGCCTCGTCAACGTCGACTTCGAAGACGTCAAGACGGTGATGAGCGAGCCCGGCAAGGCCATGATGGGCACGGCGCAAGCCACCGGCCCGGACCGCGCCGCCAAGGCCGCCGAAGCCGCCGTGGCCTGCCCGCTGCTGGAAGGCATCGACCTGTCCGGCGCGCGTGGCGTGCTGGTGCTGATTGCCGCGGGCCGCAGCAACTTCAAGCTCAGCGAGTCGCGCAACGCGATGAATGCGATCAAGCGCTACGCGTCGGAGGAAGCCCATGTCATCTTCGGCACGGCCTACGACGAGAGCCTGGGTGACGCGCTGCGCGTGACCGTCATCGCCACCGGCCTGACGGCCGGCCGTGCCCGCCAGCAAGCGCCGCTGCAGGTCGTGCAGACCCAGCAGGTGGTGCGCAACGGCACCGACGGTATGCCCGTGCTGACGCAGGCGGTGGCCATGGCCACGCCGACGGCGCAGCAGGCCAATGTCGGCCTGGGCCTGGGTGATTTCGCCAACGCCAATGTGCCCAGCGTCTGGCGCCATGGCCGTTCGGGCAGCGCCGCGGCCAAGGTCGAGGCCTTGTCGTCCAACGGCATGGACGAGATCGAGATCCCAGCCTTCCTGCGCAAGCAAGCCGACTGAGAACAGGTCACTCTGTTGAGAAAGGGCGAGCCGCAAGGCTCGCCCTTTTGCTTTGTCAGGACGCGCGAGCCACCGCTGCGGCCGGTCTTGCAGCGCCTGAGATCAGCGCCAGTACGCCGCCACCGGCCAGCACCAGCGCCAACGCGCCCACGCGCGCGCCCGGCAGGCTTGCGGCCGCCGTCGTCAGGCATGCCGCAGCGGCCATCTGCAGAAAGCCCAGCAGCGCGGACGCCTGGCCGGCCTGTGACGCAAACGGCGTCAGCGCCAGCGCCGTGCCGGTGGGCGAGACCAGACCCATGCCGAACAGGAAGATGGCCACCGCGACGGCAAAGCCCGCGAGACCGGCGCCTCCTGCGACGAGCATCGTCAGGCCGCCGAGTGTTGCCAGCACCGCGCCAATGCGCAGCACGGTGGGGCCACCCCAACGCGCGGCCCAGCGCGGCGCGGTCTGCCCCGCCGCGAAGACGACGAACACGGACGTGGCGAAGAACAGCCCGACCTGCAGCGCGCTGAAGCCGAAGTCGCGCGCCAGCACCAGTGGCGCGGTACCGAAGAAGGCGAACAGCGCGCCGAGGATGGCGGCGGTCGCCAGCGCCGGGCGCATGAAGCGCGCATCACCGAGCAGCACGACATAGCCGCGCGCCAGCGCACCCACCGGCTGGTGGCGTCGCCTCTCGACGGGCAGGGTCTCGCCAACGATGCCCACATAGGCCGCCGCCAGCGCCAGCCCCGCCAGCACCAGCGCGACGAACAGCGCCCGCCAACCCCAGGCAGCCTGCAGCAGGCCGCCGAGCAGCGGCGAGAAACCCGGCGCCGCGGCCATGACAACCATGATGCGCCCGAGCAGCGCCGCGAGCTGCGGCCCTTCGAAGCGGTCGCGTGCTGCGGCGCGCGCCAGCACGGAGGCGGCGGCCACACCGACGGCCTGCAGCGCGCGGCCGACCAGCAGCCACGGCAGATCGTTCGCCAACGCGCCCACCATGCTGCCGACGATGAAGACGGCCAGGCCGCCCAGCACGACGGGCCGGCGACCCATGCGATCCGACAGCGGGCCGACGATGAGCTGGGCCAGCGCGAACACGGCGAGGAAGAGGCTGAGCACGGCCGTCATCGCCGCCTCGCTCGACCCGAGGGCCAACGCCATCACGGGCAGGGAGGGCAGCAGGATGTTGGTGGACAGCGTCGCCAGCGCCGACAGGGCAGCCAGCGTCAGCAGCCAACGCAGGGGCACGGCACTCATGAGGCCCTCCCTTCGGCGATGAAGGCGACGCTGCGCGCGATGACGTCGGCATCGGCCAGCAGGCGGCGATGGCCCAGGCCGCGCACGGGCTCGAAGCGCGAGCCGGCCCAGGCCGCATGCAGGGCCTCTGAGGCGGCGAAGGGCACGGTGCGGTCCTCGGGGTCGTGAAAGATCAGGCCGGGGTGGTGCAGGCCATGCTGCAGGCGTTCGAGATCCACATAGGTGATGCGCGTGCCGATGAAGCGCTCCACCCAGCCCGCGAAAGCAGCGGCATCCGCGGGGCCCAGGCCTTGGGCGGCGGCCAGGCCCTTGATCATGGGCGTCAGCGAGGACGGACCGGCCAGATGCACGCTGCGCCGGACTCGCCAGCCGTGCGCGAAGGCGAGCAGCGCCGCGGCCGAGCCCATCGAATGGCCGATGACGCCATGCACCGGTTCGGCGATGTCGGACACCACGGCGCGCAGCGCGCGGCCCGCATGGACGACGCTGGCGGCATGGCCGGTCGAGTCGCCATGGGCGGGCAGGTCGAAGAGCGTCACCGAGAAGCCGGCATCGACCAGCGCGCGGGCAAAGCCCAGCAGGTGGGCGCCGCGGCTGTTCCAGCCATGCACGAGCACGATGCGCGGGCCGGCGCCCAGCGTCCAGCGCGCGAGCTTGTGGCCTTCGTGGCGCAAGGGCGGCTCGGCATGGCCGGCCAGCGCGCCGCGCTCCTCGGCCGTCAGCGGCACACGCTCGGGTGCCGAGAAGGCGTGGCGGGCTGCGGCGAGATGGCCGTCGTCATGCGCTGCAAACGGCGCAGCCAGGGCGGGGGAGGCGAGCATGGCGGTCTCCTCGGGGCTTCAGCCGGCGTAGGCCGGTGTGGCGGTGGACAGGCTCTGCTTGACCTGGCGGCTGATGTCGTCGGCCAGCACCTCGAAGGCGCCGGCTTCCAGTTCGGCCAGGGCCAGGCGGGCGACGTCGGCGGGTGAGGACTTGGGGCCTTCCACGCCGCGCGTCATGTCGGTGTCCATATAGCCGACGTGCAGGCTGGTCAGCTGCGTACCCTGGGCCTTGAGCTCGCTGCGCAGGCCGTTGCTCAGGGCCCAGGCGGCGGCCTTGCTGGCGCTGTAGGGCGTCAGGCCGGGCAGGGTCACCCAGCTCAGCACGGACAGCACATTCAGCACCGCACCGCCGCCATTGGCTTGCAGCACCGGGGCGAAGGCCTGGGTCAGGGCCCAGACGCCGAAGAAGTTGGTGTCCAGATGCCGGCGCGCGGTGGCGATGGCGTCATCGGCGAGCACGCCGGCGCCCTGTGAGATGCCAGCGTTGTTGATCAGCAGCGTCACGTCGGTGCATTGCGCGGCCGCGGCGGCCACCTGGGCTGGGTCGGTCACATCCAGTGCAATCGGCACGACGCCGGGCAGGGCCATCGAGGCCGGGTCACGCGCGGCGGCATAGACCTTGGCGGCGCCGGCGGCCAGCGCGGCTTCGGCAAAGGCGCGACCCAGGCCGCGGTTGGCGCCGGTGATGAAGACGACGGCGTTCTTGAGCTGCATGGCGATTCCTTCTCGATGCGTTTATTCATGTCGACCGACATGATTGGTATAAATGTCGGTCAACATGTAAACTTCGTCAAGCCCGTTCACCGAATGCCCCCAGGAGAGAGCGATGAAGGTCACCCGCGCCCAGGCCGAAGAGAACCGTGAACGCATCCTCGACAACGCCGCGCAGCTGTTCCGCGAGCGAGGCTTCGACGGCATCGGCCTGAACGACCTGATGCAGTCCGCCGGCCTCACGCGCGGCGGCTTCTACGGCCACTTCGAATCCAAGGACGACCTGGCCGCCCAGGCCACGCGGCGCGCGCTGCAGGCCAACCGTGAGCAGTGGAAGAAGCAGGCCGACCGCAGCCTGCAGGCCTGGGTCAAGACCTATCTGTCGGACGCCCACCGCGACCACATCGGCGCGGGCTGCGGCCTGGTGGCGCTGGCTGGAGACGCGGCGCGCGGCGGGCCGGCCGTTCAGCAGGTGTTTGCCGAAGGCGTCGCCAACCTGGTGGCCACGCTGCAGACGCAGATGCCCGCCGACCAGGCTCCCGAGAAGCGCGAGCAGGCGCTGGCCATGCTGTCCACGCTGGTGGGGGCGTTGCTGTTGTCGCGCGCCGTGGGGGATGCAGCGTTGTCACGCGAGCTGCGCGAGGCCGCGCGCAAGAGTCTGCCCGCCGGCGGCTGAACGGTTGCCGAGCGCCGCCAGGCGGCGCCGCGACATTGAGCCGGCGCCGACCCCTGTGGCATGCTCGCGCCCCATGTCAACGCCTAGAAGAAATCGGGATGCTTGAGCTGGGCCCGATGCTGCGCCGTGGCCTGCTGCTGCTGGCCCTGCTGGCCTRCCTGCCTCTGCAGGCGCAGCGCTTACCCCAGCCCAGCGCGCGCGTGGCCGACGACGGTGCCGCCCCGACCGAGCTCGCCACCACCGCCTGGACGCGTGAGCAGCTCGACGCCTGGTGGGCGGCGCTGCGCCGCCACACGGTGGCGGGCGGTGATCGCCTCGAGCTGCCGCCCGAGTTGCTGCCGCCGGAAGATGGCGCGGCCTGGAAGCCCGTGGCCATGCCCGATGTGCTGTCCCGCCCCGGCGCGACGATGGTCAGCGATACGCGCGGCTATGAGATGCGCTGGTACCGGCTGCATGTGCCGGCCGACCGCGACGAGGCCATGGCCCTGTACATGCCGCGACTGGTGACGCTGTCCGCCGCCGTGCTGGCCCGTACCGACAAGGGTTGGCAGGTGCTGCTGGACAACCAGCATGCCGAGCGCGAGCAATGGGTGCAGCCCCTGTGGCTGCCCCTGCCGGGCATTGGCGCCCAGGGGCTGGACCTGGTGGTTGCGCTGCCGGTGCCTGCGGGCAGCTATCACGCGGTGTCGCGCATCTGGATCGCCCCGCGCGAGCAGCTGGAGAAGCGCTGGCTGTGGCGGGTGCGCGCCCAGACCGGCCTGCCCCAGGCCGTCAGCCTGACGCTGGCGGTCCTCGGTCTGTTCGCGTTGACGCTGTGGCTGCGCCGTCCCGAGGCGATCTACGGCCTCTTCGCCCTCGGCGCGGCGGCCTGGATGGTGCGCAATCTGCACTACTACGTCAGCCTGCCGGCCTCACCGGCAGGGCAGGACTGGTTCTGGTGGGCCACGCACGCGTCCATGGGCTGGGTGATGCTGACGGCCTTGCTGTTTGCGCTGCGCTTCGCGAGCCGGCGCACGCCCTGGCTGGAGTGGGCCCTGACCGCCAGCGTGGCGCTGGTCAGCCTGCTCAGCATGCCGCTGTGGCTGCGCCAGCTCGACATGGTCGTCATGCAGTACACGGTGACGGCCGGCGTCGCTGCCATCGGCACGGCCTGGGTGGCCTTCCTCGCCTGGCGCGAGCGCCGCGCCGAGCTGCGCATCATGGCGGTGGCGCTGGTCGTCGGCGTCGTCATCGGTGGCCACGACCTCGCCGTGCTGGCCGGCTGGGCCTGGCCCGAGCACTTCTTCCTGATGCCGTTCGCGACGCTGGCCGTCATGCTCAGCTTCCTGCATGCGGTGCAGCGCCGCTATGTGGGCGCCGTCGAGCAGGTGCAGGCCGAGAACAGCCAGCTGCAGGAAGACCTGGACGAGCAGGTCTCGGTGCTGCAGGCGCAGAACGTCCAGTTGCGCGAGGCCGAGCGTCAGCAGGCCCTGCTGCTGGAGCGCCAGCGCATCATGGCCGACATGCACGACGGTCTCGGCTCGTCGCTGCTGTCGGCCCTGGTGGCCATGGAGCAGGGCAGCATGTCGCACGAGCAGTGCGTGGAGGTGCTGCGCGAGTGCGTGGACGACCTGCGCCTCGTCATCGACTCGCTGGAACCCGTCGGCCACGACCTCGTCTCGCTGCTGGCCACCATGCGCTACCGCCTGGGCAAGCGGCTGCAGATCGGCGGCCTCAAGCTGGACTGGGACGTGCAGGACCTGCCGCCGCTGGCCTGGCTGGAGCCGCCCGATGCGCTGCATGTGCTGCGCCTGATGCAGGAGGCGCTGAACAATGTGCTCAAGCACGCCCAGGCCAGCCGCGTGCGCATGGTCACGCGCCACCATGGCAGCTATGTCGAGATCCGCGTCGAGGACGATGGCGCCGGCTTCGACCTGCAGAGCATCCAGCACGGCCGCGGCCTGAAGAGCCAGATCAAGCGCGCCCAGCGCCTGGGCGGCAAGCTGCGCATCGACTCGCAACCTGGCATGGGCACGCGGCTGTCGCTCAGATTGCCCGTGGAGCGCAAGGGCGAGCCCTGATCCGGGACAATCCAGGGATGGTCAAGCAACGCACCCTGAAGTCGATCACACGCGCCGTCGGCGTCGGCATCCACAGCGGCCAGAAGGTCGAGCTGACATTGCGTCCCGCGCCGGTCGACACCGGCATCGTCTTCCGCCGCGTCGATCTCTGCCCGCCGGTCGACATCCCGGTCGGCGTCATGTCGGTCAGCGACACGCGCATGGCCACCACCATCAGCCCCGGCGGCGACCCGGGCGGCCCCAAGGTGCAGACCATCGAGCACCTGCTGTCGGCCTGCGCCGGCCTGGGGCTGGACAACCTCATCATCGACATCAATGCCGACGAGGTGCCCGTGCTCGACGGTTCGGCCGCCGCCTTCGTCTTCCTGCTGCAGTCGGCCGGCATCGTCATGCAGGACGCGCCCAAGCGCTTCCTGCGCGTGAAGAAGTCCGTCGAGGTGCGCCAGGGCGAGGGCAAGAAGCTGATGTGGGCCCGGCTCGAGCCCCACCACGGCTACACGCTGAGCTTCGAGATCGAGTTCGACAACCCGGCCGTGGCGGCCACCGGCAGCAGCTTCGTCTTCGACATGGGCTCCGGCACCTACAAGAAGGAAATTGCCCGCGCCCGCACCTTCGGCATGACGGCCGACATCGACCTGATGCGCTCGCGCGGCCTGACGCTGGGCGGCTCGATGGACAACGCCATCGTCGTCGACGACTACAAGGTGCTGAACGCCGACGGGCTCCGCTATGACGACGAGTTCGTCAAGCACAAGATCCTCGACGCCATCGGCGACATGCAGGTGGCCGGCATGCCGCTGCTGGCGGCATATACCTCCTTCAAGGGCGGCCACGCGCTGAACAACAAGCTGCTGCGCGCGCTGCTGGCCGACGAGTCCGCCTACGAAGTCGTCAGCTTCGACGACGAGCGTGCCGCGCCCAAGGGCTTCGCCGAACTCGCCCCGGCTTGGTGAGCGCTCGCTCATGCTGATCGCCCGCCTCGTCGTCGGCTTGCTGCTGTTCGCGGCGGTCGTCTGCTTCGCCTGGTCCATCGCGACGGGCCAGGCACGCTGGCGGCGCCTGGGCCTGGTCATCATCAAATGGACGCTGGTGGCCGGCCTGGCCTTCTTCGGCGTGCTGATCCTGGAGCGATTGGCCCTGCTGCTGTGACGCGCATCACGGCTCGGCGCTGGCACCCCTGGGCTTGCGGGGATGCCAGCCCGGCGCCATGTGCTCAGAATGCAATCAAGGTCGCTGTTCGAGTTGCGGCGGCCCAGTCCGGGAGGTCATTAACCCGGGCGCCACGCGTGGAGATGGCCGGGGGGCCGGGGAAACGCAGTGGATTGAAAGAGAGAAATCGTTGTTGAAACATTGGGCCGCTCCTACCGGGGTGGCCCTTTTTTTGTTTGCACGCCACAGCTCAAGCTGTCGGCAAGCTGTCGATCAGGCGCCCAGATAGCGACCGCGCAGATGGGCTTCAAAGTGAGCCGGGTTCAGCGTCTCGCCGCTGGCGCGGCGCACCAGTTCGGGCGTCTCGAAGCGGCTGGCGGCCTGCCAGACATGGGTGGACAGCCAGTCGAACACCGGGCCCAGCTCGCCGCGGGCAATCTGCGCGTCGAGGTCGGGCCGCAGCGCCCGCATTGCCGCGAACCATTGCGCCGAATACATCGCGCCCAGCGTGTAGCAGGGGAAGTAGCCGAACAGGCCGGCGGGCCAGTGCACGTCCTGCATCGGCCCGTCCTTGAAGTTGCCGCGGGTATCCAGGCCGAGCAGCTCGGCCATCCTGGCGTCCCACAGGGCCGGGATGTCGTCGACCTCGGCCTGGCCCTCGATGAGGGCGCGCTCGATGTCGAAGCGCAGCAGGATGTGGGCGGGGTAGGTCACCTCGTCGGCATCGACGCGGATGTAGCCGGGCTTCACGCGCGTCAGCAGCTTGTGCAGATTGCCGGCCTCGAAAGCGGGCTGGTCGCCGAAATGCTTGACCAGCAGCGGCGCCAGCAGGCCCGCGAAGGCCGGGTGGCTGCCCAGCTGCATCTCGAAGGACAGGCTCTGGCTCTCGTGGATGCCCATGGAGCGCGCCCGGCCGACCGGCTGGCCCAGCAGGTCGCGCGGCAGGTTCTGCTCGTAGCGGCCGTGGCCGGTCTCGTGGATGGTGCCCATCAGGCTGGGCAGGAAGTCGTCCTCGCGGTAGCGCGTCGTCATGCGCACGTCCTCGGGCACGCCGCCGCAGAAGGGGTGGGTGCTTTCGTCCAGGCGGCCGGCCGCGAAGTCAAAGCCCATCAGCTTCATCGCGTCCAGCCCCAGCGCCTTCTGGGCTGCCGTGGGGAAGGGGCCGACGGGCGAGATGACGGCCTCACTCGCCTGCCTGGCGGTCACGTCGCGGATCAGCCCCGGCAGCCAGCCGCGCAGCGGGGCGAAGGCGGCCTCCACGTCGGCGCTGCGCATGCCCGGCTCGTAGTTGTCCAGCAGTGCGTCGTACTTGGACAGCCCCGCGCTCTGCGACAGCAGCTCCGCCTCCTGGCGCGCGATCTTCAGCACCTCGCGCAGATTGGGCACAAAGCCGGCCCAGTCGTTGGCCGGGCGCTGGCTGCGCCAGGCGTGCTCGCAGCGGTTGTTGGCCAGGCTCTTGGCCTCCACCAGGGCCTGCGGCAACGCGTTGGCGGCGCGCCAGACGCGGCGGATCTCGCGCAGATTGGCGCGCTGGCCCTCGTCCAGCGGCTCGGCGCCGGCGGCCTCCAGCAGGCCGGGAAGGGCCGGGTCGGTGGCCAACTGGTGCAGCAGTCCGTCCATCTCGGCCAGGGCCAGGCTGCGCGCCTCGTTGCCCTTGGCCGGCATATTGGCCGCCTGGTCCCATTGGGCGATGGCCTGCAAATGGCCGAGGTGGTGCAGGCGCTGCTGGCGCGCGGCGAGGTCTTGGTAGGCAGAGGTCATGTCAGTCTCGATGTGTTGAGTTTGAGTTTGCGGGCCGAGCGCCGGGCCGCTCCCTAGCCGGACCGCGCTGGCGATGTGCTCGGGGCTCGATGCCACGAGCATCGCCGTCCCCGCGGGGGACCGACCGGGCCCGCCCGCGTTCAGCGGTACGGGACTGGGCGAGGGGCGTCGTCACGACAGCCAGGATTCCGGAACGAGCCACAACAAGGCGGCGGTATAGAAGAGGAAGCGCAGGAACTTGCCCAGCGCCATCCAGCCCAGGCAGGGCCAGAACGGCAGCTTGAGCCAACCCGCGACGGCGCAGAGCGGGTCGCCCACGACGGGCAGCCAGCTCAGCAGGCAGGCCTTGGGGCCGAAATGCTGCAGCCAACGCATCGCGCGCGAATGCGAAGGCTCGTGGTGCTTGACGGCCTCGACCGCCTTCTCGACGCCATAACCCATCCACCACGACACCGCGCCGCCCAGCGTGTTGCCGATGGTGGCGACGGCGATGACGGGCCAGAACATGCTGGGATCGGCTTTGACGACGAGGAAGACGGCCGGCTCCGAGCCTAGGGGCAGCAGGGTCGCCGAGACGAAAGCAATGACGAAGACCGCCACCAGCCCGATCTGGGGCAGGGCGAGGGCGGCGAGCAGTTCGCTGATGAAATGACCGAGCCAGGCTTCCATGGTGGTCATTGTCGGTGCGGCCGGATGGCTACAATCTCGCCTCTTTTTTAAGCAGACCTCTCGTGCAAATCGGCCCCCACCTTCTCCCCAACCGGCTCTTCGTGGCGCCGATGGCAGGGGTGACGGACCGGCCCTTCCGCCAGCTCTGCCGGCGCCTGGGCGCGGGCTACGCGGTCAGCGAGATGGTGACGTCGCGCAAGGAGCTGTGGAACAGCCTCAAGACTTCGCGCCGCGCCGACCACAGCGGCGAGCCCGGGCCGATCGCCGTGCAGATCGCCGGCACCGACGCGGCCATGCTGGCCGAGGCGGCCCTGCACAACATCGACCGCGGCGCGCAGATCATCGACATCAACATGGGCTGCCCGGCCAAGAAGGTCTGCAACAAATGGGCCGGCTCGGCGCTGATGCGCAACGAGGCGCTGGCGCTGGAGATTGTCGAGGCCGTCGTTGCCGTGTGTTCACCACGCGGCGTGCCCGTCACGCTGAAGATGCGCACCGGCTGGAGCGAGGACGAGCGCAATGCGCTGCACCTGGCGCGGTTGTTCGAATCCGCGGGTATCGCGATGCTGACCATCCACGGCCGCACGCGCGAGCAGGGCTACAAGGGCCTGGCCGAATACGACACGATTGCGGCGGTGAAGACAGCGTTGACCATCCCCGTCGTCGCCAACGGCGACATCGACTCGCCCGAGAAGGCGCGCGACGTGCTGGCCTACACGGGCGCCGACGCCTTGATGATCGGCCGCGCCGCCCAGGGTCGCCCGTGGATCTTTCGCGAGGTGGCCCATTTTCTGGCGACGGGCGAACACCTAGAGGCGCCGACCGTCGGCGAGGCGCGCGACTGGTTCACCGAGCATCTGCACGACCACTATGCCCTGTACGGCGAACTGAGCGGCATGCGCAGCGCGCGCAAGCACATCGGCTGGGCCGTACGCGGCCTGCCCGGCGGTGAAGCCTTCCGCCAGCACATGAACACACTTCAGAGCTGCGACCTGCAGTTGCAGGCTCTGCGGGACTGGTTCGATGAACTCGGCCAGACCCACGACCGGCTGCCGCCTGCTGCGGCCGCCAACGACGACGATGCCGAGGCCCAAGAAGCCTGCGCCGCCTGACGAAACCCATTCGCTCCCCTGTCATGAGTGCCCAGAAGAACACCCCGCCCAACCCCATCGACGCCTGCGTGCGCGACAACCTCGAAGCCTTCTTCCGTGACCTCGACGGCCAGGAGCCGCACTCGATGCACGAGATGCTGATCAAGCTGGTGGAGAAACCGCTGTTCGAGATCGTCATGCGCGAAGCCGGCGGCAACCAGAGCAAGGCTGCGCAATGGCTGGGCATCAACCGCAATACCTTGCGCCGCAAGCTGACTGATCACAATCTATAAGGCCTTGCGGGTTGGACCTTTGAGCGCAGCGAGAAGCTCCGACCCCAACTGATCAAGAACATGACCCAACTCACTGCACTCCTTTCCGTCTCCGACAAGACCGGCATCCTCGATTTCGCCAAGGAGCTGCACGCCCTGGGCGCCAAGCTGCTGTCCACCGGTGGCACCGCCAAGCTGCTGGCCGAGGCCGGCCTGCCGGTGACGGAAGTGGCCGAGCACACCGGCTTCCCCGAGATGATGGATGGCCGCGTGAAGACGCTGCACCCCAAGATCCACGGCGGCCTGCTGGCCCGTAGTGACACGCCCGAGCATGTGGCGGCAATGGACAAGCACGGCATCACGCGCATCGACATCCTGGCCGTCAACCTCTACCCGTTCGAGGCGACCGTGGCCAAGCCCGGCTGCACGCTGGAAGACGCCATCGAGAACATCGACATCGGCGGCCCGGCCATGGTGCGCAGCGCGGCCAAGAACTGGAAGGACGTGACGGTGCTGACCGATGCGGCCCAGTACGCCGGCGTGCTCGCTGAACTGAAGGCCCACGGCAAGACCAGCGACAAGACGCGCTTCGCGGCATCGGTGGCCGCCTTCAACCGCATCGCCCAGTACGACGCGGCCATCAGCAACTACCTGTCCGCGCTGCAGGAAGACGGCAGCAAGGCCGAGTACCCCGCGCAGATGAACGCCACCTTCGTCAAGGTGCAGGACCTGCGCTACGGCGAGAACTCGCACCAGAGCGCGGCCCTCTACCGCGACCTGTTCCCGGCCCCCGGTTCCCTCGTCACCGGCAAGCAGCTGCAGGGCAAGGAGCTCTCGTACAACAACATCGCCGACGCCGACGCGGCCTGGGAATGCGTGAAGAGCTTCGACACGCCAGCCTGCGTCATCGTCAAGCACGCCAACCCCTGCGGCGTGGCCGTGGCGGCCAGCGCGGCCGAGGCCTACAGCAAGGCCTTCAAGACCGACCCGACCAGCGCCTTCGGCGGCATCATCGCCTTCAACCGCGAAGTGGACGGTGCTGCGGCCCAGCTCGTTGCCAAGCAGTTCGTCGAGGTGCTGATGGCGCCGAGCTTCAGCGCCGAGGCACTGGAGATCTTCAAGGCCAAGGCCAATGTGCGCCTCATGCAGATCGCGCTGCCGCCGGGCGGCTCGCGCCCCTGGGACCAGGGTCGCAACGCCGGTGACAGCAAGCGTGTCGGCTCCGGCCTGCTGCTGCAGACCTCCGACAACCACTTCCTGAAGAAGGAAGACCTGAAGGTTGTCACGACGCTGCAGCCCACGGCCCAGCAGCTCGATGACCTGATGTTCGCCTGGACGGTGGCGCAGTACGTGAAGAGCAATGCCATCGTCTTCTGCGGCGGCGGCATGACGCTGGGCGTCGGTGCCGGCCAGATGAGCCGCCTGGACTCGGCCCGCATCGCCTCTATCAAGTCCCAGCATGCCGGCCTCAGCCTGGTGGGTTCTGCCGTCGCCAGCGACGCCTTCTTCCCCTTCCGCGATGGCCTGGACGTGCTGGCCGATGCGGGTGCGAGCTGCGTCATCCAGCCAGGCGGGTCCATGCGCGACGACGAAGTGATTGCCGCCGCCAATGAACGAGGCATCGCCATGGTGGTCACCGGCGTCCGTCACTTCCGACACTGAGTGTCACCAACGCGACTAGACGCAGTCCTCTAGTCCAGGGCCTCTCCCGATGGTGGGGGCCCGTCTTGCGGTTAGCCTCGATGCATTAGATCGAGAACCGGAGACATGCCCATGGACACCGCCCTGCAGGAGCGCCTGCATCTGGCGCTGACGGCGCAGCGCCGCGCCTACGAGGCCGAGCGCATGCCCTCCTACGAGGTGCGCCGCGACCGCCTGCAGAGGCTGATCGCGATGACGCGCAAGCATGGCGAGGCCCTCGCCGCGGCCATGGCCCAGGACTTCGGTCACCGCGCCCGCCAGGAGTCGCTGCTGGCCGACATCTTCACCGTCGAGTCCGGCGCCAGCCACGCGCTCAAGCGCCTGCGCCGCTGGATGAAGCCCAGGCGCGTCGAGACACCGCTGCATTTCCTGCCCGGCCGCAATGTGTTGATGCGCCAGCCGCTGGGCGTCGTCGGCATCGTGTCGCCCTGGAACTACCCCTACTACCTGGCCATGGAGCCGGCCGTCGCGGCCCTGGCCGCGGGCAACCGCGTGCTCATCAAGCCGTCGGAGCTGACGCCGGCCACCAGCGAGCTGATGGCGCGCATCGTGGCCGAACACTTCCAGCCCGAGGAGATGCAGGTCATCACCGGCGACGCCGAGGTCGGCAAGGCCTTCACCGAGCTGCCCTTCGACCACCTCTTCTTCACCGGCTCCACCGCCGTGGGCCGCCACGTGGCGCAGGCCGCGGCGAAGAACCTGACGCCGGTGACGCTGGAGCTGGGCGGCAAGTCGCCCGTCATCGTCGACCGCAGCTGCAACCTCGAGCTGACCGCCTCGCGCCTGGCCTTCGGCAAGCTCTTCAATGCCGGCCAGACCTGCGTCGCACCCGACTATCTGCTGGTGCCCAGGGAGATGGTCGAGCCGCTGAGCCAGAAGATCCTGGCCGAGATGCGCCGCATGTATCCGCGCATCGCCGGCAATGCCGACTACACCAGCATTGCCACGCCGCGCCATCACGCGCGCTTGCAAGGCCTGATCGCCGATGCCGCCGAGCGCGGTGCGCGCGTGCTGCGCAGCCATGACGAGCAACCCGACGACAGACGCCTCGTGCCGGCCCTGCTGCTGGGCGTGCCGCCCGAAGCGACCGTCATGCAGGAAGAGATCTTCGGCCCGCTGCTGCCCATCGTCGGCTACGACAAGGTGGACGAGGCGCTGGACCACATCAACCGCGGCGAGCGCCCGCTGGCCCTGTACTGGTTCGGCCAGGACGGTGCGGCGCGCGACCATGTGATGGCCCAGACCCACGCCGGCGGCGTGACGGTCAACGACTGCATCTGGCATCTGGGCCAGGAGGAGCAGCCTTTCGGTGGCGTCGGCGCCAGCGGCATGGGCTCCTACCACGGTGAGTGGGGCTTCCGCACCTTCAGCAAGGAGAAGCCGCTGTTCATCCAGTCGCGCTTCGCCGGCACCAAGCTGTTCCAGCCCCCCTATGGCGCGACCTTCGAGCGCCTGCTGTCCCTGTTGAAGAAAGTGGTGTGATGAAGCGCCGTGGATTCCTGAAGTTGGGCATTGGCGCCGCCGTCGTCATCGGTGTGGCTGGCGCCGGTGTCGCCCTCATCAAGCCTGGGCTGGTCGACGGCAAGCTCAGCCCGGGTGCGCGCGAGCTGATGGCCGCAGCTGCGCATGCCGTATTGGGTGACCTGCTTGCTGCCGATGGCGTGGAAGCCCAGCTCGCCCGCCTGGATGTCAGCGTGGCCGCCCTGCCCGCGGCCACCCGCAAGGAGCTGTCCGATGCCCTGGGCCTGCTTGGCACGGCGGCCGGCCGTTACGCCCTCGTCGGCCTGTCCAAACCCTGGGCCGAAGCCAGCACTCAGGACATCCAGCAGGCCTTCGACGCCATGCGCCTGTCCACCTCCAACACCCGCCAGCAGATCTATCACGCGCTGCGGGACCTGAACGCGATCGCCTTCTTCACCGAACCGGCGAATTGGAAGACGGCAGGCTACGCCGGCCCGAAAGAGATTTCATGAGTGGATTGCCCGATCCCATCCTTGAAGGCCTGCAACGCGGCTGGAAGGTCCACGGCGGCCCGCATGCCGCGCTGCCCGCCACGCTGGACTGCGACGTCGCCATCATCGGCAGCGGCGCCGGTGCCGGCATCACGGCTGAGATGCTGGCCCGCGCCGGCCTGAAGATCGTCATCGTTGAAGAAGGCCCGCTGCGCTCCAGCAGCCAGTTCAAGCAGCGCGAGGCCGATGCCTACCCGCAGCTCTACCAGGAAGCCGGCGGCCGCAAGACGGTCGACCAGGCCATGAACATCCTGCAGGGCCGCTGCGTCGGTGGTTCGACGACGATCAACTGGACCGGGTCGTTTCGCACGCCGCCCGATGCGCTGGCCTACTGGGGCGACAAGTTCGGCCTGACCGACTTCAATGAGGCCGCGATGGCGCCCTGGTTCGAGCAGGCCGAGAAGCGCCTGAACATCGGCGACTGGCTGACCGAGCCCAACGAGAACAACGACGTGCTGCGTCGTGGCGCCGAGAAGCTCGGCATCCCGACCAAGGTCGTGCGCCGCAACGTCAAGGGCTGCTGGAACCTCGGCTCCTGCGGCATGGGCTGCCCGACGAATGCCAAGCAGTCCATGCTGGTCAGCACGCTGCCGGCGGCGCTGGACCTGGGTGCGACCATGCTGGTGCAGACACGCGCGGCCAAGCTGGAGTTGCAGGGCGACAAGGTCACTGCCTTGGTCGCCGAGCCGGTGGCGCTCGATGGTGCCGTCACGGGTGCGACCGTGCGCATCACCGCCAAGCATTACGTCGTTGCCGGCGGCGCCATCAACTCGCCGGCCCTGCTGCTGCGCTCCAACGCCCCCGACCCCAACGGCCTGCTCGGCAAGCGCACCTTCCTGCACCCGACGGCCGGTGGCGTGGCGCTGTTCGATCACGAGGTGGCCGGCTGGGCGGGCGCGCCGCTGTCGGTGTTCTGCGACCACTATCTGCACACCGGCCCCATCGATGGCCCGGTGGGCTACAAGCTCGAGGTCGCGCCCGTGCACCCGGCCTTCGCGCTGACCAACGGCGGCGGCATCGGCGCCGAACTGGCCCAGCGTGCCAAGGACATGCCCCGCACCCAGCTGATGATCGCCCTGCTGCGCGACGGCTTCCATGCCGACGCGGCCGGCGGCGCCGTCAAGCTGCGCGGCGATGGCTCGCCGGTGCTGGACTACGCGCTGACCGACTATCTGCTCGAAGGCGCCCGCCGCGCCTATCTGACCATGGCCGAGATCCAGTTCGCCGCCGGCGCCAAGACCGTGCGGCCGGTGCACGAGCAGGCACCGGGCTATGCCAGCTTGGCCGAGGCCAAGGCCGGTATCGCCGCGTTGACGATGAAGCCCTTCCTCGCCACCGTTGGCAGTGCCCACGTGATGGGCGGCTGCACGATGGCGGCCGACGCCGGCCGCGGCGTCGTGCGGCCCGACGGCCAGCACTGGCAAGTCGGCAATCTGTCGGTACACGACGGCTCGTTGTTCCCGACGAGCCTGGGCGCCAACCCGCAGCTGACCGTCTACGGCCTGGCGACACGGCTGACGAGCGGCCTGATCCAGCGCCTGGGTGCCAAGGCGGTGACGCTGGCCTGACGGCGAGAATCGTCGGCATGCCGACGATCCGCCACGCCACACCCGGGGACGCCACGTTGCTGGCGTCCTTTGCCGCCCAGGCCTTTGCCGACACCTACCGCGAGCTCAGCGACGCGCAGGAGATCGCCGACTATGTCGGCGAGCACTTCCAGCCCGAAGTCATGGCCGGCGTCATCGCCGACCCGGCCTGCACGACGCTGCTGGCCTGGGTGGGTGAGGAGTTGGCCGGTTATGCCATCCTGAGCGCCGCGCCGGCGCCCGACTGCGTGACGGGCCCGGCGCCGCTGAAGCTGTGGCGCATCTATCTGGGCGCGGGCTTCATCGGCCAGGGCCTGGGCGCCCGGTTGATGCAGGCGGTGCATGCCGAGGCCCGCCAGCGCGGTGCTCGCACGCTCTGGCTCGGCGTCTACGATCGCAATGTGCGCGCCGTCGAGTTCTATGAGCGTTTCGGTTTTGCCAAGGTCGGCGGCCAGGAATTCGAGTTCGGCGGCCAGATCTACATCGACCCCGTTTACGCGGTCGCCGTCCCTCAAGAGGTCTCACCATGATCGAAGGTTCCTGCCTGTGTGGCAGCGTGCGCTGGCGCTTCGACGGCCAGCCCGACGGTGCCACCGCCTGCAACTGCACGGCCTGCCGCCGCTACGGCACGCTGTGGGCCTATGACTATGTGGACGAGGGCATCCACGTCACCGGCCCGACGCAGGCCTATGTGCGCGGCAAGGCGCTGGAATTCCACTTCTGCCCCACCTGCGGCTGCGTGACGCATTGGCGCGGCCTGCGCCTTGACGAAGCGGGGCGGCGGCGCATTGCCGTCAATCTGCGCCTGGCCGAACCCGAGGCCGTGGCGGACATCCCCATCGATCACTTCGACGGCTTCGACAAATTCGACGATCTGCCGCGTGACGGGCGCTGTGTCAGGGATTATTGGTTCTAGTCCTACGCGTAAGGTCTTGAAACCGGACACCTCACCGCAAGATCAGGGGCGCAAACTGCCGCATGGCTTGAGGAGTGTTGCGATGAAGTTCCCCCGATTCCTGCTCTTGTGCATGGCCCTGCTGTCCGGCCTTTGGCTGGGTACGGCCCAGGCCCTGCCTCAACTCGACGAGGTGCAGTCGGCCGTGCAACGCGGCGACTACCCCGGCGCCGAGAAGATGATGCGCGAGGTGGTCGCGGCCAAGCCCGACAGCCCGCGTGCCCGCTATGTGCTGGCCGAGATCCTGGCCCACCAGCGCCAGTTCAACGAGGCCGCCGAGCAGGTGCGCCGCGCTCGCGCGCTGGACCCGGCCATCAAGTTCGCCGACCAGGCCAAGTTCAATGCCTTCGAGCAGTTGCTGCAGCGTGAGCAGGCCGGCGTGGCCAAGTCATCGGTGACGACGCCGGCCGTCGTCAACGCGGCGCCACCGGCGCGCGCCGCGCCCGTGGAGCGCAGCGAGAGCGGCGGTGGCGTGCCGATCTGGCTGCTGATCGGTGGCGTCGTCGTCTTCATCTGGCTGGCCATGCGCTGGATGCGCAACCGCACTGCCGCGCAGGCGGCGCAACCCGCCATGGCGGGCGGTTATGGCCCGGGTGGCTACGGTGGTGCTGGCTACGGGCCTGGCGGCATGCAGGCCCCGGGCTCGGGCGGCCCGGGCATGCTGGGCGTCGGCCTGGGTGTGGCGGGCGGTGTCGCGGCCGGCATGCTGGCCGAGAAGCTGCTGCATGGCGGCCATGACGAGCGCAGCATCCCGCGCGACAACGGCGGGGGCAGTGGCTATCTGCCTGGCAGCTTCGATTCCGGCGGCTCCGGTGGCGCCGGCGACGAACTGGCCCGCCGTGATGTCGACTTCGGCAGCGGCGATGGCTGGGGCGGCGGTGATGCCGGCGGTGGCGACCTCGGCGGAGGCGGCGGCGGCGACGACTGGTGAGAGTGAGGCCCCTCGCCCAAGGAGTACCTTGGTCGATCCCCCGAGGGGATGGCGATGTTTGCCGGATTGACCGGCAAGCACATCGCCATAGGCGGGCCGGCTAGGGAGCGGCCCGGCGCTCGGCCCGCGGTGAAACTAAACGGTGCGTGATGGGCCGTGATAATCCGCGCCATGACGCCAGCCGCTTTCACCGGCCAGTTGCTCTCCTTCATCGCCCGTCTCATCACGGGTGCACAGGGCCACTGGAAGGGCTGCCCGCCGACGGCGGAGCAGCGCATCTACATTGCCAACCACCAGAGCCATTTCGATCTCGTCCTGATCTGGGCGGCCTTCCCGCATGATCTGCGCGCCAGCACGCGCGCCATCGCCGCACGCGACTACTGGACCACCAGCGCCTTCAAGCGTTGGCTGACCACCTCGGTCTTCAACGCCATCTACGTCAGCCGCGCGCGCAGCAACCCCGACGAAGACCCGCTGGAACCTCTCGCCGAAGCGCTGGCCAATGGCGACTCCCTCGTCATCTTTCCCGAGGGCACGCGCTCCAACAAGGGCAATCCGCAGCCCTTCAAGTCCGGCATCTACCACCTGGCCGAGCAGTTCCCGCATGTGCAGCTGATCCCGACCTGGATAGACAACGTGCAGCGCGTGATGCCCAAGGGCGAGGTCGTGCCCGTGCCCATCCTGTGCACGGTGACCTTCGGCGCCCCCATCCAGTTGCGCCCTGACGAAACCAAGGCCGACTTCCTGTGCCGCGCCCGCGAGGCCGTCATGGAGCAACGGCCCGACCCCTACTGGGTCGGCCGCGAGGCGGAGGGCGGCTGATGCGCTGGCTCAAGGCCTTGACCTCCAGCGAGCAGGTGGCGCTTCTCTTCGTCGTGCTGTTCGGCTTCCTGATGCTGCTGACGGTGGGCTTGTTCCTGAACTCGCTGCGCGAGCGCGAGAACGAGGACGAGCGCGTCAAGTCCCAGCTCGCCTGGGAACGCGTGCGCCGTGACCTGCGCGCCGCCTGGATCGGCGGCTGCATGTTCTGGGTCGCGTGGATCTCCGGGCCGCTCGGCGCGACGCTGCTGTTCGCGCTGTTCTCCTTCCTGGCGCTGCGCGAGTTCATCACCCTCGTGCACACCGAGCGCAGCGACCACCGCACCCTCATCGTCGCGTTCTTCGTGCTGCTGCCCATCCAGTACATGATCTGCGGCACGCGCTTCTTCGATCTGTTCACCGTCTTCCTGCCGGTCTATGGCTTCCTGGTGCTGCCCATCGTCAGCGCGCTGGCGGGCGACCCGCGCCGCTTCCTCGAGCGCAATGCCAAGATCCAATGGGGCGTGATGGTCTGCGTCTACGGCCTGTCGCATGCGCCGGCGCTGCTGCTGCTGGACATCCCGGGCAACACCGGGCGAGGCGCCTTCCTGCTGTTCTTCCTGGTCATGGTGGTGGCCGCCTCGCAGATCGCGCAGGAGATCGCCACCCGCGCGCTGCGCCGCCGCCCGGTGGCCCGGCAGATCAGCCGCAGCTACTCGATGCGGGCCTGGTGGATAGGCACGCTGACCGGCGCGCTGGCCGGCCTGCTGCTGTACTGGATCACGCCGTTCAAGGCCGGCCAGGCCCTGGCCATGGCCTTCCTGACCGCCGGTGCCGCGGGCTTTGGCGGCCTGGTCATGAAGGCCCTGAAGAAGGACGCCGGCGTGCTGTACTGGGGCAACCGCAGCTCCATCACCGGCGCCGTCGGCCTGCTCGACCGCATCGCGGTGCTGTGCTTTGCCGCACCGGTGCTGTTTCATTCCGCACGCTGGTACTACCGATGAGGATTCTGGGCATCGACCCGGGTCTGCAAACCACAGGCTTCGGAGTGATTGAAGCCGACGGTCCGCGCCTCGCCTATGTCGCCAGCGGCACGATCAAGACCAGTGCGGTCGACATCGGCGACCTGCCGGCACGGCTGAAGATCCTGTTCGACGGCATCCGCGAGGTCACGGCGCGCTACCAGCCGCAGTGCGCGGCCGTCGAGATCGTCTTCGTCAACGTGAACCCGCAGTCCACGCTGCTGCTGGGCCAGGCCCGCGGTGCGGCGCTGGCGGCGCTGGTGTCGGCTGATCTGCTCGTCAGCGAGTACACGGCCACGCAGATGAAGAAGGCCATCGTCGGCCACGGCCAGGCCAAGAAGGAGCAGGTCCAGGCCATGGTGCAGCGGCTGCTCAACCTGCCCGGCATCCCGGGCAAGGACGCCGCCGATGCTCTCGGGTTGGCCATCATGCATGCGCATGCGCGCATCAGCTTCGAGGCGATGAGCCGGCACACGACGCTGGCACGCCGGCAGCACGCGGCATTCAAGGGCGGCCGGACGTACTAGGAAGTCGGTTTGTTGGGACGAGYCGGTCTGCCAGTGCGCGCCGCACAAGTCTGACGGAGGGCACTCGGGGCATGCCTTCTTCCGGACGAAGAACGGCCCGCGCTATTCGCCCGCCATCTCAAACTCGGGCGCCCCTGCGGAGCGGTAATCCGAGGTCAACCGACGTGTGTTCCTCGCAACGAGCGCAGGGTAGGTAACCCCTCGGATGCGGGGAGTCAATTGCCATAGGCGTGTTCGGGCTGGTTGTGAAAAATCACGGTTTTCCTAGGAAAAACAAGCATTTGCGTTGGTTCGACGGCTCTGTGACGGCTCTGTGACGGCTTCGGTGGGGGGATACCCCCGGGAATGTCTTCCTACTCCGTAAAAAAAAGCATCACTACTCTCCCTCGGTCCGCTGGGCCTAAAGGCGTTTCACGGCGGTCAATTCAGCCTCAACCCTTTACCTCCGCTTCGCCATGAAATACCGCTTTCTTGCCCTCGCCGCGCTGACCATCGCCAGTCTCAACGTCCAAGCCGACACCGTCGCGCTTTGGGACTACAGCGCCGTACCCACTACTACCAAGCACACGCAAACCGCGAACGGCGCCTCCTTCGCAACCGTGGGTGCGATCACGACCAGCTTCGCTGGTGGCGTGACGAACCAAGCGCTGAACACTGCCTCCTACGCCGCACAAGGGACAGGCAACCTGACGCGTGGCGTTCAATTCCTGATCGACACCACCGGCTACACCGACCTCGTGCTGACGTTCGCCCAGCGCAACAGCGCCACGGCCTCGGCCTGGACGACGCTTCAGTACACCCTCGACGGCAGCAGCTGGCTCAACGCCACGAGCTTCCAGATGCCGGCCGCGCAGTCCACCCAGTTTGTTTCCGGCTTGACGTTCGATTTCAGTGCTATCCCTGCAGTCGACAACAACGACCACTTCGGCATCCGCTTCCTGGCCAGCTTCGCCCCTGGCACCAGCACCTACCTGGCCACGGGCCTCAGCTCCACCTACGGCACCGCCGGCACCATCCGCTATGACAACGTGCTGCTCAGCGGCACCGCCATCCCCGACCCGCTGCCTGTGCCCGAACCTCAGACTTATGCGCTGATGCTGGGCGGCCTCGCCGTCGTGGGCATGCTGGCCCGCCGTCGTCGCGCGATCTGAGCGTTGCTGCCCGCCCTTCCAAGCCCCAGATTCACTCTCTCGTCGAGGATGTTGTGAAAGTTCAATCCTTCCCCCTGCGCCCGCTTGCCGCGTGCATGCTGCCGCTGCTCTTGGCAGCATGCGGCGGCGCCAACTCGCCCACCGCTTCGGTCACGCCCGCCGCTACGGACGGCATGGCGCAAGCCGCTGCTGTGCACCCGAGCGTCAAGTACCCGGACCATCACGAGTTCGAGGCTGAGCTGAATGCTCCATTTGTTAGCGAGCAAGCCAGCGGCGCTCGCCGCTTCAGCGTGACGATGCACTACCTGGGAGCCCCGGAGGGCGAGCAGTTCGCTTACAAGCTTGAGCTGGTGTCTCCGGCCGGCAAGGTCGTGCAGACCTATGCCGGCGTGGAGCGCTTCAGCGGCAAGCCTGTGGCGCTGAACTTTGATTGGGCCGGTCGCACCGACAAGGCCAACCTCGCCGATGGTGTTTATGAGGCTCGCTTGACCGCCTTTGCGGTCGATGCTGGCATCGCCTCCAAGGGCGATACCGCCGAGGCGCGCGTGCAATCCCTGGCTCCGGCGGACGGTCACGCCCATACCGAGTCCTTCCAGTTCGTCATGGGCGCTGCGCCAGTTGCCAAGATGCCGGCCTACCGTGCCATGGCTCTGGGCAGCCAATTGAGTGGCGGCGAAGTGCCTCGTGCGAAAGCTCAGTCTGCCGGCGCGATCGCCAGTTGGCCCTACACCGTCTTCTATGGTTCCCTGCACGGGCAGACCAATGACTCAGACGGCGGCGGCAACGTGGCGACATGCAACGAGTCGCAGCCTGCGCAGACTGGCCAGTACGGTCCCGATGCGGCCTTCCCCTACGCCAAGAACCGCGGTCTGGACTTCTTCGGCAATACCGATCACAACCATTATTTCGATGGCAGCTCTGGCTTGGGAAATATCCCCGCCGCTACTGCGAAGACCCGCTACACAAACGGCGTGAGCATCGCCGCCAGCTACACCGCCGCCAATCCCGGCTTCCTCGCCATGTACGGCATGGAATGGGGCGTCATCAGCGGCGGTGGCCATCTGAACATCTTTAACAGCGATGAGCTCTACTCTTGGGAGTACGACCCAAGCAATCAGCTTTACGGCCATCGATTCATCGCCAAGAACGACTACGCGTCGCTCTACACCGTGATGCGGGCAGCCGGTCAAGTGGGGCAATTCAATCACCCTGATACGTCCGGCCAGTTCGTTGTGAACGGCACTGACTTTGGCTACACCGCCGACGGCGACGAGGTCATGGTGCTGGCCGAGGTGTCCAATACCAGCGCCTTCTCTAACAAGGAAGACGAAACCCAGCTCCCTGGCGGAGGCTACGAGAGCGCCTACAAGAAGATCCTCGAGCGCGGATTCCACGTCGCACCAGCCACTAATCAGGACAACCACTGCGCTAACTGGGGTGCCTCGTACACGAACCGAACGGCCATCCTCGTCCCAAACGGCACAGCTCTGACCCGTGAGAGCTTCGTCGAGGCGCTGCGCGCCCGCCGTGTGTTCGCCACCCACGACAAGAACTCGCAGCTTGTGTTCAGTGCTAACGGCGCCATCATGGGCTCGCGCATCAACAATCAGGGCGCACTCAACCTGAACATCGGCTTCGCCAACACAACTGGTAAGACCGTGTCGTTGATCGAGATCTGGCAAGGTGTCCCTGGCCGCAACGGCACGATGACGGTGCTCAGCAATAGCGCCACCTACAGCCACACCCCGACCGATGGCTTGCATGTCTACTACGCTCGCGTCACACAGAATGACGGAAAGGTCCTCTGGTCCGCCCCTATTTGGGTGAACCAAGGCGCCGCCAACAACGGCGACACCACGCCGCCCACCGTCAGTGCAAGCGAAACTGGCAACAGCGGCACCATCACGTTGTCGGCCGTGGCCAGTGACAACGTGGGTGTGACTAAGGTTGAGTTCTGGGTTGATAGCGCGCTGAAGGGCACGGTCACGACTCAGCCGTACCAGATGACGCTGAACTCGTCCACACTGCCGAATGGTGCGCACTCGTTGGTCGCCAAGGCTTTCGATGCCGCAGCGAACAGCGCTTCATCCACGGCGGTGAATTTCAATATCACCAACGCCGGAGCCTCGGCCAGTGAGACTGAGTCGAACAACACCATCGCAACCGCCAACGCTTTGGGCACAGCGACAACGGTCACGGGCTTCGTCAGTAGCGCCACCGACAAGGATTACTTCAAGGTCGATCTGCCGGCCAATAAGAAGATCCGCGTTGACATGACCGGCCCTAGCGGTGTTGACTATGACCTCTATCTTGTGAGTTCCTCGGGTGCCGGTCTGGCGTCTTCCGAAGGCACAACGGCCTCCGAGTCACTGACGTACACCAACGGCACCAGCGCTCGCACCGTCTACATCAAGGTGCAGAGCTACAGCGGCTTCAATGCGGCCTCGGGCTATACGCTGACGATCAGCTATCCCTGAGTTAGGGATGCTGCATCACGCGGCGAGATAGCGCCGTCGCGTCAAAACGTAGGGGCCTCCGGGCCCCTATTTCTTTGTTGCGCCGAGGGCTGGTACAACCGCCGCGGCAGCTAGCCGCGGCTCTGCCGGTGCGTGGTTCAGAGGGCGCCGTCAGGCATGATCGCGACCCATGTCGCCCGCACTCCTCCTGACCGGCGTCCTCGCCTATTTCGCGCTGCTGCTGCTGATCGCGCGAAGCGTCGCGCGTGGTTCGGGGGCCGAGGGGTTCTATGTCGGCGGCAGGGAAAGTCCCTGGCCGGTCGTCGCCTTCGGAATGGTCGGCACGTCGCTGTCCGGCGTCACTTTCATCAGCGTGCCGGGCTCGGTCGGGGCCAACGGCTTCACCTATCTGCAGATCGCCCTCGGCCAGGTCGTCGGCTATGTCGTCATCGCCGTGCTGCTGCTGCCGGCCTATCACCGCCTCAAGCTGGCCTCGATCTACGGCCTGCTGGGCGACCGCCTCGGCCCCGCGGCCCAGCGCCTGGGCTCGGCCTTCTTCGTGCTGAGCCGCACGCTGGGCGCGACGGCGCGGCTCTATCTCGTCGTGCAGGTGCTGCACACGCTGATCCTGCAGCCGCTGGGCGTGCCCTTCGCGCTGGGCGCGGCCGTCGTGCTGGTGATGATCCTGCTGTACACGGTCGAGGGCGGCGTGAAGGCGCTGGTGTGGACCGATACGCTGCAGACGGCCGGCATGCTGGCCGGCCTGTTCGTCTGCGTGGCCCTGCTGTGGCAGACCGGTGCGCTGGCCCAGCTCGACGCGGCGGGGCTGAGCCGCGTCTGGGTCGGCGACCCGATGAGCCGCGACTTCTCCGCCAAGGCCCTGCTGGCCGGCATGTTTATCGCCATCGCGATGACGGGGCTGGACCAGGAAATGATGCAGAAGAGCCTGTCGGTGGCAAGGCTGCGCGACGCGCAGAAGAACCTCTTCGTGCTGGCCGTGCTGATGCTCGTCGTCGTCACGGCCTTTCTGCTGCTGGGCGGCTTGCTGACGCTGTTCGCGCGCGAACATGGGCTGGCCGTCAGCGGCGACACCCTCTTCCCCACCGTCGTCATGCAATACCTGCCGGCCTGGGTGCAGGTCGTCTTCGTGCTGGCCCTGGTGTCGGCCCTGCTGCCCAGCGCCGACGGCGCGCTGACGGCGCTGACGGCCAGCACCTGCCTGGACCTGCTGCGCATCCCGCGCGAGGACGTGAGCACGCGGCGGCGCGTGCATCTCGGCTTCGCGGCGCTGTTCCTGGCTCTGGTGCTGGGTTTCAAGGCGCTGGACAGCAGCAGCATGATCTTCCTGATCCTGAAGCTGGCGGGCTATACCTATGGGCCGCTGCTGGGACTGTTCGCGTTTGCGCTGTTCACGCCGAGGGCGGTATCGGGTGGCGCGCTGGTCGGCGTTTGCGTGGCCGCGCCGCTGCTGTGTGCGCTGCTGGATTTCGGGCAGCCTTGGGGCGGCTATCAGATCGGCTTGGAATTGCTCTTGCTGAACGGCGTGCTGACCTGGACAGGTTTGTGGCTGGTGGCGCGGCGGCCGGGGCGAAGGGAGAACATCGCATGAGTCCTGACATGACCTTGAAGCCCTTGCGGCCCTGGAAGGAAGTGCTGCGCGACTGGGTCGCCGAGGTGTCCATGAAGGTGGGGCGACCGGAGGCCGAGTTGCTGGCGCGCGGCCTGAGCGCCTACGACTTCAGCCCGGAGCGCTATGTCGAGATCCGCTACCCCTTTGGTTGCACGCACAAGATCGACTCGGCCTTCGTCGTGGTGAGGCCGCAGGCGCGGCTGGCCGCGGTGTTCTCGGAGCATGCGGGCTATCTGGAGTTCGAGCTGATCGAGGAATGCGCGGTCGTGGAGATCCGCGAAGACATCTACTGGCAGGTCTAGGCATGACATCCGGGCTGCCTGCATCGCCCCTGGCCGGCATTGCTGCCCTCGAACTGACGTCGTCGCACGTCCAGGCACTGGCGCGTTTCTTTGCGGCCAACCCGGCCTACTTCCTCGCCGTGCAGGGCGAGCCGGCGCGGCCCGACGATGCGCGGGAGGAGATCGAGGAGCCGCTGCCGGAAGGCATTCCTCATACGAAGAAATGGGTCATCGGCTATGTCCGACCTGATGGCGAGATTGCCGCTCTCGTCAACCTCGTCTCGGACATCTTTGCGCCGTCGGTCTGGAACGTCAGCACCTTCATCGTCGAGACCGCCCGCCATGGCTCGGGCGATGCGCGACGCCTGTACGACAGCGTCGAAGCCTGGGCGCGCGAATCGGGCGCCTGCTGGCTGCGGTTGGGCGTGGTAATCGGCAACGCGAGGGCCGAACGCTTCTGGGCTTCGCTGGGCTATGCCGAGACGCGCGTGCGCAGCGGCTTTCAGATCGGCGATCAGATCAACGAACTGCGCGTCATGTGCAAGCCCTTGTGCGGTGGCTCGCTGGCCGAATATCTGGCATTGGTGCCGAGAGACCTGCCGGAGCCCGCACCCTAGACCTCCGAGCCGCCCGCCGCATGGCCCGGCGACACTCCCATCCCTGCATGTCCGCTCCCGCCGCCTCCTCGTCCTCCAGCCTGTCCCGCATGCTCGCCGGCTTCGTGCGCGAGCACTGGCGCGCCTACGCCGCGGCCGGCGCGATGCTGAGCTGCATCGCGGCCATGACGGTATGGATTCCGCGCCAGGTCGGCCATGTCGTGGATGCGTTGGTGGCCGGCGGGCTCAAGGGCTCGGCGCTGCTCGAGCAACTGGCGCTGCTGGTCGTTGCCGGCCTCCTCATCTACCTGCTGCGCGCCGGTTGGCGGCTGACGCTGTTCAAGGCGTCCTTCCGCCTCGGCGCGCGTCTGCGCACACGGCTCTACGGTCGCCTTGCGTTGCAAGGCCCGGCCTACTTCCAGCGTCAGCGCACCGGCGACTTGATGGCCCTGGCCACCAACGACATCGACACCGTCGAGCAGGCCGCTGGCGAAGCCATGCTGGCGGGCTTTGACGGCACGCAGACGCTGGTGCTGGTGCTCGCGATGATGACGATAGGCATCGACTGGCGCCTGGGCCTTGCCGCCCTCGTGCCCTTCCCGCTGATGGCCCTGGCTTTCTGGTGGATCTCGGGCCATCTGCACCAGGCCGCCCAGGATTCGCTGGGTGCCTTCAGCGGCCTGAACCAGCAGGTGCAGGAGAGCCTGTCGGGTGTGCGTACCGTGCGCGCCCTCGGCCTCGTCGCGCGCAGCGAGGCGCAGTTCACCGAGCTCGCCGAGAAGGCGGCCGAGGCCAGCTTTCGCTCGCAGCGCTGGGAGGCTGCCTACGAGCCGGCTGTCGGCATGACGCTGGGCGCCGCCACCGCCATCGCGCTGGCCATGGGCGGCTGGCTGGTCTCGCGTGGCGAGCTCAGCATTGGCCAGCTGACGGCCTTCACGATGTACCTCGGCCAGCTGATCTGGCCGATGTTCGCGGCCGGCTGGGTGCTGGCCCTGCTGGAACGCGGCCGGGCGGCCTGGACGCGCTTGGCGCCGGTGCTGGACGCACCGCTGACGCTGGCCGACGAGGGCAGGGCGGCGCTGCCCGTTGACACGACGCTTCGCGCCCAAGGCCTGACCTTCGCCTTTCCCGGCGCGAAGCGCCCGGCGCTGGAGAACGTCGACCTCGCCATCGCACCCGGCAAGACGCTGGGCATCGTCGGCGCCACCGGCGCGGGCAAGTCCACCTTCGTGCGCCTGCTGCTGCGCCAGTCCGAACCCGATGCCGGCCAGCTGACGCTGGGCGGCGTCGCGCTACCCGATCTGCCCCTCGCCAGCTTGCGCGCCCACATCGCCTGGGTGCCCCAGGAGCCCTTCCTGTTCTCGGCCTCGGTGGCCGACAACATTGCCCTGGCCAGGCCCGGCGCGACGCGCGAAGAGATCGAGGCCGCAGCGCGTCTGGCCTCGGTGCATGACGACATCGCGCGGCTTCCCGAAGGCTATGCGACCGAGGTCGGTGAGCGCGGCGTGACACTGTCCGGCGGCCAGCGCCAGCGCGTCGCCATCGCACGGGCGCTCCTGAGTGATGCACCGCTGCTGGTGCTGGACGACGCGCTGTCGGCCGTCGACACCGGTACGGAGACGGACATCCTCGACCACCTGCGCGAGCTGCGCACCGCGCGGCCGGACCGCAGCGTCATCGTCATCGCGCACCGCCTGTCGGCGGTGATGGACGCCGACGAGGTCATCGTGCTCAAGCAGGGCCATGTCATCGAGCGCGGCACGCATCAACAGCTGCTGGAACTGGGCGGCTGGTATGCGGCCCAGTGGCGCTATCAACAGATCGAGGCCAGCCTTGAAGCCGCTTGAGCCCGTGAAGCCCAAAGAGAAACCCTGGAAGAGCGTCGGACTGCTGCTGGACTCGGCGCGTCCTGAGCGCGCACACCTGATCCGCGGCGGCACCTGGCTCATCCTGGCCGCCGGCCTCGAAGTGCTCGCCCCCATCCTCGGCAAGCGCTATATCGACCACCACCTGCTGCCGCGCCAGTTCGACATCTTCGAGATGGCGACGCTGCTGGCGCTGATGCTGCTGACCGGCTGGGCGGCGAGCTGGATACGCTATGCCCAGCTGTCGCGCATGGCCGGCGTCGCGCGGCGCTCGGTGCTGAGGCTGCGCGAGCGGGTCTACGCTCATGTGCTGGCCCTGCCCATGGCCTTCTTCGACAAGGCCATCACCGGCCAGCTCGTCAGCCGCGTCACCAACGACACCGAGGCCGTCAACCAGCTCTATCGCCAGGTGCTCTATGTGATGCTGGACTCGACCATCGTCGTCTTCGGCTCGCTGGTGGCCATGGCCTTCCTGGACTGGCGGCTGATGCTCATCGTCGCGACGCTGGTGCCGGCCATGGTGGTCATCATCCTGGGCTACCAGAAGCTGTCGGCGCCGGCCGTGGCGCGCACCCGCCAGCTGCGCAGCGACATCAATGCGCAGATGGCCGAGAGCATGGCCGGCATGGCGGTGCTGCAGGCCAGCGGCGCGGCGGGCCGCTTCGGTGCGCGCTTCGAGACGACGAATGCCGAGCACCGGCTGTCTCGCATCGCCGAGCTGCGCGCCAACGCCTGGCTGCTGCGGCCGGCGCTGGACCTGATGAACGTGCTGCTGCTGGTCACCGTCATCTACAGCTTCGGCCGGCGTGAGATGTCGGGGCTGGAAGTGGGCCTGCTGTATGCCTTCCTCAGCTATATCGCCCGCGTCGTCGAGCCGCTGATCCAGATCACCATGCAGTTCGGCCAGCTGCAGCAGGCCATGGTGGCCGCTTCACGCGTGCGCACGCTGCTGGAGGAGGATGAGCACCGCGGGCCGGCCCAGGACGGCCGCGACATCGCCCAGGGCGGCATCCGCATCGACGGGCTGACGTTCGGCTACGACCCGGCGCGGCCGGTGCTGCATGGCGTCGACGTCGACATCCCGGCTGGCAGCTTTGTCGGCATCGTCGGCCACACGGGCAGTGGCAAGAGCACGCTGCTGTCGCTGYTGCTGCGCTTCTACACGGCGCAGCAGGGGCGCATCACGGTCGACGGCCAGCCGCTGGCGGCGGTGCCCGATGCCGCCTTCCGCGACGCGGTGGGCCTGGTGCCGCAGGAGCCCTATCTGATGTCGGCCAGCGTGCGCGACAACATCGCGATGGGCCGGCCCGGCATCACGGACGAAGACGTCGAGGACGCCGCCAAGGCCGCCCGCGCGCACGACTTCATCACGGCGCTGCCACAGGGTTACGACACCAAGCTGGGCGAGGGCGGGGCGCGCGTCTCCACCGGCCAGAAGCAGTTGCTGGCGATGGCGCGAGCTTTGGCTGGTGCGCCGCGCATCCTGTTCCTGGACGAAGCGACCAGCAATATCGACAGCGCGACCGAGCAGCGCGTCGGCGAGGCGCTGACGGCCCTGCATGGCCGCGTGACGGTGGTGGCCATCGCGCACCGCCTGTCCACCATCCGTGCGGCCGACCAGATCCTGGTCCTCAACCATGGCCATCTGCAGGAGCGTGGGCCGCACGAGGCGCTGATGGCCATCGAGGGCGGCCTGTACCGCCGCCTCGTGGAGCTGCAGACGCTGGAAGAGGTGGGGGAAGACCTCCAGGACGGGATCGCGCAGTAGGGGGGCTTCCCTCTTTTGAAGGCCCCTGATCCAGGGACAGGCCAACCCCGGTTGTTGCCTGCGCGGCGCGGCCCGAGCATGCACGCGCTCGTTGCTGCCATGCCGTCGCGAGCACGCGTTCGGGACCGCTTTCCATGCGCCTGGCGGCCATGAGCTGGCCGGGCCGTGATCCCGAGTTCATCCACCCCGATCAGGGAACCCCATGATGCGTTTTCAAACCAAGCCGCTGGCCCTTGCCGGCCTCCTGGCGCTGTGCTCCTTCGCCCATGCCGGCGACAAAGTCTGGATCAGCCTCGGCGATGCGGCCCTCGCCCAATTGCAGAAACACACGACCGTGACCTTGAGCGCCAGTGCGACGCCCACCGCGCAGCTGGCCGGCGTTGAAAGCACGGCCGCCGCCAGCCGTCGTGCCGAAGCCATCCACCTCGTGCAGGTGGACGAAGATGACCTGCTGCACCTGTCGGGCGCAGTGCACCGCGAGCTGCACCGCTGCGGCGGCTTCATGTTCCACCCCAGCCAGGCGGAAGGCCTGGCCACGCTGCAGCGCCATTCGGGCGCCGCCAAGCTGGCCGCGGCGGCCGCCCTCACGCGGCCGAGCTACGTCATCGACCAGCAGGCCGTCGTCACGCCCATGCTCAACCAGATGCAGGCGAGCAACATCGGCCAGACCATCATCGACCTGTCCGCCAATGTCAACCGCTACTACCAGACCAGCGGCGGCGTCGCCGCGTCGGACTGGCTGAAGCAGCGCTGGACCACGCTGGCCGCCGGCCGCAGCGACATCACGGTGGCGCAGTTCACCCACGCGAGCTGGAAGCAGAAGTCGGTGATTGCCACCATCCAGGGCAGCGACAACGCGAACGAAGTGGTGGTGCTGGGCGGCCACCTCGATTCGATCAACCAGTCGAACACCAGCGAAACCGGCCGTGCGCCGGGCGCCGATGACGATGCGTCCGGCGTGGCCAGCCTCACCGAGGTGTTCCGCACCATGGTCGCCACCGGCTACAAGCCGCGCCGCACGCTGAAGTTCATGGCCTACGCGGCTGAGGAAGTGGGCCTGCGCGGCTCGCAGGAGATCGCCACCAGCTTCGCCAATGCCGGCACCAACGTGGTGGGCGTGATGCAGCTGGACATGACCAACTACAAGGGGTCGGTGAATGACATCTACATCTACACCGACTACACCGACAGCGCGCAGAACACCTTCGTCACCAACCTCATCAAGACGTATCTGCCGACGCTGAAGATAGGCACCGACCGCTGCGGCTATGCCTGCTCCGACCATGCCTCATGGACGGCCAAGGGTTACTACGCCACCATGCCCTTCGAAGCGGCCATGGGCGAGGACGACCCCTATATCCACACCGCCAACGACACCTACGCCAACACCGGCAGCCAGGCCGACAACTCACTGAAGTTCGCCCGCATGGCGCTGGCCTATATGGTGGAGCTGGGCAGCGACGGCAGCAGCGGCATCCCCGACAAGACCGAGACCTTCAGCGGCAGCCTGACGAAGAACCAGACGCGCAACTTCGGTCCGTTCAAGGCCGGCGTTGGGGCATTCAAGGCCAGCACCACCGGTACCGGCGACATCGACCTGTATGCCAGGCGCACCACCGTCCCGACCACCAGCAGCTACGACTGCAAGTCCGACGGCAGCACCGCCACCGAGAGCTGCAGCATCAACGTCACCGCCAACGGCGATGTCTATGTGCTGCTCAAAGGCTATAGCGCCGGCAACTACAACCTCACGGTGACCTACAAGCCGCAGTGAGGGCAAGGGCCTGTTGACGCTACGGCGATGGGCCCTAACGCGCCCGGGCTTCGAGCACGGTCAGGCTGCCGCGCAACTCGCGCAGCGCCTGTTCGATGCGCGTCTCTTGTGGCGCCGCCAGCAGGCGCGCCTCGCGGCTGGCCAGCACGTCTTCGCGCAGTGTCAGGCCGGCGCGCGCGAACTGCGGCTTCAACACCGCCGCACGCTCGCGCAGCAGTTCGCGCGTAGCCTGGTAGGCGTGCTCGGCGAGGTGGCGGCGCTGGCTGTAGCTGAAGGTGTTGGCCATGAAGAGCTCGGCATCGCGCGGGTCGGGCTCGAACAGCACGATGTCGGTCTGCGGATGCGTCAGCTCATAGCCCTTCAGGCCGAGGGCCAGGCGCGAATGGATCAGCGAGCGGAAGGTCTGCGACAGCACCAGCGGCAGGCCGCCGTCCACCAGGCGGTGGATGCGCGGTTGCAGCGCCTTCACGGCCGGGCGGCCGAGCTTGCTGGCCAGCTTTTTGGCCCGGCGCGAGCGCGCGTCGCGGGGCGACAGGCGGTTGCTTTCGTAGGGCACCAGCGGGTTCAGGCAGATCAGCAGGTCCAGGCCGCGGTCCAGCAGCACGGAGGCGTGCAGCGTCTTCTTCAAGGCGCCGTCCACATAGTGCCGGCCGTCGATTTCGACCGGCGGGAACAGGCCCGGCAAGGCCGCGCTGGCCTGCACGGCCTGGGAGATGGGCACATGGTCCCAGCCCTCGGTGCCGAAGGGGATGGCGTCGCCGCTGTCCAGGTCGGTCGCCACCAGCACCAGGCGGTGACGCAGCTCGCGGAAGTCGTTCGTGCGGCCGGGCAGGGCGAAGACCTGGGTCAAGGCCTCGCCAAAGCGCTCGCTGGACAGCAGGCCAGTGGGCAGCACGCGGCCCAGGCGCTCGATGGCGCCCAGCACGGAGCGGCCTTCCAGCAGCACCTCGCGTGCCGCATCGGCCAGCAGGCCGGGCAGCAGGCGCAGGCGCTCGCCGAACTCGGCCCAGGCCGGCTGCAGCAGCTCGGCGGGGTCGAAGCGGTCGGGCGCTTCGGCGGTGTTCTCGATGAAGGCGGCGCAGAGCTGGCGCGGCGTCATGCCGTTGGCCAGGCCGGCGGCGATGAAGCCGCCCGCGCTGACGCCGATATAGCCGTCGCAGGCGGTGAAGTCGAGGCCACCCACGGCCTCCTCCAAAGCACAAAGGGCGCCAACTTCATAGATGGCGCCCAGTGGGCCTCCGCCCGCCAAGGCCAAACCGATCTTCGGTTGGCTCATGGTCGGAGAGAGTTAACTTGCTTAGGCTTGCGCTGCAGGCGTGGCGGCCGGAGCGGCAGCCTTCTTGGCAGCCGGAGCACGCTTGGCCGGAGCGGCCTTCTTGGCGGCCGGAGCCTTGGGAGCAGCAGCCTTCTTGGCCACAGCCTTGACGGCGGCCTTCACGGGCGCAGCCTTCTTGGCGACGGCCTTGACGGCAGCCTTCTTGGCGGGCGCAGCCTTGGCGACGACGGCCTTCTTCACGGCGGCGGCCTTCTTGACGACGGTCTTCTTGGCCTTGGCAGCGGGCGAAGCCTTCTTCAGGCCAGCCGACACGGCCAGGTCGTCGATGCGCTTGATCAGGCTCTGCACGTCGCCGGCGGAGGGCACGTTCAGGGTCTTGAGGGCCTTGGCAACGCGTTGCTCGAAGATGGTTTCGAGCTTGTCCCAGTGCTGGCCGGCCTTGGCGCCGACATCACCGGCCATGCCGCTGACCTTGGTGGCCACGGCGCTGAGCTTTTCCTCAGCGGCGGATTGGGTCTTCTTTTGCAATTTCAGTCCTTCCGAGACCAGGGCCTCGAAAACCTTGCCGCCTTCGCCCTGGGCCTTGGCGAAAGAGGCCAGGCCGGCGGCCCAGATCTGCTGTGCGCTGTCCTTGACGTTCTTGGCCATGTCGCCATCGAGCAGGCCAGCCGGGAAGCCGGTGGCGGCCGAGGCCTTCTTCTTGTCAGCCATCTTCTGGAGCTTCTTGACCATGGTGGTTCCTTGCGAGTTAGCGAATTGCAGCGGGACTGTAGCGGCGCGACCCCGCGTCAGCGCGGCCATTCCTAGTGAGTGCGCTCTACGATGGAGCAGGCCGTTTCCTGGGGAAAGTGCCCAGCGGGCCACCGCAAACCCTGGTCAAGAATCAGCGCGACACGTCCAAATCCACAAGCAGGAGACCCCCCATGCAGTATTTCGTCACTGGCGCCACAGGCTTCATCGGCAAGCGGCTCGTCAAGAAGCTGCTGGCGCGCCGCGGCAGCACGGTCCACTTCCTGATGCGCGAGGAGAGCGCAGCCAAGCTGCCCGACCTGCTCGCCTACTGGGGCGTCAGCAAGACCCGCGCGATTCCCGTCTTCGGCGACCTGACGGGCAAGAAGCTCGGCGTCGCCAGCGACGTCATCAAGAGCCTGAAGGGCCAGATCGATCATCTGTATCACCTGGCTGCGGTCTATGACCTGGGCGCCGACGAGGAGTCGCAGGTCGCCGTCAACATCGAGGGCACCCGCAGCATGGTGGAGTTCGCGCAGGCCATCGATGCCGGCCATGTGCACCACGTCAGCTCGATTGCGGCGGCAGGCCTGTACGAAGGCGTGTTCCGCGAGGACATGTTCGAGGAAGCCGAGAACCTCGATCACCCCTACTTCATGACCAAGCACGAGAGCGAGAAGATCGTGCGCAAGGAGTGCAAGCGTCCCTGGACGGTCTACCGCCCGGCGCTGGTGGTGGGCGACTCCAAGTCCGGCGAGATGGACAAGATCGACGGGCCCTACTACTTCTTCAAGCTGATCCAGCGCATGCGCCAGATCCTGCCGCCGTGGATGCCCAGCGTCGGCCTCGAAGGCGGTCGCATCAACATCGTGCCGGTGGACTTCGTCGTCGAAGCGCTCGACCACATCTCGCACAAGGTCAGCAAGGGCCACGGCTGCTACCACCTCGTCGACCCCAAGGGCTACCGCGTCGGTGACGTGCTGGACATCTTCAGCAAGGCCGCGCATGCGCCCAAGATGAATCTGTTCATCAATGCCGCGTTGATGGGCTTCATTCCCAAGAGCGTCAAGAAGGGCCTGATGGCGCTGGCGCCGGTGCGTCGCATCCGCAACGCCGTCATGAAGGACCTCGGCATTCCCGAGGACATGTTCACCTTCATCAACTACCCGACCCGCTTCGACTGCCGTGACACCGAGGCCGCGCTGAAGGGTTCGGGCATTGCCTGCCCCGACCTCAACGACTACGCCTGGCGACTGTGGGACTACTGGGAGCGTCATCTCGACCCGGCCCTCTTCATCGACCGGTCCTTGCGCGGCGCGACCGGCGGCAAGGTGGTGCTGGTGACGGGCGGTTCCTCGGGCATCGGCCTGGCCGCCGCCATCAAGTTCGCCGAGGCCGGCGCCATCACGCTGATCTGCGCGCGTGACCAGGTCAAGCTCGACGAAGCGGTGGCCGAGATCAAGGAGAAGGCCGGCAAGCAGGCCCAGATCCACGCCTTCGCCTGCGACATCGCCGATGAGGCGGGCTGCGCCGGGCTGATCGAGTGGTGCAACGACAACTTCGGCGGCGTCGACTTCCTCATCAACAACGCCGGCCGCTCCATCCGCCGCGCCATCGAGAGCAGCTACGACCGCTTCCACGACTTCCAGCGCACGATGGACCTGAACTACTTCGGCTGCCTGCGCGTGACCATGGGCCTGCTGCCCGGCATGGTGGCCAAGAAGAAGGGCCATGTCGTCAACATCAGCTCCATCGGCGTGCTGACGAACGCGCCGCGCTTCAGTGCCTACGTGGCCAGCAAGGCCGCGCTGGACGCCTGGACGCGCTGCGCCTCCAGCGAGTTCGCCGACACCGGCGTGACCTTCACGACGATCAACATGCCGCTGGTGCGCACGCCGATGATCGCGCCCACGGCGATCTACAAGAACGTGCCGACGCTGGCGCCCGAGGAGGCCGGCGACATGATTGCCCAGGCCTGCATCAACAAGCCGGTGCGCATCGCCACGCGTCTGGGCATCTCGGGCGAGATGCTGCACGCCGCCGCGCCGCGCATCGCGCAGATCGTCATGAACACGACCTTCCGCATGTTCCCCGACAGCTCGGCCGCCAAGGGCGACAAGTCGGGCAAGTCGGGGCTGTCGCCGGAAGCGATTGCCATGCAGCAGATGATGCGAGGCATCCACTTCTAAGCCATCGATGAGCGCCCAGGGGCCACAGAGCCCCGGCGCGTGAAGGGAGGATCTCTTGCAACACTCACACCCTGTCGGGCCGCTGCCGTCCGTCAAGCCGGCGCCCACGCCGCGCAGCTACAAGTTGCGCGCCTGGGGTGCCGTCGCCTCGCTGATCGCCTTCCTGGGCGTCTATTTCGGCCTCGCTGGCTGGTTCGCCTGGACGGCCTGGCGCCTGGGCCAGAGTGTCTTTGCCGGCCGCAGCGATGCCTTCTGGGCCTTTCTGGTGGCCCTGTGCGCGGCGCTGCTGGCCGTCTTCATGCTGAAGGCGCTGTTCTTCCGCCAGCGCCGCGGTGAAGACCACAGCGTGGAGATCCAGTCGAGCGACCAGCCCGCGCTGTTCGTCGAGCTGAACGCGATTGCCGATGCCGTGGGCGCCCCGCGCCCGCACCGCGTGCTGGTGTCGGCGCGCGTCAATGCGGCGGTGTTCTACGACCTGTCGCCGCTGAACCTGCTGTGGCCGACGAAGAAGAACCTCGAGATCGGACTGGGCCTCGTCAATGTGCTGAACCGCAGCGAGTTGCGTGCGGTGCTGGCCCATGAGTTCGGCCACTTCGCGCAGCGCGCCATGGCCGTTGGCCGCTGGGTCTATGTGGCCCAGCAGATTGCGGCGCGGCTGGTGGCCCAGCGCGACATGCTGGACAACTTCCTGCAGGCCCTGAGCCGCTTCGACTTCCGCATCGCCTGGGTCGGCTGGGTGCTGAGCGTCATCGTCTGGGCCATCCGCAGCCTCGTCGACAGCGTCTTCACCGGTGTGCAGTTGCTGCAGCGCAGCCTCGGCCGCGAAATGGAATACGGCGCCGACGCCGTCGCCGTCGCGCTGACCGGCAGCGACGCCCTCGTGCATGCCCTCTACAAGCTGCAGACGGCCGATATCGACTGGGACCGTGCCGCCGGCGTGGCGAGTGAACTGCGCGCCAAGGAACATTGGGTGGGCGACCTGTTCGCGCTGCAGGCTGCCATCTCCGAGCGCACCGGCCGCATGCTGGACGACGGCGACTACGGCCGGGTGCCCACGCAGCCCGGCGGCCCCAACCGCCTGTTCGACACCGCCGACAGCGCCGTGCCGCAGATGTGGCGCACCCACCCCCTCAACCACGAGCGCGAGGCGCGCGCCAAGGCCGACTACCGGCCCAGCGAAGTCGACGGGCGCAGCGCCTGGTCGCTGTTCGAGAACGCCGTCGCGCTGCGCGAGCAGGTCACGCGCCGGCTGATCGAGGCGCCCGACGGTGCCAAGCCCATGGATGAGGCAGGCTTGCAGACCGAACTGGACGAGCGCTTCGGCGGCGAGCTGCTGCAGCCGCGCTATCGCGGCGCCTACCTCGGCCGCGCGCTGACCCGCCATGTGGCCGAGCCCGGTCAGCTCGTCGGCGCCTTGCCCGAAGCGGCCGACGGCATCCAGCGCCTGGCGGCCCTCTACCCGGCCAGCCTGGGCGAAGCCGTGCGCCGCTGGCGCCGGGTGGACGCCGACAAGGAGCCCGCCGAGCACGCCGAGCTGCTGGCGGAGCTGCGCCGCCACGACGAGGTCGCCCGTGCCACCCACCTCGCGCTGGCGCGCGCCCTGGGCGATGGCAGCGAAGCAAGGCTGCGCGGCCTGCTGGCGCAATTGCATTACGCCGAACACACCGCTGCCAACCTGCGCGACCTGCGCGGCGTGCTGGCCCACACGGTGCGCGTCGAGAGCACCGGCCGCGTCAGCGAGGCCGGCCGCATGCGCGTGCGGGATGCCGGCGGCCTGCTGCAGCACGCGCTGAGCCAGCTGTATGCCGACGCCCCGGATGTCGTGCTGGACGAAGGCACGCGCAAGCGGCTGGAAGTGGACAGCTGGGCTGCCGGTCTGGGCGAACTCAAGCTGGGCCCGCCCGACATCAGCCACCTGGGCGACTGGCTCGGCGTCGTCGACAGCTGGATGGATCTGGCCGAGCGGGCCCTCAATGGCCTGCGCGGCGCGGTGCTGGCCGAACTGCTTGCCGTTGAAAGCCGCGTGGCCAGCCAGCAACCCGATGCCGGCGCGATCCAGCCGGCGGTGCCGCGCAGCTATGCCACGCTGCTGGACGGCGCCGAGCGCCCACGCAACCTCACCCCCAGCCTGTGGGCGCGCTTCCTGGCCGCCGAGGGGCGCGGCGCGGCAGCGGCACGCGTCGCCGTGGCCGGCGGCATCGTCGTCGGCGTGCTCGGCTTTGGCGGCGGCTATGGCGACATCAGCGTGCAGGTGCTCAACGGCCTGGACCGCCCGGTGCGCGTGCGCGTCGGCGGCGCCGGCGCCATCACGCTGCCCGCCTTCGGCTCGGCCAGCGTCGGCCAGGCGCCGGACGCGCACCTGCCCATCGTCGCGGAGACCGAGCAGGGTGAACTCATCGAGCGTTTCGAGGTGGCGCTGGAGCACGGCCCCGGCCTGCCGGTCTACAACATCGCAGGCGCCGCGCCGCTGGTCGAGCTGACCTACACCTATGGCCAGGACGCCGGTTCCGTGCCGCTCAAGGTGGTGGGCGCCACGCGCTGGTCGTCGAGCCCTGCCGATGTCTTTTTCGGCGACCCGCCGCACAGCGTCTCGGTCAAGCGCGGCCAGACCGAGGTGCGGCGCGTGCTCTACAGCGCCGCCGATGCGATGCCCGGCCTGCAACTCAATCTGTTGCAGGGCGATGCGGCCGCCGCCGAGCGGCTGGGCGCGCTGCATCTGCAGTGGGACCGCCGCGACGCGCCGACGCGCTTCCTCTGGCTGGGCCAGCTGCGCGGCCAGCCGGCACACGCCAGGCTGATGGCTGCCGCCCTGGCGCGCGAGCCGGCCAGCATCGAACTGCAGCGCGAGCGCTTCGACACCCTGCCCGCCGACGAGTTGAAGCCCTTGTGTGACGAGCTCGGCCGCCGGGCGGCCGCGGCGGATGCCGATGGCAACGCGGTCTATCTGGCCGCGCGCTGCCTGCCTGACGGCCCGCTGCGTGACGCCGCGCTGCTGGCCGGCCTGGCGCGCTTCCCTCAGCACGCCTGGCTGGCCTATGGCGCCGCCTGGGTCGAAGCCGGCAACGCCGACTGGCGCGTCGCGCTGCGCGACTACGAGCGGGCCCGCGCCGAGCCCACGCTGGCGCCGTTTGCCACCATCGAGGCCAACCGCCTGAGGCGCCTGCTGGGCGAGCAGCTGCTGGATGCCGAGGCCGAGCGCATCGGCCCGCCCAGCCGCTTGCAGACTGCGCTGGGCCTGCAGGCCACCGCCGGCACGCTGATCACGGAGCCCGAGGCCTACGCCAAGCTGGGCGCCGGCCAACCCAACCAGGTGGCCGCGCTTGCTCCCAGCCCGCACCTGCTGCGCCTGGCTGCAGCTTCCGACGGGGCTTCCGTCGAACTGCGCGGGCGCGCCTCGGCCCTGCCGGCCGGCCAGGGCCTGGACAGGGACACCTATTGGACGGCGCTGGCGCTGGCCGAGCGTGAGCACTGGGCAGCGCCAGCCTTGCCGCAGGCCGGATTGCCAGGGGTGGATGCCCAGGAGCTGCGCAAGCTCGAAGCCTTCCATGCGGCGCTGCGCAGCCCCGCCACGCTGGCCGGCGCCGAGAAGCATCTGCAGGGCCTGTCGCTCGAATTGCGCGGCCAGGCCTACAGCATGGCCACCGTGCTGCTGGGCAACCGCACGCCTCCCGCCTGGCGCGAAGCCGCCAAACGCCTGCTGCTCAGCCACGAGCGCCCTTACTTCAACTGAAAGAGACTGCCGATGAGCTTTGAGATCCATGGCACCGAGGGCATGAGCCCGGCACAGATCCGCCACGAGTTGCAGAACGGCGCACGCTGCGTCGCCTACGGCTTCTGCATCTCCATCCTCGTGATGTCCTTCAAGCGCAGCTCGGGCCTGCGCCTGCTGCGCGCCGGCGAGGCCGATTGGGGGCGGCGCATCGGCTTCTCGGTGCTGTCCCTCGTGGCCGGGCCCTGGGGCATCCCCTGGGGGCCGATCTGGACGATCAGCACCATCTTCAGCAACCTGGGCGGCGGGCGCAATGTCAGCGCCGAGCTGTTGTCGGCACTTTCCGCGCCGGAGGCCATGCCCACGGCTGCCGAGGCCGGCGCGGCACTCTGACCCACAATCCTCGCAGCCCGAGCCCGGCCTTGGCCGGGCTTCTTCATTGAAGGAACTCCATCCATGTTGAGAGGACAACGTGTCGGCCTGCGTTACCTGACCGAGGACGATCTGCCCTGGTTCAAGCGCACGCGCGGCGACCCGCAGATCTACGGCGACTTTCTGGGCACGCGGATGATGACGCCGCATGCCGTGGACCAGCGCTGGAAGGACAACGGCTTCGCCAACGAGGACGCCGAGCGCCTGCTGATCTGTCACCTGCACGACGGCAGCGTCATTGGCGACGTGGTGCACTTCGCCGCGGCCCGCTACACGACGGCGCGCGAGATTGGCTGGACGCTGGCCGACGTCGCGATGCGCGGCCAGGGGCTGGCTTCAGAGGCGGCCGCGCTGCTGGTGGACTATCTGTTCGAGAACTGGCCGGTGAACCGGCTGTCCTGCGGCATGTCGGTGCACAACCACGCGTCGCGGCGCGTGGCCGAGAAGTGCGGCTTCACGCACGAGGGCATCCAGCGCGGCGTCGTCTTCGTGGCGGGTGAGTATGTGGACTGCCATTCGCTGTCGCTGCTGCGCGGCGAGTGGGTGGCAATGAAGGGCAAGAGCGAGTGAAAGATTCCAGGGAATTCGATCTGATCGTCTTCGGCGCGACCGGCTTCACGGGCCGTCTCGTGGCGGAATACCTGCACCTCAGCGGCGCCGGCGGCGCGCGCTGGGCGATCGCGGGGCGCAGCCTCGACAAGCTCGGCAAGGTGCGGGATGAATTGCATCTGCCGGCGTCCGTCGCGCTGCTGAAGGCCGATGCGCAGGACGCCGCTTCGTTGAAGTCCCTGGTCGCACGGACCCGCTGTGTCATCACGACGGTCGGTCCCTACCAGCTCTACGGCGAGCCGCTGGCCACCGCCTGCGCTTCAGGGGGCACCGATTACGTCGACCTCTGCGGCGAGCCGCTGTGGATGGCCCGCATGATCGACAAGCTGACCCCTGCGGCGCAGAAGAGCGGTGCGCGCATCGTCTTCTCCTGCGGTTTCGATTCCATCCCCTTCGATCTCGGCGTCGTCTACCTGCAGGCCGAGGCGCAGAAGCGCTTCGGCGCGCCCCTGCCCGAGGTGCGCGGCCGCGTCGCCCGCGTCAAGGGCACGGCCTCGGGCGGCACCCTGGCCAGCATGATGGAGACCATCGAGGCCGTGCGCCGTGAGCCCGGCCTCATCAAGGTGATGACCAACCCCTTTGCGCTGACGCCGGGCTTCAAGGGCCCGCGCCAGCCCGGTGGCCAGGACGCCGACTACGACGACTGGGCCGATCGCTGGAGTGGCCCCTTCTTCATGGCCACCATCAACACCAAGAACGTGCACCGCAGCAATGCCTTGCGCGGCCACCCCTGGGGCACCGATTTCATCTACAGCGAGAAGCTGCTGACCGGCAAGCCGGGCCAGGCCGACAAGGGCCGCAAGAAGGCCGTCGCGCTGGCCCGCTTCAACAAGCTGCAGAACCTGGCCCTGGGCTTCACGCCGACGCGTGCGCTGCTGCGCCGCTTCGTGCTGGCCAAGCCCGGTGAGGGCCCGGACAAGGCGGCCCGCGAGGCGGGCCACTACGAGTGCTGGTTCACCGGCAAGTCGGCCGGCGGCGAGTTGCTGCGCGCCGTCGTCAAGGGCGACCGCGACCCCGGCTATGGCTCGACCTGCAAGCTCATCAGCGAGACGGCCTTGTGCCTCGTGCAGGACGTGAACCGCGACGCGACGGCGGGTGGCGTCTGGACGCCCGGTGCGGCCATGGGCCTGGCCCTGGTGCGCCGCCTGCAGGAGCGCGCCGGCCTGAGCTTCGAGATCGCGGCTTGACGGACGCGCCGCGCTGGGCCGTCAGCCAGCCGCGCATGCACTGGACGCTGGCGGCCAATCTGGCGCAGACGCTGGCGGCGCTGGAGGCGGCCGCGGCGGCCGGTGCCGAGGGCTGCCTCTGCACGGAGCTGGCGCTGACGGGCTTTCACCGTCGCTTGCCCGAACTGCTGGACCCGGCGACCTTGGCCGATGCCGAGGCGCAGTTGCGCGCGGCCTGCGCGCGGTTGGGCATCGCGGCCGTTGTCGGCGTGCCGAGCCTGGGTGAGGGTGGGGCGGTGTTCAACAGCCACCTCTACATCGACGCGGCGGGCCGGGACCTGGGTCGCGTGCACAAGCGTGGCCTGACCGACAGCGAGGCGACCTTTTTCGCGCGCGGCGGTGCGCGGGGCTGGACGGCCATAGCCGGCGTGCTCGCCACCTCGGTGCTGTGCCGCGAGATGCTGGACGTCGAGGCGCTGCTGCCCGAACTGCGCGCGCCAGCCGCGGACGAGCGGCCGCGTGTCATCTTCTGGCCCAGCTATATCGCCGAATCCGACCCCGAGCAGACGGCGCTCTGCCAGGCCTATCGGGCCGGCGCCGAAGTCCTCGCCCGCGAACTGGACACCTGGGTGCTGCAGAGCAACTGGCCCGAGTCGCTGAACGCGCCCGGGCAGCGCGGCTTCGGTGCGGGCGTCGTCATCGCGCCCGGCGGAAGCCGCGTCCAGACACTGCCGCGTGACGCGGCCGCGCTGGTCGTCGTGGACCTGGCTTAGCGGCGGCGCTTGGCCAGCCAGGCCAGGGCGCCCAGGCCACCCAGCAGCAGGGCGCCGCTGGCCGGTTCGGGCACGGGGGCCAGGTTGCCGCTCACGGTCACGGCGTTCAGGCCCCAGCCTTCGTCGCCAAGGCCCTGGAAGCCGGCGCGCGCCGTGCCTTCGAAGTTGAGAGGGCTTTCATAGCTGAACACCAGCTGGTTGCTGCCGCTGGCCAGCGTGACGGGCAGGCTGATCTGCAATTCGTGGGTGGCGTTGTTGACGATACCGACGGTGGCGCCATGGGGGTCGACCAGCACGCGGCTGTTGCCGCCGCCACCGATGTCCCAGGTCCCGCTGAGCACCTCGCTGCCGTTCAGCGTCACGTGCAGGATGTCGATCCAGAAGTTGTCGCCGTCCAGCGTGGTGTAGCCGGCCAGCGTGAAGGCGAGTTGGCCGGCCCCCGCGCCGGCGGCGAAGTTCAGCGCCACCGAGCTGTTGGTTTCCAGCGCGGCCGTGGGGGCCGGCAGGGTGTAGAGCGTGGCGGCCCAAGTGGGAGCGGCGGCCAGCAGGGTGGTGGCGGCCAACAGCGTCAGGCGGGGCTTGGCAATCATTTCTGGGCTCTTTCGGTGGTCGATCGGCGAAATCTAGCCTTTGTCGCGCGGCGCCGTGTCCCACGAACTTGGGAGATGCCCCCAAGCTGCGGGGGCTCAGGCGCGCCGGATCAGCGCCGCATAGCAGCCCCGGCGCGCGAAATGGGCGTGGATGTAGTCGACCTCGGGCTGGGCCAGCAGGCGCTCGATGAGCGCTTCGATGGCCGTGCCGTCGGTGATGTCGGCGTCGACCATCAGGCCGGCCGCATCGAAGGCGCGCAGCGACAGCAGCCGGCGGCGCAGCGCATCGGGCACGGTGTCAACGGCGTCGAAGGCTTGGCCCGCCTGCTCGCGCACGAAGATGGCATGACGCGAGCGGTAGGGCGTGTCGGCCGGCTGGTGCTCGTGGTTGATGAGCAGCACGGACTCGTCTGCCGTGGTGTCGCGCAGCTCGACGCGGTCGGGCAGGCCTTCGCCTTGGTACCGAAGCGCGCCGTGGGCGGCCAGTTCGGCGTCGCTGAGGCCGAAGAGATGGGCAAAGGGTTGGGCGGACAGCCCGGTGATGCGAAAGGACATGGCGTGCTCCGTTGAGGGGATGGACGCCATTCTTCAGACGCGACCGGGCCGCGTCTGGCCGCTATCGGACCTTCAATCGCGACCGGCGGGGCGTTCGAAGCCGTTGTCCACCCAAGCTTCGGCGGACGCCTGGCTGAGCTTGAAGCCGGCAGCGACCTTGACCTGGGCCAGGCGTTCGCCGGCGGCATCGAAGGCCGCCAGCCAGGCATAGGGGTCGTCCTCGGCGGGCACGATCTCCAGCGTGATCTTCAGCCAGTTGCCATCGCGCGCCACATAGAGCGCCTTGTTCAGCTGGGCGTGCAACTGCTGCTCGTGGCGGCGGAGCACCTCGGAGGCCGTCTTCACCAGCGTGTTGAAGGCGTTGACGTCCAGCGGCTTGGGGTTCTTCTTGTCGCGGCCCATCGTCCACGGGCCGACCAGGGCCGGTTCGCTCTCGCCGGCCTTGAACATGGCGACGGCCCAGCCCTCGTCGTCTTCGTTCTTGATGACCTGGGCCGTCCAGCCGTTGTCGCGCCAAAGGCGGGCTTCGAAGACGGGTTCGTCCAGATCAGTCATGCCTTCAATCCCTTGGCCAGCAGCTCGGCGACGAGTGCATTGATGCCGCCTTCATGGCTGGTGGCGCGCTCGCGCAGCTGCTCGGTCAACTCGGACGGCAGCTTGCAGGCAAAGGGAACGAGGCCGGCAGCGGCATCCAGCTTGCGCTGGGCCTTGCGGTCGGGCAGCGCAGCGGCTGCGGCGCCGAAGCGGCCGGGGGCCGCCTTGCCGCGCATCGCGCTGTCCAGCTTCAGGCCGGCCAGACGTTCGAGATCGGTTTTCTTCATGCTCATGGAGCGGATTGTCCCCCTTGGAGACAACCCGGCCCGTGAGCATCAACCGTTGGCGGCTGGCGCAGCCGGCACGACGGCCGGGGCGCGCTGCACGCGGGTCTTGCCGCCGGTCGTCACGAGGACGACGGGGTCGCCGCTGTTGAAGGCTTCGGCGCCCTTGGCCTGGACGATGGCGCGGCGTTCGCCGTTGCGCAGCTGGACGATGATTTCCAGCGCGTCTTCCTTGGTGGCGGAACGCTCGATGGCGTTGCCGATGACGGCACCGGCGACGGCGCCGATGACGCCGACGACCGCGCCTTCACGGCGGCCGCCGACCGAGCTGCCGGCAATGGCGCCGGTCACGCCACCGGCCACGCCGCCGACGCCGCTCTGCGAGCCGTCCACGGTGACGGGGCGGGAGGACAGCACGGTGGCGTCCTGGACCTGCGACAGGCGCTGCGCGTCACCGCGCTGGACGACATCGGGGCTGGTCGTCGAGCAGGCCGACAGCGCAACAGCCGCGGCCAGGGTGAGGGAAGTCATGAGCTTGGACATTCGAATACTCCTTGGGCAAAACGGCAGCCCAACGCTGGCAATTGTCCTGCCGTTGACGGCTCGACGCTCTCGACTACAACTCTTTACCGTTGAAGGTCAACGGGAATGACCCTGTCACCCGTGCAGGCGCGAGTTGCGCGGCACGCTGGCGAGCAGGAATTCCATCTGGTCGGCCAGGATGCGGCGGCCGCGCAGGATCATGTCCTCGTGCAGGCTGGGCACATAGGGCAGGTAGAGCAGGCTCATGTGCGCCTCTTCCGGCATCCGGTTGCCCTTGCGGCCGTTGCAGGGTCGGCAGGCGGTGATGCAGTTCATCCAGGTGTCGTAGCCGCCGCGCGACGTCGGGTGGATGTGTTCGCGCGTCAGGTCTTCCGGCAGGCAGTGGTGGCCGCAGTAGGCGCAGACGAAGCGGTCGCGCACGAAGAGCTTGCTGTTGGTCAGGGCCGGCGCCTGGCGCCAGGCCCGGCTGGGCACGGCACCGCGCACGGCAATGATGGGATGCACTTCGATGCGCGACTGGCGGCCGGTGATGCGCTGCCAGCCCCCGCGCAGCACCTGGCAGGGGTCGCCCAGCGTCCAGGCGACGCCATCGCAGGCGTAGATCACGGCCGCTTCGCGGGTCGTGATCCAGGCCTGGGGGCGGCCGGAGACATCGAGTTGGAGCACATCCACAGAAGTCAACCTCCTGCCGGAGACTACTTCAGAAGCGACCTGGCGCTCAAGCACTGGTCCATGACACGTGGCGGTGGTGTCTGTATTTGGGGCCGAGCGCCGGGCCGCCCCTAGCCGGCCCGTCGGGCGAAGTGCATGCGGCTCGATGCCGCATGCGTCGCCATCCCCTCGGGGGATCGGCCGGACACGCCCCGCGTTCAGCGGTGCGAGGCCGGACGAGGGGCTAGGGTTTGCGCTAGGTTGGTGGCAGTATTAGACACATCACCCTAGGATTTAGGGGCACGAGGCTGGCGCTGTCGCGGGAGCGACCTGCAAAATAGAACGATCGTTCGTTTTATTCCTGCCTGGTCTGTCCGTGAGCACGCTGCCCGTCCCCGCCAAGAAAACCGCCCCGCTGCGCGTTGCGAAGCCGGCCCGCGTTGCGCGCTCGCTGCAAAAAGGCCAGCAGACCCGCGCTGCCATCCTCGAGGCCGCCCTCGGCCTGGCCTCGCACATGGGCCTGGAAGGCCTGTCCATCGGCGCGCTGGCCGATGTGACGGCCATGAGCAAGTCGGGCGTCTTTGCCCACTTCGGCTCGCGTGAGGAACTGCAGATCGCGGTCGTCACGGAGTATCACGCCAAGTTCGAGGAAGAAGTCTTCTTCACCGCCATCCGCGAGACCCGTGGCCTGCCGCGGCTGCGCGCGATGTTCGAGCGCTGGGTGCGCCGCGTGTCGGTGGAAGTGGATTCCGGCTGCATCTACATCAGCGGCGCCGTCGAGTTCGACGATCGCCCCGGCCCGGTGCGCGACGCGCTGGTGGCCATGGTCAAGGCCTGGCATGCGGCCCTGCAGAAGGCCATCCAGCTGTCCATCAGCGAGGGCCATCTGAAGGCCGATGCCGACGTCGAGCAGATCTGCTTCGAACTGCACGGCCTCATCCTGTCCCTGCACCACGATGCGCGCTTCATGCGCATCCCCGGGGCGCTGGCGCGCGCCGGTATCGGTTTCGACCGAACCATCCAGTTCTATGCCACGCCGCTGGGCCTCGACATCGAGGGCAGCCGCAAGCTTCCAAAGACCGGCGCCACCAAGCGCTGACCTGTTTCTTGACCCACTGACCGTTCCAGGAGTACCCGATGCCCCAGTACACCCCGCCCATGCGTGACATGCAGTTCGTCATGCACGAGCTGTTGAACGTCGTCGACGAGCTGAAGATGTTGCCGGCTCATGCCGACATCGACGCCGACACGATCAACGCGGTGCTCGAGGAAGGTGGCAAGTTCGCCGCCGAAGTCATCGCCCCGATCAACCTCAGCGGCGACTCCGAAGGTTGCACCCTCGACAAGGCCACCCACGAGGTGCGCACGCCCAAGGGCTTCAAGGACGCCTACCAGCAGTACGTCGAAGGCGGCTGGGCAGCCCTCTCCTGCGACACGCAGTTCGGCGGCCAGGGCCTGCCGTATCTGGTGAACCAGTTCTTCTACGAGATGCTGAACTCGGCCAACCAGGCCTGGACGATGTATCCCGGCCTGAGCCATGGCGCCTACGAGGCCCTGCATGCCCACGGCACGCCCGAGCAGCAGGCCACCTATCTGCCCAAGCTGACCAGCGGCGAATGGACCGGCACCATGTGCCTGACCGAGCCGCACTGCGGCACCGACCTCGGCATGCTGCGCACCAAGGCCGAACCGCAGGCGGACGGCACGTACAAGATCACCGGCGCCAAGATCTTCATCTCGGCCGGTGAGCACGACATGGCCGCCAACATCATCCACCTGGTGCTCGCGCGCCTGCCGGATGCGCCGCAGGGCTCCAAGGGCATCTCGCTGTTCGTCGTGCCCAAGTTCAACATCAACGCCGACGGCTCGCTGGGTTCGCGCAACGGCATCTTCTGCTCCGGCCTCGAGCACAAGATGGGCATCCACGGCAACTCCACCGCGCAGATCGTGCTGGAAGGCGCCGTCGGCACCATGGTGGGCCAGCCCAACAAGGGCCTGGCCGCGATGTTCGTCATGATGAACGCGGCCCGCCTGGGCGTGGGCAACCAGTCCCTCGGCCTGACCGAGGTGGCCTACCAGAACGCCGTGGCCTATGCGAAGGATCGCCTGCAGATGCGCGCGCTCTCCGGCCCCAAGGCGCCGGACAAGCCCGCCGACCCCATCATCGTCCACCCCGATGTGCGCAAGATGCTGCTGACCGCTCGCGCCTTCGCCGAAGGCGGCCGCATGCTGCAGGGCTACACCGTGCTGCAGCTCGACAAGGCCATCAAAAGCGATGACGAGGACGAGCGCAAGGAAGCCGACGCCGAAGTCGCGCTGCTGACGCCCATCATCAAGGCCTTCATCACCGACAACGGCTGGCTGGCCACGTCGCACTGCATGCAGGTGTTCGGCGGCCACGGCTTCATCCATGAGTCGGGCATGGAGCAGTTCGTGCGCGATGCGCGCATCAACATGATCTATGAGGGCACCAACACCATCCAGTCGTTGGACCTGCTGGGCCGCAAGGTGCTGGGCAACAACGGCGCCACGCTGAAGAAGTTCGGCAGGAAGATCGCCGCCTTCATCGAGGAAGAGGGCACCAACGAAGCCATGCAGGAGTTCGTCAACCCGCTCGCCGACCTCGGCGACAAGGTCAACAAGCTCACGCAGGAAATCGGCATGAAGGCCTTCGGCAACCCCGACGAAGTCGGCGCCGCGGCGGTGGACTATCTGCGCGTGGTCGGCCACATGACCTTTGCCTTCTTCTTCGCCCAGGCCGCCAAGATCGCGCTGGCCAAGAAGGACAGCGGCGACCCGTTCTACACCGCCAAGCTGGCCACGGCGCGCTTCTACTTCGCCAAGCTGCTGCCCGAGACGGCGACGCTGATCCGCACCTGCCGTGCGGGCCTGGCGCCGCTGATGGAAATGGAAGAAGCCCTGTTCTGAGACAAGGTCGAGCCCGCTCGACGACAAGGATGCCCCCGATGAAACTCCTGTTCGCTGCCGCCCTGCTGTTGCCCGCGTTTGCCTTCGCGCAGACTTCACCCGTGGGCCTGTGGAAGACCATCGACGACGACGGCAAAACCGCGAAGTCGCTGGTCCGCATCAGCGAACAGGGGGGCACCCTCGTGGGCAGCATCGACAAGCTGCTGGACCCGAAAGACCCTGTCGACGGCAAGTGCGACAAGTGCAGCGACGATCGCAAGGACAAGCCCGTCGTCGGCCTGCAGATCATCCGCGGCGTGAAGGCCGAGGGTGAGGGCATCTGGGGCGGCGGCGAGATCCTCGACCCCAACAACGGCAAGACCTACCGCACCCGCTTGAAGCCGGTGGACGGTGGCAAGAAACTGGAGATGCGCGGCTATATCGGCCCCTTCTACCGCACGCAGACCTGGCTCCGCGTGGAATGACAGACATCAACGATTGAGACAGGAGAAGTACATGAGTCGATTCCAAGTCCGCAAGGTCGCCGTGCTCGGCGCCGGCGTGATGGGCGCACAGATCGCCGCCCACCTGGTCAACTGCAAGGTGCCGGTCGTGCTGTTCGATCTGCCCGCCAAGGAAGGTGCCAAGAACGGCATCGTCACCAAGGCCGTCGACGGCCTGAAGAAGCTCAAGCCCGCACCGCTGGGCGACAGCGCTGAAGCGACGCTGATCCAGCAGGCCAACTACGAAGAGCACCTGGAAGTGCTCAAGGGCTGCGACCTCATCATCGAGGCCATCGCCGAGCGCATGGACTGGAAGCTCGACCTGTACACCAAGATCGCGCCCTTCGTGGCGCCGCACGCCATCGTCGCGTCCAACACCTCGGGCCTGAGCATCACCAAGCTCTCCGAAGTGCTGCCCGAAGAAATCAAGCCGCGCTTCTGCGGCATCCATTTCTTCAACCCGCCGCGCTATATGGCCCTGGTCGAGCTGATCAACACGCCGACCACCCAGCCCGAGATCCTCGACCAGCTCGAAGCCTTCGTGACCACGTCGCTGGGCAAGAGCGTCGTGCGCGCCCACGACACGCCCAACTTTGTCGCCAACCGGGTCGGCATCGCCGGCATGATGGCCACGATGATCGAGGCCGAGAAGTTCGGCCTCTCCGTGGACGTCGTCGACGACCTGACCGGCAAGAAGCTGGGCCGCGCCTCCAGCGGCACCTTCCGCACCGCGGACGTGGTCGGCCTGGACACCATGGCCCACGTCGTCAAGACCATGCAGGACAACCTGAAGGACGACCCCTTCTACTCGACCTACGCCACGCCCAAGGTGCTGGCGGGTCTGATCGAAAAGGGCGCCCTGGGCCAGAAGACTGGCGCCGGCTTCTACAAGAAGGTCGGCAAGGACATCCAGCGCCTGGACTTCGCGACCGGTGACTACGTCGCCGGCGGCAAGAAGGCCGACGAGATCGTCGCCCGCATGCTGAAGAAGGCGCCGGCCGACCGCCTCAAGCTGCTGCGCGAGAGCACCAACCCGCAAGCCCAGTTCCTGTGGGCCATCCTGCGCGACAGCTTCCACTACGCGGCCGTGCACCTGAACATGGTGGCCGACACGGCCCGCGAGATCGACTTCGCGATGCGTTGGGGTTTCGGCACCACCCAAGGCCCCTTCGAGCTTTGGCAGGCCGCCGGCTGGAAGCAAGTGGCTGAATGGATTTCCGCCGACATCGCCGACGGCAAGACGCTGGCGAGCGCGCCGCTGCCCGCCTGGGTGACGGAAGGCCCGGTGGCCGAAGCCGGTGGCGTGCACACGCCGGCCGGTTCGTGGAGCGCCGCTGAAGGCAAGTTCAAGCCGCGCAGCGAGCTGCCGGTCTACAAGCGCCAGGCCTTCCCGGAGAGCCTGCTGGGCTCCGGCGCCGCCGACCCGCTGAAGAGCGGCACCGAGCTGTTCAAGAACGAGGAAGTGCGCGTCTGGACGTTGGACGGCAACGTCGTCATCGCTTCCATCACCGCCAAGCTGCACCTGATCAGCCCGGCCGTCACCGAAGGCCTGCTGAAGGCCGTCGAGATCGCCGAAGCCGACTACAAGGGCCTGGTGATCTGGTCGCCGGACGATGTGTTCTCCGCTGGCGCCAATCTCGAAAGCCTGATGCCTGTCTTCATGAAGATGGGCAGCAAGGGCATCGCGCCGGAAGAGAAGAAGCTGCAGGACATGATGCTGCGCCTGCGCTACGCCAGCGTGCCGGTCGTCGCCGCGATGCGCGGCTTGGCCCTGGGCGGTGGTGCCGAGCTGGCCGTGCACTGCGCACGCCGTGTCGCCCACGTCGAGAGCTATGTGGGCCTGGTCGAAGTCGGCGTGGGCCTGGTGCCCGGCGGTGGCGGCTTGACCTATATCGCCCGTCGCGCCGCCGAGATGGCCGCCGCTGGCAATGCCGGTGCCGACATCCTGGCCTTCCTGAAGGACGGCTTCCTGACCGCAGCCACGGCCAAGGTCGCGACCTCGGCGCACGAAGCCAAGAAGAACGGCTTCCTGCTGGACAGCGACATCATCGTCCCGCACAAGGACGAGCTGCTGCACGTGGCCACGGCCACCGCCATCGGCATGTCCGAAGCCGGTTACCGCCCGCCGCACAAGGCGCTGTTCCCGGTCGCCGGCCGCAGCGGCATCGCGACGATCAAGGGCCAGGTCGCCAATATGCGCGACGGCGGCTTCGTCAGCGCCCACGACTACCACCTGGCCGCGGCGATTGCCGACGTGGTCTGCGGTGGTGAGGTCGAGGCCGGTTCCCTCGTCACCGAGGAATACCTGATGGCGTTGGAGCGCAAGCACTTCTGCAGCTTGCTCGACAACCCGAAGACTCAAGAGCGAATCATGGGCATGTTGCAAACCGGCAAGCCTGTCCGCAACTGAGATCAATCGTGAACCGGCTTCAACGCACCCTCGCCAAGCTGGACGGCCTGCCTGGCCCGCTGCGGGGCGCCGCGCGCAACTTCGCGTTGCGCCGCGCAGTGCCCTTCACGGGCACGGCATCGCTCGATTTCATTGCCCTCACGCCCGAGAGCAGCGAGATCCGCGTCGCCAACAAACGCCCGGTGCAGAACCACATCAAGGGCGTGCATGCGGCTGCGATGTCGCTGCTCGCCGAGACCGCCACCGGCATGGTGGTGGGCATGAATGTGCGTGACGACTGCCTGCCGCTGTGCAAGTCGCTGCAGGTGAACTTCAGGAAGCGTGCGACCGGTGGCCTGACCGCCAAAGCGCACCTGACGGAAGCCCAACGCGCCAGCATGGCCAGCGACACCAAGGGTGAAGTGCGGGTCGCCGTGACCGTGACCGACGAAGCCGGCATCGAGCCGATCGAGTGTGAATTTGTCTGGGCCTGGGTGCCCAAAGAAAAGCCCCAGGCTTAAGTAAAGGAAAGACCATGAGCAAGCAAGTCCAAGACGCCTACATCGTCTCCGCCACCCGTCTGCCCATTGGCAAGAGCGGCCGCGGCTTCTACAAGAACACCCGCCCCGACGAAATGCTCGTCAAGGTCATGCAGGCCGTGCTGGCGCAGGCCCCGGGCCTGGACCCGGCCGCGATTGAAGACGCCATCGTCGGCTGCTCCTTCCCCGAAGGCGAGCAGGGCATGAACATCGCCCGCGTCGCCTCGGTGCTGGCGGGCCTGGGCCCGACCATCGGTGGCGTGACGATCAACCGCTACTGCGCCTCCGGCATCACCGCCGTGCAGATGGCCGCGGACCGCATCCGCGTCGGCGAAGCCGACGTGATGTTCGCCGGCGGCGTCGAGTCCATGTCGATGATCCCGATGGGCGGCAACAAGCCGTCCCTGAGCCCGCTGATCTTCGAGAAAGACGAGAACATCGGCATCGCCTACGGCATGGGCCTGACGGCCGAGAAGGTCGCCGCGCAGTGGAAGATCAGCCGCGAAGCGCAGGACGAGTTCTCGGTGGAATCGCACCGCCGCGCCGTGGCCGCCATGGCGGCCGGCCACTTCGACGCCGAGATGACGCCCTTCGACGTCATCGAGCGCACGCCCAACTTGGCTGACGGCACCGTCAACACCAAGACCCGCACCGTCAAGCTCGACGAAGGCGCCCGCCCCGACACGTCGCTCGAAGGCCTGGCCAAGCTCAAGCCGGTGTTCGCCGCCAAGGGCAGCGTCACCGCCGGCAACAGCTCGCAGACCTCCGACGGCTCGGGCGGCCTGCTGATCGTCAGCGAAGCGGCCCTCAAGCGCTACAACCTGACGCCGCTGGCCCGCTTCGTGTCCTTCGCCGTGCGCGGCGTGCCGCCGGAAATCATGGGCATCGGCCCCATCGCCGCCATCCCCGTCGCGCTGAAGGCCGCCGGCATCAGCGCCGCCGACCTGGACTGGATCGAGCTGAACGAAGCCTTCGCCGCGCAGTCGCTGGCCGTGCTGAACGACCTCGACAGCAAGGGCATCGTGCTGGACCGCAGCAAGGTCAACCCGAACGGCGGCGCGATTGCGCTGGGCCACCCGCTGGGCGCCACCGGCGCCATCCGTGCGGCCTCGGTCATCCACAACCTGCGCCGCACCGGTGGCAAGTACGGCATGGTCACAATGTGCGTCGGCGCCGGCCAGGGCGCTGCTGGCATCTTCGAAAGGCTGTAAACCATGGACCGTCGCCGCGCGCTCAAGACCACCACGGTGTTGCTCGCGGCGACCCCGCTCGCCGCTTGCACCGGCAGGCTGACGACCTTCACGAGCTGGAAGCAGGCCCAGGAGGCCGTGCTGGAGCTGCTGTTCAGCCCCAAGGTCGTGCAGGACAACCCCTGGAACCTCAGCCAGGTCATGCAGCATCTGGCCCAGAGCATCGAGTTCTCGATGCAGGGCTTCCCGGCGCTCAAGGGCGCCTGGTTCCGCTCCTCCATCGGCTCGGCCGCGTTTGCCGTCTTCAACGCACGTGGCGCGATGAGCCACAGCCTGGACGAGCCCATCCCCGGTGCGCCGGCGCTGGACGCCTCGCAGGCGCTCAAGACCTCGGTGAACCGGCTGCTCGAGGCCATGGATGCCTTCGCCCAATTCAACGGCACACTGCGGCCTCATTTCGCCTACGGTGAGCTGACCAAGCCGCAGTACGAGCGAGCCCATCTGATGCACCTGGCCAATCACTGGACCCAGTTCCAGGCAAAAACGGCCACTGCTTGAAGGAAGCCCCATGACCATCAAGAACTACACCGTCAACGGCGTCGCGACCATCGAGATCGCCCGCCCCGAGAAGAAGAACGCGATCACCCAGGCCATGTACCAGGCCATGGCCGATGCGCTGCGCGCGGCGGACGCCGACCCGGCCGTGCGTGCCGTGCTGATCACCGGCCAGCCCGGCATCTTCACGTCGGGCAACGACCTGGAAGACTTCATGGCCGGCCCGACGCGCGGCGAAGACGCGCCGACCTTCCAGTTCATGCACGCGCTGGTGGACAGCACCAAGCCGGTGGTCGCCGCCGTGACCGGTGCCGCCATCGGCATCGGCACCACCATGCTGCTGCACTGCGACTTCGTCTTTGTCTCCGACGAAGCCCGCTTGGCCATGCCCTTCGTGGCCCTGGGCCTGGTGCCGGAGTTCGCCTCCAGCGTCGTGCTGCCCCAGCTGATCGGCAACCGCCGTGCGGCCGAGAAGTTGCTGCTGGGCGACCCCTTCACGGGTGAGCAGGCCGTCGAGTGCGGCATCGCCAACCGCGTGCTGCCGGGCAGCGAGGTGCTGAACCACGCCCGCCGCATCGCCGAGCGCTTCAACACGCTGGCCCCTGGTGCCGTGCGCGACAGCAAGAAGCTGATCCGCGACGCCCAGCGCGACGCCGTCAAGGCCGCCATCACGCGCGAGGCCGAGATCTTCGGTGCCCGCCTGCGCAGCCCGGAAGCGATGGAGGCTTTTCAAGCCTTCTTCCAGAAACGCGCGCCGGACTTCTCCAAATTCTCCTGACCGTCACGAAAGTCGCGCTCGGCCCGCTGCTGATCTGGCAGGGCCGCCGGGTGCGGGCGACCGCGTTGCGCCTGCCTGAAGCCGCCGGCCCGCGAACGGCCGAAGGCTCGGCGCTCAGGCTGTTGATCGTCGGCGACTCCTCGGCCGCCGGCGTCGGCGCCTCGCGTCAGGACGAAGCCCTGGCCGGCCGTCTCGCGCAGGCGTTGGCCACACGCCTGGGCCAGCCAGTTGGCTGGCAGCTCGTCGCGACCAGTGGCCACTGCAGCGAACAGGCCCTGGCCGCGCTGCAGGCCGCCGATGTCGCACCGGCCGATGTGCTGATCACCACGCTGGGTGTCAACGACGTTGTCGACCAGGTGGCGCCGCGCCAGGCGCTCGCGGCTCTGGACGGCATCCATGCACTGGCCGTCTCGCGCGCCGGCGTGCGCCTGGCGCTGCATTGCGGTGCGCCGCCCATGCAGCGGTTCCCGCTGCTGCCCCAGCCGCTGCGCTGGTTCTTCGGCCGCCAGGCGGCACGCTTCAACGCGGCGCTGGCCCGCACCGTCGCTGGCCAGCCGGGCCGCCAGGTTGTGCTGCTCCCTGAGTCCATGCAACGCAATGCCGTCGAATTGATGGCCGAGGACGGCTTCCACCCGGGCCCACGTGGCTATGCGCTGTGGGCCGAGGCGCTGGCCGACCAGATCGTGGCGTCGTTACCTCGGCTATCGATCCACTCATCAAGTTGAGCGTTGTGGGCCACGGGCCCTTCCTAGACTGCCCCCGCCGCAGCAACGCGGCAGCACCGGCCGCGCGAACCTGCAGACGGCGGGCTCAATAGGAGACAAAACATGCGGATCGATTTCCTCCGCCGGTGCTTGCGCCGGCTGGGCGCGGCAGCGTGCCTGCTCTTGGCGATGGTCACGGCGACGCCGGCGTTAGCGGCCCTGAGCCTCACCACCCTCTACGACGGCGGCAGCTCCGCGAAAGTGCAATACCAGGTGGACACCGGCGGCGGGCTGGTCTTCAAGGTGATGGCCTATGACAACGGCGTCAGCACCCAGTCCAAGGGTGACCTGTCCAGCATCCTCTACAACGGCGTGCAGTACGCCGATGCCAGCCGCGGCTCGCAGCTGAACTCGGGCTTCGATTACCTCTACAGCAATGTCTCGGCCGTCGACGTGCAGGCCCAGATGATCAGCAACACCGGCGTGGCCACGTCGGCCTCCACTGCGGACGGCGGCGTGGTCAGCGGCGGGGCCTATGTGAAGCTCACGGTGACGGTCTACAGCGCCAACGGTGGTGTGCTCAAGCACTACTACCTGGCCAAGAGCGGCGAGCCGCGCATCTACATGGGCACCTATTTCACCGAGGAGCCCGACACGCTGAACCTGGTGCGCTTCATCCTGCGCGTGCCCATCGCAGCGCTCTCCAAGGGCGGGCCGGCGGGCCTGCCCGGCGGCCTGGCCAGCAATGGCAGTTGGCCTCAGGACCTGCGCGGCACCGACGCGACGGTCGAAGCAAGCGACGTGTTCGGCTTCTCCAGCAGCACCACCAGTGCGGGGCAGACGCGCTCCAAGCACTACTCCAACATGCGCTTGAAGGACTGGCAGTATTTCGGCGGCCTGAACAGTGGCAGCACCGTGGGGCTGTGGTTCTACCGGGACAACAACGAAGGCAACTCCGGCGGGCCCTTCTATCGCAGCCTGCTCAACCAGATCACGTCCACCAACAACGAGCTGACCTATATCGTCAACTACGGTGAGGGGCAGACCGAGGCTTTCCGCATGGGCGTGCTCAACAGCTACACGTTGATGTTCACCGGCGGCAGCGCGCCCACTGCGCCCGACACGAGCTGGTTCGCGGTGATGGGGCTGGACGGCTACGTCGCCGCATCCGGCCGGGGCACCGTGGCCGGCGTCGGCCTGTCGGGCACCGATGCCAACTACGCCTACACGGTGGGCTTCTCCAGCGCCAATGCACAGTACTGGGCCACGGCCAACCTGGCCAACAACGGCTTCTTCAAGAGCACCGGCATGCGGCCCGGGACCTACACGCTGACGGTCTACAAGAACGAGCTGGCGGTCTACACCGGCAGCGTGACCGTCACGGCCGGCAACACGACGACGCTGAACACGCTGACGATCAACGCCGACCCATCCAGCACGACAGCGCTGTGGCGCATCGGCAATTGGGACGGTTCACCGGCCGAGTTCCTGAACGGTGCCAGGCTGACGACCATGCATCCGACGGACGTGCGCATGAGCAGTTGGTTGCCGGCCACCTTCGTGGTTGGCACGTCGAGCGCGGTCAGCGGCTTCCCGGCTTACCAGTGGAAGGACGTCAACAACGCGCGCGTCATCCAGTTCACGCTGACCAGCACCCAGGTGCAGAACCTGACGCTGCGCCTCGGCACGACGGCCGACTTCAACGGCGCCCGCCCGCAGATCACCGTCAACAACAGCTGGACGTCGGCCATCCCGACCGCGCCGCCCAAGGGCTCGCGCAACCTGACGGTGGGCACCTACCGCGGCGTGAACCGGCTGTACAGCTTCGACATTCCTTCGACCGCGCTGGTTGCCGGCAGCAACACGGTGACGATCAACGTCGTCAGCGGCACCTCCGGCACGGCCTATCTGAGCCCGGCGCTGTCCTACGATGCGGTCGATCTGATCGTCACCCCTTGACGCCTGGGCAGGCCCGACCAGTCAGGTCGTGATCGGCCTGGGCTTGCCTTCGCGATCGATGGAGACATAGGTCAGGTTGGCCTCGGTCACCTTGACCACGTGCAGGTTCTCCGGGTCACGCTCGGCCATCACCTCCACGTGCACGCTGATGGACGTGCGACCGACGCGCGTCACCGTCGCGTAGAAGCTCAGCAGGTCCCCGATGGACACCGGCTGCTTGAAGATGAATTCGTTCACCGCGACGGTGGCCACGCGCCCGCGCGAGATGCGAGCGGGCATGATGGAGCCGGCAATGTCCACCTGGGCCATGATCCAGCCGCCGAAGATGTCGCCGTTGGCATTCGAGTCGGCGGGCATGGGCATCACGCGCAGCACCAGCTCACGGGCATGGGTCTGGGGTTTTGCGGGGCTTGAATCCTGGGTCATCGCGTTCACTTGCAACAATTCATCGACGAACATTCTCGGTCCTGCGCTTGAGATCCCTCACATCAGCATCCTCCGTGCCAGCCACGGGCACCTCAGCTCCCGCCACGTCGGGCGACTGGGGCACGGTCGGCCGCTTGCTGCCCTATCTGTGGCGCTACCGCTGGCGCGTCGGCCTGGCGCTGGCCTTCATGGTGGGCGCCAAGGTCAGCAATGTGGGCGTGCCCCTGCTGCTCAAGCACCTCATCGATGCACTGGACCTCAAGCCTGGCGCGCCTCAGACCCTGCTCGTCGTGCCCCTGGGCGTGCTGCTGGCCTATGGTGCGCTGCGGCTGTCGACCTCGCTGTTCACCGAACTGCGCGAGCTGATCTTCGCCAAGGCCACCGAAGGCACGGCGCGCAGCATCTCGCTGCAGGTGTTCCGGCATCTGCACGACCTCTCCCTGCGCTTTCACCTGGAGCGCCAGACCGGTGGCATGACGCGCGATATCGAGCGCGGCACGCGGGCCGTGCATTCGCTGATCAGCTATTCGCTGTACAGCATCGTGCCGACGCTGATCGAGGTGGTCCTGGTGCTGACGCTGCTGGGCGTCAAGTTCGACGTCTGGTTCGCCGGCATCACCATCGCGGCCCTGGTCGTCTACATCGGCTTCACCGTCGTCGTGACCGAGTGGCGCACCAAGTTCCGCAAGGTGCTCAACGAACTGGATTCGGTCGCCCACAGCAAGGCCATCGACTCGCTGCTGAACTACGAGACGGTCAAGTACTTCAACAACGAGGATTTCGAGTCCCGCCGCTACGACGAGAGCCTGGAGAAGCTGCGCCTGGCCCAGCTCAAGTCGCAGCGCACGCTGTCCATGCTGAACACCGGCCAGCAGCTCATCATCGCCGCGGCGCTCGTGCTGATGCTGTGGCGCGCCACGCAGGGCGTCGTGGATGGGCGCATGAGCCTGGGCGACCTCGTCATGGTCAACGCCTTCATGATCCAGCTCTACATCCCGCTGAACTTCCTCGGCGTGATCTACCGCGAGATCAAGCAGGCCCTGACCGACATCGAGAAGCTGTTCCGCCTGCTGGACCGTGACCGCGAGGTGGCCGACACGCCCGGCGCGACCGAACTGGCCGTGCGCGGCGGCAGTGTCGTCTTCGAGGACGTCCGCTTTGCCTACGACCCGGTGCGGCCCATCCTGCACGGCGTCAGCTTCGAGATTCCGGCCGGCAAGAAGGTCGCCGTCGTCGGCCCCAGCGGCTCGGGCAAGAGCACGCTGGCGCGGCTGCTCTACCGCTTCTACGACATCGACTCGGGTTCTATCCGTATCGACGGCCAGGACATCCGGTCCGTGACGCAGTCCAGCCTGCGCAAGGCCATCGGCATCGTGCCCCAGGACACCGTGCTCTTCAACGACACGGTGGCCTACAACATCGCCTATGGCCGGCCGGGTGCCAGCCAGGACGAGGTCGAGGGCGCCGCGCGTGCCGCCCATATCCACGCCTTCATCGCGGCCACGCCGCTCGGCTACGACACCATGGTCGGCGAGCGCGGCCTGAAGCTGTCCGGCGGCGAGAAGCAGCGCGTGGCCATTGCGCGCACGCTGCTGAAGAACCCGCCCTTCCTCATCTTTGATGAAGCCACGTCGGCGCTGGACTCGACCAACGAGCGCGCCATCCAGGCGGAGCTGGAGGCTGTGGGCCAGAACAAGACCGTGCTGGTCATCGCCCACCGCCTGTCCACCGTCGTCGACGCGCACGAGATCCTCGTGCTGGAGCAGGGCCGCATCATCGAGCGCGGCCGGCACGATCAGTTGCTGGCGCAAGGGGGCCGCTACGCCGAAATGTGGCGGCTGCAGCAGTCAAACGACTAGTGGGGCTTCTTGGGCTTTTCGAAGCTCTTGGGCCGGTAGACGTTGCCGTCCCACTCGCCATCCGTGCGGCTGTCGCGGGCGTCATGCAGGGCCGACTCGCGGGCGCGGCGGATGACGCGCTCGGCTTCCAGCGCTGCCGCCCGGGTCTGGCGCTGGCGGCGGCGCCAGCCGGTGAGCCGGGCCATCTGCAACTGCACCCAGGACACCAGCGCAGCCACGCCGGCATCCACCCGCGCCTGCAGCCGGTAGGGCAGGGCCATGTGCACCGCCAGCGCGATACAGACGGCAAGGCCGGTGGCAGCGAGCAGGGTCTGGAACATGGCCTGAACTTAACCTAAACCGACGCCTGCGACCACCTGCAACCACCCGCGTTAGGGGGGATGGTTACGCTTTCTGTTCGAGGGACCACAACGCCAGCATGGCGTCAGGAATCTTCCGGCTGGCTGCGTCGCGCTCGGCGGCCGACCCCTCGGACAGCCCGCCTTCCTCGCCGCCCAGGGCCGCGATGGGCGCCAGCAGGTCGGCTGTTTCGGCGCTGTCGAACAACGGCCCCCAGGCCTCGGGCGCCAGGTCGACGGCCATCAGGAAGCCCGTGGCCCAGTCCTCGGCGTCGGCGTATTCGGTGTTTTCGTCCTCGCCGTCCGCAAAACTGAAGATCGGCTCCCAGGCCTTGGGGGCGTGCGCCCAGGCCATGGCGATGGATTGCACATGGCGCAGCACCGCCATGACGACCTTCTTGCGCTGCTTGCCGCTGGCGAAAGGCTTGGGGTCGGGCTCCTGGTCGCCGCCCCAGACGACCGGAATCCAGGTTTCACCGGGCAGCTCGGCCAGCTTCTGCGGTGACAGCAGCAGGCCGGTCAGATAGCCGTCCAGCGCCTCGATGTTCATCGCGCCGTCGCTGGGCAGGACCGAAAGCAACTCGTCCAGATCGTCGAGTTCCTCGTCGCTCAGCGGGCGGTTGTCGGAGGCAGGGTTGTAGTGGGGATACTGCATGGGGGCGTCCTATGGCTCGCGGGTTCAACCGTGGCGGCCGTGGCGGCTCTTGGGTTTCTTGCTGTCCAGATCGGTGAGCTGGGCCTTCAGCAAGGCCATCAGCACCCGGGCGTTCTGCTCCGTCATCAGGATGATGGTGCTGGGTTCGATGCCCTCGATGGGCGTCTTGGGGGCGACCGTGGCGTCCACCTTGAACAGGATCTGGCCGTGCTGGTTGGCGGACGCGGCCTTGAACTTCTGGATTTCGATTTGGTGCGTTTTCATGGGGCGTGCCGGACGAATGAGGGGTGCGGCAAACCGCCATCTTGCCATTCCGGGCGGCGAGACTTAAGGTGGCGCATGGCAAGGCCCGCTCGACTCGAGATTGCCGGCGCCGTTTATCTGGTCGGCGCCCACTGCCCGTTCGAGAGCGGGCAGCAGGCTTTCGTCGATGACACCGACCGTGCCGAGATGCGTTCGCTGCTGGCCCAGGCCCTGCACCGCTTCGACGCCCAGGCCCTGGCCTACGCCCTGCTGCCCGACCACTACCACCTGCTGCTGTTCACCCGCCGCGCCAATCTGTCGCAGCTGATGCGGCATGTCAACGGCGTCTACACCCAGCACAGCCAGCTGCGCCATGGTTTTCGCGGGCCGCTGTTCCAGGGGCGCTTCCATGCCGTGCTCGTCGACCGCGAGCGCTATCTGCTGGATGCCTGCCGCTACATCGACCTCAACCCGGTCCGCATGGGGCTGGCCCGCGGCGCGGCAGGCTGGACGGGCTCCAGCTTTCGCGCCCTGGCGGGCATGGAGGACGCGCCCGAATGGCTGGATGTGGATGGCCTGCACAGCCATCTGCTGGGCCGGCCCGCCACGACGCCGGCCCAGCACCGCCTGGCCGGCGAGCGCTATGCCCGCCTGGTCGCGTCCGACCCCGGCCTGCAGCTCTGGCCAGGGCGGCTGCGTGAGCAGATCTTCCTGGGCGATGCCGCCTTCGCCGCCCGCATGCGGGCGGCGGCCATCGCGCCGCGCCGCGTCGCGCGCACGGGCTTCGGCGAGTGGTTGAAGCGTGCCGGCGGCATCCGCGAACAGGCGCTGTGGCTGGCGCATGCCGAGGGTGGTGTGGCGATGACGGACCTTGCCGGCCAACTGGGCCTTTCCGTTTCGCGCATCAGCCGGCTGATCGCCGCCGCCGAAAGAGCGGTTTGAGGCGCCGCGCGCTGCTGCTGGCCGGCCTGCCGATCACGGCGCGGGCAGCGGACTACGCCGGCCCGCTCTTCGACGCGCATCTGCACTACAACGACGACGCCCAGGCGCCCCATCCACCGGCTGATGTGCTCGCGCGCATGAGCCGCGCCGGCGTGCGCGGCGCGCTGGTCAACAGCCGGCCCAACGACGGCACGCTGCGCCTGGTGGCCGAGGCCGGGCCGCAATGGATGCCCTTCATCCGCCTTTACCGCAACCGCGCCGACTACACCGGCTGGTTCGCCGACGACAGCATCCGCTTGATGGTGCTCGAGCTGCTCAAGCGCGGCAGCCCGGCCGGGCCTTTCCGCGGCCTGGGCGAATTCCACCTCTACGACAGCGCCAATGCCGATGGCCCGACGGCCGTCGCGTTGATGAAGCTGGCCCGCGAGCGTGGCCTGACGGTGCTGGCCCATGTGGACGACGTCGCCGTCGACAAGCTGCTCGGCCATGCGCCGGGCGCATCGCTGATCTGGGCGCATTCCGGCATCTCCGGCGAACCGCTGCCGCGCGTGAGGGAGCTGCTGGCCAAGCATCCGGGCTTGCGCGGCGAGCTGTCCTACCGGCCTGGAATCACCTTCGACGGCCGTCTCAGCGACGACTGGCGCGCCTTGTTCGTCCAACACCCGAGCCGCTTCCTGATCGGTTCCGACACGTGGGTCGTCCAGCGCCTGCAGCACTACGAGGCACTGTTCGCCGACTACCGCGCGTGGCTGGGCCAGTTGCCGATCGAGGTCGCTCAGCGCATCGCCTGGGGCAACGCCGCCGAGCTTTTCAAACTTAGAGTTGCTTGAAACGATGGGCGTAGGCCGGGCTGACCTCCAGCGTCTCCGGCCTGTCCTTCAGCGCGATGCTGAGCTTGCCGCTCAGCGATCGGCTCACCGACTTGATGGCCCGCGCGTTGACGATGGTGGAGCGGTGGACCTGCCAGAAGTGCTCGCCGTCCAGGCGAGCGACGAGGTCCTTCAGCGGCACCGAGATCAGCGCCTCGCTGTCGGCCGTGACGACGGCGACGTATTTGTGGTCGGCGCGGAAATAGGCGACGTCCTCCACCGTGATGAGCTGCAGCTCGCGGCCGCGCTGCACGGTGATCCAGCGCAGCGGCTCCACGGCGGCCACCGTCGCGGTGCGGGCAGCCAGGCCGCCGAGGTCGGCAGGTGGCAGCGTCAGCCTCTCCTTGAGCCGCAGCAGGGTCTTGGCCATGCGCACCGGGTCCAGGGGCTTGAGCAGGTAGCCGACGGCACCTTCGTCGAAGGCCTGCACCGCATAGCGCTCGTGCGCCGTGATGAAGACGACATGGGCGCGGCGGCCGATCAGCTGGGCCACTTCGAGGCCGGACAGCCCCGGCATCTGCACATCCAGGAAGCAGGCCTCGGGCGCCAGCTGCTCGACCAGGCGCAGCGCCTCGTGGCCATCGCGCGCCATGCCGACGACCTGGGCCTCGGGCCACTGGCGCAGCAGCTCCTCGCGGATCTCGGCGGCGAGCAGGGCCTCGTCTTCGGCAATCAGAATGCGGGTCATGTCAGTGGCGCCCGGCCGCCCGAAGGCACTGACGCGCCCCCTCGGGGGGCAGTGAGCGGAGCGAGCGTGGGGGCTTCTTCATGTCGGGGTGGGCCAGCGCAGTCGGAACAGCGGCAATTCTTCTTCAATCAATTCCAATGCGGCGCCGTCGCCATGCACGGCGCGCAGCCGCTGGGCCAGCTCGGCCACCGGCACCGCTTCGGCCGCGCCCCGCGTGCGTTCGGCGTCCGGCCCCAGCGCCTGCAGCCGCAGCTCGGCCATGCCGGCACCGGCATGCAGGGACACGCTCCACAGCGTCGTGCCTTCGTCCAGCAGCGGGCGCACCAGCGGCAGCAGCACCATGGGTGCCAGCGGCCAGTCTGGGGGCTCGGCGAGGCCGGCCAGGTGCAGCCTCTCGGTGTGCTGGGCATCGGTGGCCACCAGCCGCGCATAGGCGCGCAGGGCGACGATCTCACGGGCCAGCGTCGACACCTCCGCTTCGACGTGGGGCTGCAGCGCGCGCAGCAGCTCGATCAGGGCGGCGAGCCGAGCCTGGGCACGCAAGGGTTGGCTCAGCAGTTCCTCGTCGATGGCGGCCAGGCGCTCCGACAGCAGGGCCGGGTCGACGCGCGCCTGCAGGGCCAGCAGCTGCGTGGCGGCGAGCTGGCGTTCGCGCCGGGCCGCCGCATCCTGCAGCGACGCCAGCCGGGCCTGGGCACGCTGCGAGAAGCGCAGCTGCACATAGACGGCCACGCCCAGGCCATGCCAGATCAGCGTCGTGCTGGCCAGCGCGAAATCGTTCTCCCAGGTCCACCAGTCGGCCTTGCCCAGCAGCGGATACAGCCGCGGCGCGATGAGCCAGACGCCGCCGAAGACGGTCAGCCCGACGACGCCCATATAGGCCGGCCAGGCCGGCAGGCGGCCCGCATCGACGAGGGCGTCGGCCAGGCGCAGCAGCAGCACGGCGGGGATGCCGAACTGGATGACGTTGTAGGCCAGCGCGCTCAGCGCGTCGCTGCCCGACATGCCGTTGTCCAGCGGCGTGCCATTGGCCACCAGCGTGGCGGCGCCGACCAGCAGCATCCAGCCGGCGTCGCTGGGGCGCAGCAGCAACTTGCTCATCATGGCAAGGGCAGTTGCACGCGGGCGATGAGGCCGCGCGGTTGGTTGAGGTGCAAGCTCAGCCTGGCCTCGGCACCATGGGCGGCGGCCAGCCGCGCGCGCAAGGTGGCCAGGCCCGTGCCGCTGCCACTGCTGCTGCTCATGCCGGCGCCGGTGTCGGCCACTTCCAGCCGCAGCGTGCCCGGTTCGTCGGGATCGGGCCCGGCGCGCACGCAGATCTCGCCGCCGCCCACTTGCGGGGCGATGCCGTGCTTGATGGCGTTCTCGGCCAGCGTCAGCAGGCAGGTGGAGGGCACGATGACGTCGTCCAGCCCCGGCGCGATCTCGTAGCGCAGCACCAGGCGGTCCGGTCCGATGCGGCGCTGGTGCAGGGCCAGGAAGGCGGCCACCAGTTCCAGCTCGCGCGCCAGCGGGGCCTCGGCCTGGCGCAGCTCGGGCAGGGCGGCGGCCAGGTAGCGGCGCAGGTCGGCCAGCATGGCGTGGGCGGCCTGGGCATCGGTGCGTGCCAGGCGGCGCAGATGGGCGAGGGTGTTGAACAGGAAATGCGGTTCGACCTGGGCCTGCAAGAGGGTGGCCCGGGCTTCGTCGAGCTGGCGGGCCAGGGTCTGTTCGTCGCGTTGCAGGCGTTCGGCATCGGCCTGGCCGCGCGAGCCGCGCTGGCGGTATTCCAGGCCCAGGCAGACGCAGGCGGCAAAGGTGATGAGGATCTGCAGCGTGTAGGCGTTGAGGCGGCCATCCGGCGCGCCGACGGTGTGGAGGACACCGTTCAGCGTCGCGAACAGCAGCGTCAGCCCGCCGATCTGCACGGCCAGCCCCCAGCGCCGTGCCCGGCCGGCGCGCGGCAGCAGGGGCTGGGTCAACGCGGCCGCCAGCCACAGCCCCCACAGCAGCACGGCCAGGCCCAGGCCGCCCTTCAGCCCCACGCCGCCGCCGCAGCCGTGCTCGCGCCACAGCGCGCAGCGCACGGCAGTTGGCAGCAGCAGGGCCATGGCCAGCGCAGCGCTCAGCGCGGCAGCGGCGAGCACGGCGCGCCAGCGCAGCAGGGCGACGCGATCAGGGGCAGAAGCAGGGGCCATCAACGCGGAGTGTCACCGGGCTTGGCCTGGGCCAGGCTGGAAGACGCGGCGGCCGCGACGGCCCGGGGTGCGGCGTCGGCAAAGCGGATGTTCATGACGTAGCGCTGCGGCGTACCGCGCTGGCATTCCAGCGTGGTCATCGCGATGCGCACCGGGCTGCGATACAGGCGCGAGCCGTCCAGCGCGATCACCTGCGCGCGGCCTTCGGCATCCACCTCGAACTCGACGTGCACCTCGCCGTCGTGGCCGATGCGCTGCTTGGCGCTGGCCAGGTATTCGGCCAACTGCTCGCCGGCCTCGGGGCAGGTTGCCGGATTGGCGGGCGCGGCCCAGGCCGGCGCAGCGGTGACGGCGGCGAGCAGCAGCAGGGGCAGGATGGCTTTCATGGGAACTCCTCGGGGGTTGGCAATGACGCAAAGTTAGAGATCGCCGCGGCCCGGGTCAGCAGCCGCCGGACCAAGTTCGGGAATCAGCCGACGAAGCCCGCGCCGCGCCCGACGGCGCAAGGCCCCCATGACTTCCGTCAGGCCTGTCAGTGCAGACGCGCGACCAGCCCGGCGGGGCGGCGGAGGGCGCTAAGCTGGCGGCCTTGCCTTGCCTGGAGACGCCCGATGCGCCGCTTCGTCCTGACCGCCCTGCTGCTGACCGCTTCCGCCTGGGCCGCCGACATGAGCCCGCCGCCGGAGATCAAGCCCGCCGCGGCCGACCCGCTGGCCACGCCGCGCCGCCTCATCGCGGGCAAGGACTGGGTCGGCGCCCTCGCCGCCTTGCGCGCCCAGCCCCAGGCCGGCAATGCCGACTGGCACAACCTGATGGGCTACACGCTGCGCAAGCAGGCCACGCCGCAGCTGGCCGAGTCCGAGGTCGAATACCTGCAGGCCCTGCGCATCGACCCCAACCACCGCGGCGCCAACGAATACCTCGGCGAGCTCTATGTGATGAAGGGCGACCTGCCCAAGGCGCGCGAGCGCTTGGCGGTGCTGGAGAAGGTCTGCCCGAGCGGCTGCGAGCAGCGCGAGGACCTGCAAAAGGCCATCGCCGCGGCGACCAAATAACAGCTCGCGGCCTACACAGCCGGCAGGCGCGCTGCGCCTACCATGCGCGCCATGCTGAAGTACCTGCTCCAACGCCCCTGGCTCGCCGCCCTGGTCGGCGCGCCGCTGGCCCTCCTGCTGGTGGGCGCCATCGTCGCGGCCCTGATCTGGGCCCAATTGCCGGCGCTGGATGCCCTGACCGACTACCAGCCCCACCAACCCCTGCGCGTGCTCAGCGAGGAAGGCCAGCTGCTGGGCGAGTTCGGCGCCGAACGGCGCCGCTTCGTGCCGCTGAAGGACATCCCCAAGCCCTTGCAGGACGCGCTGCTGGCCGTCGAGGACAGCGACTTCTATGTGCACTCCGGCATCGACTACAGCGGCATCGGCCGGGCCATGCTGCACAACATCCTGCACCCGACCCGGCTGCAGGGCGCGTCCACCATCACCCAGCAGCTGGCCCGCAACATCTTCCTGAGCAACCGCCAGACCTTTGCGCGCAAGGCCCAGGAGGGTTTGCTGGCCATCAAGATCGAGAAGAATCTGACCAAGGAGCAGATCCTCGAGATCTACATGAACCAGATCTCGCTGGGCAACAAGGCCTATGGCTTTGGCGCCGCGGCGGAGCGCTATTTCGGCAAGTCGCTGGACAAGCTCAACACCGGCGAGATCGCCGTGCTCGTCGGCTTGCCCAAGGACCCGAATCGCCTCAACCCCGCCCTCTACCCGGAGCGTGCCAAGCGCCGCCAGGCCGTCGTGCTGGGCCGCCTCGTCGCGGTGGGCCAGATCACCGCCGAGCAGGCCCAGGCGGCGCGCGAGAAGCCGCTGGACGTGCGCCGGCCCAAGCGCCTCTCCGGCGTGGCCGACCATGCCGCCGAACAGGTGCGCGCCGAGATGGTCACGCGCTACGGCGAGGAGGCCTACACGCGCGGCCTGACCGTCTACACGACGCTGCGCTATGCCGAGCAGTCGGCGGCCCAGGAGGCGCTGCGCCATGCGCTGTTCGAGCTGGAACGCCGCCAGCCCTTCCGCGGCCCCGAGGCGACGCTGGAGCTGCCTGACGACAAAGGTGACGAGCTCGACGAGGCACTGGAGGCCGGCTTCGACGCCCACCCCGATCTAGGCGAACTGCGCACCGCCATCCTGCTCAAGGTCGACAAGGGCGCGGCCGAGCTGGTGATGGCCGACGGCGAGAAGATCACGCTGAAAGGCCAGGCGCTGCGCTCCCTGGCCAACGTCAAGCGTGGCGCCGTGCTGCGGGTGCTGGAGTCCGGCAAGCAGTGGCAGCTCAGCCAGACGCCGCAGGCTGAAGGTGCCGTCGTCACGCTGGACCCGGGCACCGGTGCGATCCGCGCGCTGGTGGGCGGTTTCGACTTCGCGCGCAACCAGTTCAACTCCGCCACCCAGGCCTGGCGCCAGCCGGGTTCGGCCTTCAAGCCCTTCATCTACTCCGCCGTCATCGAGCAGGGCGCCTGGGCCGGCACGCTGGTCAGCGACCAACAGGTGGAAGTGGGCGACTGGTCGCCGCGCAACTACGACGGCCAGTACGAGGAGGCGCTGACGCTGCGCCAGGGCCTGGCCCGCTCCAAGAACATGGTCACCATCCACCTGGTGCAGGCCCTTGGCCCGCAGCGCGCCCGCGCTTGGGCCGCGCGTTTCGGCCTGGACGAGGACAAGCAGCCGCTGAACCTGACCATCGCGCTGGGCACCGGCTCCGTCACGCCGCTGCAGATGGCGCAAGGCTATGCGGCGTTTGCCAACGCCGGCCAGATGCCGGTGGCCTGGCTGATCGATCGCGTGCAGGACGCGCAGGGCGCGGTGCTGTGGAAGGCCGAGGCGCCGCGGTTCAGGACGGCCGTCAGCCCGCGCAATGCCTTCATGACCTCGCAGCTGCTGGCCGCCGTTGCGCGCGAAGGCACCGGCGCGCGAGCGAGTTCATTGCTCGGCCGCTGGGACCTCTACGGCAAGACGGGCACGACCAACGACGCCATCGACGCCTGGTTCTGCGGCTTCCAGGCCACGCGGGCCGGGGCGGTGTGGATAGGCTATCCGCAGCCCAAGTCCCTGGGCGAGCGCGAGAGCGGCGGCGGCCTGGCCCTGCCGGTCTGGGCCGCGACGATGGCGGTGGCCTTGAAGGGCCAGCCCAACACCCAGCTGGCGCCGCCGGCCGAGGGCTTGGTGCAGCAAGACGGCAACTGGTTCTATTCCGAGTTCGCCGGCGACCTGGCGATCACGCGCATCGGCCTGCCACCTCCGCCACCGCGGGTTGAGGAGGCGGCGTCGGAGCCGGCGCCTTCAGCGCCGCCGATCAACCAGTAGCGGTCGTCGGGCTCATTGCCCGGCCGGCGGCTCCCACAGCTCGAGCTTGTTGCCATCCGGGTCCATGACCCAGCCGAACTTGCCGTACTCCGAGTCCTGCGGTTCGCCGACGACATTGCAGCCTTCTTCGCGCAGGACCGCGAGCAGGCCGTGCAGGTCGGCGACGCGCAGATTCAGCATGAAGGCGGCCGTGCTCGGCGCGAAATAGCCGGTGTCGGCCTTGAAGGGGCACCAGTTGGTGCCGCCCGCGCCACCCGGGTTGTCGGGCGTGGCCCAGGGGAAGGTGACGCCGCCCCAGGCCTCGACGGGAAAGCCGAGGTGCTTGGCGTACCACTCGGCCAGGGCCTTGGGGTCGGGTGATTTGAAGAAGATGCCGCCGATGCCGGTCACGCGTTTCATGGGTTCTCCTTGAAGTCGCGCGATTTCAGCACGCCTCAGCCCTGCCAAGGCCCCCTGACCTCGCCCCAGCCCCACTTGGGCATGGGCGCATCGACATCCACCGTCACGCCGGGCTGGGAGTTGATGACGGCCAGGCGCGAGCCCCATTCGAGATAGCCCACCAGCGCGGAGCGGAACTCCGGGTCATCGGGCATGCCGAGCTCGTCGGCAGTGTCCAGCAGCAGCGCGACCCAGGCGCGGCGCTGGGCCTGGCTGAGGTGGCGGTCCAGGTGCTGGCGCACCATGTGCGGGTGACCGCCATGCTCGGCAGAGTAATGGGCCGGGCCGCCCAGCACCTCGGCCAGGAAGGCGGCCACATGGGCCGGGTGCTCGCCGTTCATGTGGGCGAAGACGGGTGCCAGCAGGGCGTCGTCCTTGACGCGCTGGTAGAAGCGCTCGGTCAGCCGCAGCAGGGCGGGCAGGCCGCCCAGCCAGTCGTAGAGGGTCGGGACTTGGGGCTCGTTCATGAAAGGCCTCGGTCTTGGAGATGGGCGCGACTTGGGGACGGCGCTGGCGATGACAAGCGGGTGTTTGCCCGCAATCAGACGGCCGCGAATGCGAGCTGCGCCAGGCGCAGGGCTTGGACGGGATCGGCTGCGGCCGTGATGCCGCGGCCGATGACGACATGGGTGGCTCCCGCGCGTGCCGCGGCGTCCGGCGTCGCGGTGCGCACCTGGTCGCTGGTCGTGGATGCGGGCATCTGGATGCCGGGGCAGACGATGAGCATGCCCACGGGCAGGGCCTCGCGCAGCCAGGCCGCCTCGCGGGCCGACGCGACGACGCCGTGGCAGCCGGCTTGCGCCGCCAGCCGGGCCAGGCGCAGCACCTGGTCCTGCACCGAAGGCGCGAGGCCGAGCTCCGGCAGATCGGTGTCCGACAGGCTGGTGATGACCGTCAGGGCCAGCACACGCAACTGCGGATAGGGCTGGGCCGCGGCCACCGCCGCCCGCAGTGCGGCCGAGCCGGCCGAGGCATGGACCGTCACCAGCGTGGCGCCTACGCGGTCGGCGGCCTTCACGGCGCCGGCGACCGAGTTGGGAATCTCGTGCAGCTTGAGGTCGAGAAAAACCTGCTTGCCGGCCGCCGCCAGCTCGCGGGCGAGCTCGGGCCCCGCCTCGGTCAGCAGCTGCAGGCCGATCTTGTAATGATCAGCCGCGGGGCCGAGCCGCCGCACCATGTCGCGTGCCTCGGCGGCGGATTCGAAGTCGAGGGCAACGATGACGGAATTGGACATGCGGCGCAACTATGCCAAACGCGGTTGCCCCTTCAGCGCCAGCCAAAGCGCGAACGCCAGCTCGCCCACGAGGGCCGGCAGCAGGATGGCCGGAAACAGCAACTGGGCAAAGGCAGGCGACAGCAGCAGCGCGAAGCTGTTGACCAGATAGCAGACGCCGGCCACGCCGATCAGCACACCGAGCACGCGCGGCAGCACGCCGCTGCGGGCGATCAGCCAGCCACGCAGCACGCAGGCAAAGCCGAAGAAGATCAGGCCGATGCCAAAGCCCTGGCTGTGCAGGTTCACGGCAAACAGAGAAAGGGCATCGCGCTGGCCCGGCAGAAAGGCCGCGGCCATGGACGGGCTGGTCAGCATCTCAAGCGCGGCCAGCGCCTGCACGCGGTTGGCCACCAGCACGCAGGTCTGCACGAGGTTGAGGCCGGTGGCCGTCAGCGCCAGCGGTTCGTTCACCGGCTTCAGCAGCCGCCACATCATGACGATGATGGGCAGGTCCAGCGCCTGCATCAGCAGGTCGGCGACCAGACCGCTGCGCCACAGCAGCGGGTTGGCCGCGATGCGCTGGGCCGTCGCGGCGGCGTCGCCGGCCACGACGAGGCTGCCGCGTACCCAGGCTTCGCTGTACAGGCCCAGCGCAATGATGGCGAGATAGCACAGCCCGGAGATGCGCAGTTCGCGCGCGCTGACGTTGTTGCTCATGCGGGCCTCGCTGCATGCCAGGCGCGGCGGGCGACACCGCGCACCAGCCACGACAGGCCGGCGATGACGCCGCCGATCACGGTGGGCAGCACGGCGCCGAAGGTCCAGCTCATGCCGAGCACGAAGCCGAACAGGCTCTCGGCTCGATGGGCGGGAAGCAGCAGGGCCAGCAGCGGCAGCAGGCCCATGAAGATGATGCCGGTCAGGTCCTGCAGATGCAGCGCGAAGCTCAGGGCCAGCGAGGCGCCCAGCAGCAAGGGCAGGGCGAAGCCGATGACGACGGGCCCCCATTCGCGTCGAGTGGCGCCGGCACGGGGCAGGCGGCCGGCCGCCCAGGCGGCGAGGGCGGGCAGCAACAGCAGGCCCCAGGCGTTGGACAGGCCGGGCAGGTCGGGGCGCTGCAGCAGATGGTGGGTGACGATGCCGCCGTGCAGGGCCTCCCAGCTGAGGTGAACAGTCTCGGCCAGCAAGGCCAGGGCGGCGAGGGTCAGGCGCGGTGGGGCAGCGGTCGATGCTTGCATGGTGGTGGAGTGTGACGAAGCAGCGGCGCAGCTTGCCGGTGCCGGCGCCGGGTCACGACGCCGCTGCGACGGGCGGTTGCGGCGTGGTGACCAGCCGCAGCGAGGGCCGACAGCCGGTGTGGCGTTTAACGGAAGCAACGCCGGGTAACAGCTGTCCGGCGGGCGCGGCCCTAGAGTCGGGGCATTCGCCACGACCCTGGTCCTCGCCCATGCGCCATCGCCTCTTGATCGTTGCCGTCCCGACCCTGCTGGCCCTGCTGCTTGCCGGTTGCGCCACGGTGCGGGAGGGGCGTGAGACGCGTGGGCGGGAAGGGCGCGACGCCCACATGGCCCAGGCGGCGTCGGTGGCAGGCGTGGCGGTGGAGAGCTTTGGCAAGCCGGGCTGGGCGCGCAAGGGCGACTTCTCGCTGAGCGGCCAGCGCGTGCGCTACGAGCGGGGCGCCGACCGGCTGGCCTTGTTCGAACCCCTGCCGGGCAATCTGCGTGCGCCGCTGAACTTCAGCTGGCAGGGCCCGGCGGGCGACAGCGCGGCCGTCTGCGAGGCCTGGACGCCCGAGGCCAGCGCCAACGGCCGCCTGACCGACAGCAAGCCCTGGGTGCTGAGCTGCCGCTGGGGCAGCGCCCCGGCCGCCATGCTGCAGATCGGCGAGGGCGAGATGCGCCGCGGCAAGCTCAGCCGCGAAGGCGCCTACCGCCGCGGCGAGCTGACGGTGGGGCTGCGCTCGGTCCATCTGCTCGATGGCAATGTGCAGCCGCAGACAGCCGCCACGGGCTACGAGATGCTTTATCAGGGCACCGTCGTCGGCAGCCTGGACCTGAGCGGCAGCCAGCCGCGACTGCGCCGTCCCGACCCGGCCACGCCGCTGGGACGGGCCGTCACCGAGGCCGCCCTGGCGCTGGCGCTGGCCTGGGAGCCGAGCTGACGGGCCTCAGCGCCTGGCGCGGCGCGCCATCGACAGCGCGAGGAAACCGGCCAGCACCAGCGGCAGGCTGCCCGGCAGGGGCAGCCTCTGCTGGACGAAGACGCCGTTGAACCACATCTGGCTGATGGAGTCGGTCAGCACGAAGTTGATGGCGGCGCTGAGGGTCTGGCCGGGCGCAAACGAGCCGAGGGCGAAGGCCGCGAGGCTGTCACCGGCGCCGACACCGAACACCGGGTTCAGCGCTGCGAAGCTGATGTCGGTGTCGCTGAGCTTGATGAAGCGGTCCTCGTTGTCGGCCTCGGCCGTCAGATTGCCCTGGCGGAACAGGCCGGCGGCGTTGTCCCATTGCATGGCGTTGGCATTGACCGGCGAGCCGTTGACCCATTGCGAGGTCACGATGAAGAACAGCGGCCCGGTCGCGAAGGCGTTGTTGTTGGTCCAGTCGAGCGGCGTGACCCAGCGCGACGTGCCATTGCCGAGGTTGGTGATGAAGGGGCCGCCGGTCTGATTGGTACCGATGGAGCCGATCACCTCATAGGGCGCGGCCAGCAGCAGCGTGGGGGCGAACAGCAGCGCAGCGAGCCAGAGGCGTGCGCGGAGGACGAGGGACGTCATGGCAATCCTTTCCGGGAGGCGGGAACGAGCCATCGGACGTTGCGCCGCTGCCGGCTCAGGGTCAATCGGGGCAGCGCCAGCTTCCACCGCTTTCAGGGGGGAGGGTGGCTGCCAATTGAGGATCGGGCTGGCGTCAGCCGGCCAGTTTCAGCGTCGGCACGCGGCGGCGCAGGGGCTGGGCCTTGACGATGCTGGAACTGGTCTGGGCGCAGTCGGCCAGGCGGTCCAGGGCCTGGTCGAGATGCTCGATGGAGCGCAGGGCCAGGCGCAGCACGAAGCAGTCGTCGCCGGTCACCTTGTCGCACTCCAAGGCCTCGGGCATGTCCTCGATGCGCTGCTGCACCTGGGCCAGTGCACCGGGCATGGGCCGCACGCGCACGATGGCCTGCAGCGTGAAGCCCAGGGCCAGCGGGTCGATGTCGATGGTGAAGGCGCGGATCACGCCGCGCTCCTTGAGCCGCGTCAGCCGCTCCGACGTGGCGGGCGGTGACAGGCCAATCGCCTCGGCCAGGTCCTTCAGCGGCGCGCGGGCGTCGGCGGCCAGGGCGGCCAGCAGCAGGCGGTCGGTGTCGTCGATCATTATTCGGTGGTGATAAAAAAATGCCGTTGTCGATTCTGCCAAGTCATCAATCTGCCGTCTCGAATGCATGTATCGATCGGGTTGACCTTGAAACAATGACCACCTCGTCATTGCAAGGAAGCATCTTGTCCCCCACCACCCGTGGCGCCCTCGAGATGGGCGGTGCGATGAGCCTGCTGGGCTCCATCGGCTATTTCGTGCTGTTGTCCGGCCTGGCGCCACTGGACGTGGTGTTCTGGCGTTGCGGCTTCGGCCTGCTGACGCTGGCGCTGCTCTGCACGGTGCTGGGCCTGTGGCGCCGGCCGAGCGCGCGGGAATTGGGGCTGGCCGTGCTGGGCGGCGTGGCCATCGTGCTGAACTGGGTGCTGCTGTTCGGCGCCTATGGCCGGGCCTCGGTGGCCGTGGCCACGGCGGTCTACAACCTGCAGCCCTTCCTGTTGATGGGCCTGGGCGTGGTGTTCTTCGGCGAGCGGCTGAGCGCGGCGCGGCTGGCCTGGGTGGCCCTGGCCTTTGCGGGCATGGTGCTGATCGTGCAGGCCAAGCCCAACGCCGGTTATGTCGGCGGCGACTTCGGGCTGGGCGTGGCGATGGCCCTGGGTGCGGCGGCGCTGTGGGCCGTGGCCGCCGTGGTTGCCAAGCGCCTGAGCGGCATGCCGGCACCGTTGATCGCGCTGATCCAGGTGGCGGTGGGCCTGCTGATGCTGGCGCCGTTTGCCGACTTCGGCCAGCTGCCGCAGACGGCGCGGGGCTGGATGCCGCTGGTCGTGCTGGGTGTCGTGCACACCGGCCTGATGTATGCGCTGATGTATGCCGGCGTGCAGCGCCTGCCGACGGCCCTGCAGGGCGGGCTGTCCTTCCTCTACCCGGTGGTGGCCATCCTCGTCGACTGGCTGGCCCTGGGGCATGAACTGGCGCCGCTGCAATGGCTGGGTGCGGCGGCCATCCTGCTCGGTGCTGCGGGCCTCTTCAGGGTTTCTCGGCCAGCGCCTTCAGGTTTGCCAGCCCCGCGTCGAAGTCCGGCCCGACCATCTTGTCCATGAACAGGCCCATCCAGCGGTACATCGGGTTGCTGCCCATGTCGCCGTCCATGGACCAGGTCACCTGCGTGGCGCCGCCGTTGGTGTCGAGGCGGAAGTCGCCGGTCGAGGTGGTGTTGAAGTCGGGGAAGTAGAGCTCGTAGCCCAGGCGCTTGGGCGCCTCGGCCGTCGTGAAGGTCATGCGGCCGTCGCCCTGGCTCTTGCTCTTCCAGGCCCAGACGGCGCCGGCGCCCGACGCCGGGCCGCTGTATTCGATGGCCATGGCCGGGTCGCGCTGGTTCCAGGCGCTCCACTGCTTCCAGCCGCGCGGGTCGGCGATGAGGGCGTAGATCTTGTCCGGCGCGGCGTTGATCTTCACCGTGCGCGAGAGCGTGTATTTGGGCGACAGCAGCAGGCCGCCCACGCCCAGCAGCAGGCACAGCGCGACCACCGCGATCAGCAGGACCTTGAGCGCTTTCATTGGGAGTCTCCCGGGAATTGAGATGGGCGGACTGTGGGGGGCCTGCGCCGGCCACACAATCCGCACAACTTCGGACGCTTCCTCATGACTGTTGACGCCAACCTCGCCGCCACCTACGCCGAACAGGGCTATCTCGTCATCCCTGGCTTCAAGAACGCCGCCGACATCGCCGCGCTGCGCCAGCGCGCGCTGGACCTCGTCGACGCCTTCGACCCGGGCGAGCAGCGCCCCGTCTTCACGACCGAGGAGCAGCAGCGCCATGTCGACGACTACTTCCTCGACAGCGGCGACCAGATGCGCTGCTTCTTCGAAGAGGAGGCCTTCGACGCGCAGGGCCGGCTGCGCGTGCCCAAGGAGCTGGCCATCAACAAGATCGGCCATGCCATGCACGACCTCGACCCGGTCTTCAGCGCCTTCTCCAAAGGCGAGGCGCTGCGCGGCGTGGCGGCCGAGCTGGGCCTGGCCGGGCCGCAGGTCTGGCAGAGCATGTTCATCTTCAAGCAGCCCGGCATCGGCGGCGAGGTGCGCTGGCACCAGGACGCCAGCTTCTTCGAGAGCGACCCCGTCACGGTGACGACCTTCTGGTTCGCGCTGGAAGACGCGACGCTGCAGAACGGCTGCCTGTGGACCGAGCCCGGCGGCCACAAGGGCCAGCGTGGCGTGCTGCGCGAGCGCTTTGTGCGCGAGGGTCGCAAGGCCTGGATGGAGCAGATTGACGCCACGCCCTGGCCGGCGGCGGACTCGAAGCAGGCCATCCCGCTGGAAGTCGAGGCCGGTTCGCTTGTCGTCTTCCACGGCCTGCTGCCGCATTACTCCGCGGCCAACCGCTCCGCCAAGTCGCGCCACGCCTACACCCTGCACGTGACGGACGCCGCCAGCCGCTACTCGCCGCGCAACTGGTTGCAGCGTGACGAGAGGTTGCCGGTGCGGGGTTTCTAGCCCCTCTGCTCACAACGCTCACAAGCGCATACATCCCGGGCCCTTTGTCCTACAAGGCGAAGGTGCCTGCACCGGCAGGGCGCGCCGTCGGGTCACCTCAAAGTTGTCTCCACCGCAAACGTCGACCACGACGATCTGGAGGCAGATATGAAATTCCCGAAATCGATGCACGCCGAGGGTTGGGCCAGCCACCTGGAAGAGACCAAGCCCGAGCATCTGCCCGATGCCCTGAAGACCGGCCAAGCCAGGCCCGCCGTGGGCCCGGCGCGATTCAAGCCGACAGGGGCGGGCGCCAAGATTTCCATCCACGCGCCGCTGCAGGCAACGGCAGCGACCGACACGCCGCGCGTCGACCCCGTCTTCGCCCGGCCCCAGCCGAGCGTCGCGTCGGCGGCTGCCATCCAGCGTGATCGCCAGATGAGCTGGATGATCCCCGCCGGTGCCGGCGCCGCCATCATCGCGGCCGTGGCCATCTGGGCCATGAACCGGCCGAGCAGCGCACCCGTCACGCCGCCTGCCATGGTGGTGGGCAGTGCCGAGCCGCAGACCGAAGTGGCCGCGGCCACGCCGGCGGTCGAGACGCCTGCAGCTTCGCAAGCCCCGGAAAGCGCGACGACCACGGTCGCTGCCGCGCCGGCGCCCGTCGAGCCTGCGACGCCGAGCGTTGGCCTGCCTGTGACGACGAGCCGCCCGGCCGTCGAACCGCGCCCGGTGGTGGCCCAGGCCCCGGTGCCAGCCGCGCGACCCGACATGGTGCTGCGCGCCGCGCCGGCGACCCCGGTCGCCACGCTGCCGCCGCCGACCACCGTCGCCGCCGCGCCGGTCGACGCCCAGCCGCTCAGCGTGCCGCCCGGCTCGGCGCCCAT